>CAYMIE010000131.1:0-2514 GCA_964390405.1 uncultured Gammaproteobacteria bacterium | reverse complement strand
ATTCAGACTCAAGACATCCGGACAAGATCACTTGGGGAAATAGTCTTGAGGAAGACCTGGCTAGGCGTGATTTTACAATAAATGCGATGGCACTGAAGCTGGGAAAAAGGTCAGGCCTTAACTCGGAGGGTGGGAGCAAAGGACTGGATGGATGGATTCTCGTCGACCCGTTTGGCGGGCAGGATGATTTGAAAAATAAACTAATAAAAACTGTCGGCGATCCCAACGAAAGGTTTGGTGAGGATGCACTAAGACTTCTTAGGGCAATTCGTTTTGCAACAACTCTAGGGTTTGATATTGAGCCAAAAACTGCAAAAGCAGTTGAAGAAAACGCCAGTTTAATATCAAAAATTTCCGGTGAAAGAATAAGGGATGAGATTTTCAAAATTGTTGATTCAAAAGACCCCGCGAGTGGATTTTTCCTGGCAAAAAAACTTGGTGTTTTGACTGTTATTTTGCCAGAACTGGAGGTTTGTTTTTCCGTCGAGCAAAAAAGTCCCAAGAGGCATCATATTTATGATGTGGGAACTCATTGTGTGATGAGCTTGGAGGCTTGTCCATCGAAAGATACTATTACCCGCTTTGCTACACTTCTACATGATATAGGCAAGGCAAAAGTTGCCAAAATGACAGAGGAAGGTGTGCGGACCTTTCACAATCACGAAGTCGTTGGAGCAAGACTTGCGGTAAAAGTTGCTGAGAGATTCCATCTTTCCCGGGAAGATCGTGATAAACTTTTCAGGCTTGTCCGCTGGCACCAGTTTTCCGTTGGTGAGAATCAAACAGATCGCGCATTGAGGCGGTTTATTAAAAATATAGGACTTGAATATGTTGAGGATATGATGGACCTTAGGATTGGTGATAGGCTTGGCGGCGGGCTGCAACAACCGGAATCATGGAGATTAAAATTATTTCGCTCGAGACTTAAGGAGGTCTTGAAAAAACCATTCACAGTTTCCGACCTTAAAGTAAACGGCAATGACGTGATGAAAATCCTTGACCTGAAACCGGGGCCAAAAGTAGGTGAAATTTTGAGTAAGCTTTTTGAGGAAGTTTTAGATGATGACGGAAAAAATAATCGGGACTATTTAATTTCAAAGATTAAATCCCTTGCTTAATATTTCTCCTTGAGGTTATGTTTTGCCCTTCGACAAGCTCAGGGTCTGCTTTTTGCAAAGCTAAACTTCGACCAGACAACCAAAAGCGGAGATGCGTTGAAAATTGAAGAATAGGTTCCGGAGACAATACCAACCAAAAGTGCCAATACAAAGTTTTTAATAGATTCCCCGCCGAACATATAAAGAGCCAGCAAAACAAAAACTACCGTCAGTGATGTTGTTAGTGACCTACCTAATGTTTGCAGGAGCGAATTATTGACAACCTCCTCAAAATTATACCCGCCATGTTTGTGAAGATTTTCGCGGATCCGGTCAAAAACTACAATTGTATCGTGGACTGAAAAACCAATAACTGTTAGTAGCGCAGTTATAAAGAGAGAGTCGATTTCTATTGCGAAGAAATGACCTAATATGGCAAAAACACCGGCTACGACAATTACATCGTGTATTAGCGCAATTATTGTACATACACCAAAGGCCAGCGATGAAACAGGTTTCGGTACTTTCCTAAAAGCCCATGTAATGTAGGCGACTATTGCTAATATTGAAATGACAACAGCTTCTAAGGCCTTTTTGGTGAGTTCTTTGGAAATTACAGGGCCGACCGTTTCCAGGCGAATATCTTCAGTTTGGCCAAATTGGTCAATAAGTTTAGACTTTATATCCTTGATTTTATTTTCATCTGTTGCCCTAAGGCGTGCTAAAACTTGCCTATCTGTTGTTTGTGCAATTGACGAGACTTCCCCGCCGTCTGCGGATATTGCAGCATGTACTTTGTTTAAGTCGACCTGCGGTGTTTTTACCTCGTCTGCGAATTTTATTTCCCACAGGGTTCCCCCTTCAAAATCAATGCCTAGTTTTAAACCCCACGTTGAAAGCGCAATTATGCCGGGAATAATAATCAGAAACGACAAGCCAAAAAACCAATTTTTGTACTTTATTATGTTCATTTAATACTCCTAACGTAGAAAACCCTGAGTAATGTTTTTGTGACTGTTATCGCGCTAAATAGTGACACGAAAATGCCGATTGCCAGCGTGAATGCAAAACCTTTTATCGGCCCTGTGCCGAATTGGTACAGTATTGCAGTAGTTATAAGTGAAGATGCATTAGAGTCACGAATAGATGACCAGGCCCTGTCGAAACCGGCAAATAAAGCATCGATGTTGGGTTTGCCCCAACGCTTTTCTTCTTTCATCCGCTCAAAAATCAGGATGTTTGCGTCAACCGCCATGCCAATTGAAAGGACAAACCCGGCAATACCGGCAAGGGTTAAGGTAACCTGAAACAGCTTAAATATTGCGAAAACCAAAATGGTATAAATTGCCAGTGCTATTACCGCAAAAATACCAAGGAACCGGTAGTAGGCTATCATGAAGACTGCAACTGAAATAAG
>CAYMIE010000130.1:0-2544 GCA_964390405.1 uncultured Gammaproteobacteria bacterium | reverse complement strand
TTTCCGAATTGCCAACATTTCTGAAAAACATCGGCTCGAACCATATTTTGCGAAATCGCCAATTCTTTTTTGCCCCCAAAATCCAATACAAATCAGTCGCCGAGCGAAGCGAGGCGAACCTCAAAAGCTCGACATTTCCTATCTGGTGCCATATTCGAGGCCTCTACCCCAAAACATTCCACCGGCTTCCTAGGATCAACTGTTTCCGGAGTATTAATTCCGATAAGTCTGATTGTTTCCGCTTTGCCATTCAGATCAATGGTGATGGTATCACCATCTACCACCTTTATTACTTGGTATGGACCTTGGCTTCCTGGCACATCTAGCCCACTAGCCTCTATAGCAGCAACTTTCTGAACCTCTTCTTCTGTCAGTATGTCCTGAGCTACTTCTCCTTGGGGGATGGGTTTTTCTGGTTCTGGACTACCCCTATTGGCAGCCGGAGGCGCCGGATAACGTTGAGCGGATCCTGGACGATATATTCAGTATTCTATTCGAGGGAGTTGTTAAAACTAGAAGGGCAAAGTTAGTCAAGAGAGAGGAGATTAATAATTCGCTATAATATTCTGACAATACTATGAACAATTTTCCGGAAAAAGAAATCAAGTTTGTGGCCTCGTATCTCAGGGTTTCTGGGTCAAAACAAGAAGAAGAAAAAACAATTGATGCACAACGTGTTTCAGTACAGGATCACGCTAAAAAACATAGTTACCTAATTATTAAAGAGTATAAGGACGAAGCTTGGTCCGGTGACACCTTATCCCGCCCCGATCTTGACCAATTGCGTCTTGATGCTAAAAGTAAAATCTGGGATGCCATACTCATCCATGACCCAGATCGATTAGCCAGACGAGGTGCTTGGCAAGAAGTTGTAATAGAAGAATTGTTGGATTTGGGCATTCCTATACTTTTTGTGACTACGCCACCACCAGGAAATGATTACGAAATCATCTCAAATAAAATGAGAGGAGTTTTCGCTGAGTATGAGCGCATGAAAATAAGGGAAAGATTCAGGATGGGAAAGGTTGCCCGTGTTAGAAATGGATATGTTCTGACGACAGAAGCCCCCTACGGCTATACTTACATTCCTAACTCAGGAAAGCGGGGAAGTCCAGAATATGTTCCGGGTCACTATGAAATAAATGAGCGTGAGAAGAAAATTTTGGAAGAAATATTTAAGATGGTTGCCGATGAAGGCCTGACTGTTCGTGGTGTGGTAAGAGAGTTATATAGACTAGGTATTCCACCAAGGAAGAGTAAGAGGGGAGTGTGGGCGACAAGCACCTTAAGTACAATGTTGAGACACAAAGCTTATATTGGAAAGGCACATTGGGGCGCTTCATATGCGGTTGTGCCAGAAAATCCTACTAAGCACGAGAAATACAAGAAAATAAAAAAGACTAGCAGACGAATGAGGCCCGAAAAGGATTGGGAATTGATAGATGTCACACCAATAATAGATAAGGAACTTTTCGAGCGTGCCGGAGTGCAATTGAGAAAGAATTTTGAAATGTTGGGGAGGAATAAGAAAAACAATTTTCTTTTGGCTGGAAGTATTTTCTGTAATTGTGGTGGCAGAAGAGCCGGAGAAGGAGTACAGAGAGGGAAACATCTCTATTACCGCTGTATCAACCGAGTGCGTACCTTCCCTCTTCCTCCTACTTGTAAAGAGGCAAGCATTAACGCCAAGATTGCCGATGAAATAGTCTGGAATAATATTGAAAAAATCATAAGTTCTCCCGAGCTACTGCGCGAGCAAATTGAGAAATGGCAAAAGAACCGTCACGGAGACATTAAACGTCAGTCAACAATAGATATTGAGAATACTCGCAAGGAAATTGCCAAGTTGCAAGCACAAGAAGATCGCTACGCTCATCTTTACGCGAAAGAGGCCATCACTTTGGAGAAGTTTGAAGAGTATGCCACTCCTGTAAGAGAAAAGGTTCGTATGTTTGAAGATCAGATAGCAAAAGCCCGCCTTGAAGAAACACCAAAAGATGAGTTAGTATTGCCGGATCAGAACGAAATTGAGATATTCGCTCAAGAGGCATCAAAACATCTTGAAAACTTGAGTTTTGAGGCGAAGAAAGACATAGTAATAAGAGCTTCTACTAAAGTCATAAGTGCCAAAGAAGAATTACACGTTCATGGATTCATTAGCCTAAATCAATTTAATGTCGTCTTCCGCCCTAAGTATAGGAATCGTGGGGTTGCCGAATGTGGGGAAGTCCACGCTCTTTAACGCGCTGACCAAGAAGGGCGTGCCGGCGGAGAATTATCCTTTCTGCACCATCGACCCATCGGTCGGTATCGTGCCGGTGCCGGATGAGCGTCTCACTAAGCTTTCGGAACTTTCCAAATCTAAAAAGACCGTGCCGGCGGTGGTTGAATTTGTTGACATCGCCGGGTTGGTGAGAGGAGCATCGGAAGGGGAGGGGCTCGGGAACAAATTTCTTTCTCACATCCGCGAGGTGGATGCCATCATCGAAGTGGTGCGAATTTTCGAAGACAAAGAAATCATCCACGTGCACGACAAGGTGGACC
>CAYMIE010000129.1:0-2594 GCA_964390405.1 uncultured Gammaproteobacteria bacterium | reverse complement strand
TGTCATGTATGGGTATGGCATCACTCTCACAAGGCCTTGGGATTTAAAAGATTATGTGGAAAGTAATTTAAGCCTTTGGAGTGTATTGCAGGAATGACGCGGGATTCAGTCACAATCTATGAAGTTGGCCCGCGAGATGGCCTGCAAGGCCTGCCAAAACTTTCAGCTGAGGATAAGATAAGGTACATCAACCTTCTTTCTGAAACCGGTTTGCGTTTTATTGAGGCCGTTTCGTTTGTTAATCCTGCATTTATCCCTCAGACTGGGGACGCCCTTGAAGTTGCGCTCGGAATTGAAAGAAAACATGGGGTGACTTACAGCGCCCTCCTTCCCAGCAAGTATTACTACCAGCAAGCGAAAGAGGCGAATATTCCAGAAATAGCTGTCTTTATCTCGGCGAATGAATGGCACAATAGAAATAATCATGGCAGAGGGATTGATGACACGAAACCGAAACTTGAAGATGTGATGCAGTTAGCTACTGCAGATGGGAAGAAAGTGCGTGGATATATCTCAACAGTTTTCGGTTATCATTCTCCTGATGATACTCCTGTGAGCAAAGTTATAGAGATCTCTAATTGGTATCTTGAGAAAGGAGTTTATCAGATCTCTTTGGGAGATACGAACGGAGTTGCAGATTCTAGACTGGTTAAAGAAAGACTGAAAGAGCTATTCGCCGAGGTTAACCTAGACAATTTTGCACTGCATCTGCATACACAAAAAGACAGCATGAAAATAAAAATTGAAACTGCATTTGACCTAGGGGTGCGGACATTTGACTCCTCATGCGGCGGAATTGGTGGATGCCCGACCGATGCATTGCTTGCCAATGTAGATACACTTGAATTAGCGGGATTTCTTGAAAGAGAAGGGAAGCGCTATGGCGTCTCTACTGGCATAGATTTAGACAAACTTGCAAAAGCCGATGAATATGTAAGAACTCTCATTCAGCGGACTTAAAGCTATTTCTTAGAAGAAAAGATATACCAAAGCAATATCGCTGATCCTGTGGCGATGCTTATATCAGCTAAGTTAAAGGTCGTCCAATCTCTTAAGGGGATGAAATCCACGACAAAGCCGTAGAAAATTCTATCGAGCAAGTTGCCCACAAGGCCGGTCATCATCAGGAAAAGGCCTAACATCAAGAGCGAATTTTTCTTTACCTCCTTCATGGATAGCACGTAGATGAAGAAGAACAAAACCCAGATGATGATTGCGACGAAAAGCCACCTATGCTCGCCGCTCGCCAGAAGGCCGAATAAGAGGCCGTAATTCCTTTCATGAGTCCCCTGTAGTGCCAGGAGTTTTGTCGCTCTATCTAGAACAAGTATCAAGAGTGCCACAAGTGCAAAGAGCGCAAGGTTGCCTTTCTTCATCCTTTATTTCCGCCACTCTCAAATAAAAATCTTTGCAAAGATTTTTAAGTGGTATTACTTTTCTCGAATAATGGTAGTTGCATTATCGACGAAATTAACCATACTTGCGCTTCTCGCAGCTGGAACGCTCCTTGCGTGGATAATGAAGAACATCCATAACGCTATAGCTATAATTCTAGGGATTGCGACAGTGATTACTCTACTTTGGATATTGATTGGATAAGAAATCATATCTTTACCTTATCGGAATCTCTACTTTTTCCTTTATCTTACTCGCTGCTTCAGTGCAGCTTATGTAGTTATAACTATTGCTATAGTCTTTGTATATAGTTAGGACTTTCGGGGTAGATTTAGCGCCATAGTATGGGGTTTGGCTTACAACTATCTTTACACTTTCTTCCTTGTATGGTCCAACATTTATAACCTCAAGAGAATCATATCCGGTTGAAATCAGTCCGTCATCATAATCTCCTTGATTTTGGAGATCCCCGACAAGCCTTGTGCCATAGAACTCTAATTCTCCCGCACAAACAACAATTTTTGGAAGCTTGTAGGCTTTTGGAAATGGAGACTTATTTTTGATTGTTATCGTCTGCAAAACAAGGTTTTTGGAAGAGTGAATATACTCTGATGAATTAAAGAATAGCTCTTCCTCCGCCAATGATTCTACAGTCTCTTCGCTAGCCTCTAAGCCTATCGGAGAGCCAGCAATTATGAGGCCAATTAAAATCAGAGATGCAAAAACAACAATTAAAATTCTTTTATCCATAGTGTTGAAAACGAATTACCTGCTAGAAGACTTTAAGTAAACTCCGAGCAGTATCATAATTATTCCAGATATTATCAAAAGCACAAAAGTCCAGATGTCATTTAGGTGGAATCTGTCCATAACAAAGGTTATCCCATAAGTGTACAATGCGGCAGCTGAAAGGTATAGCAATGGAAAGACCTTTCTTCTTTTAGAGAATAGGACTAAGCCAACTATCACAGAGACTATCAGAATTGCCCACCCTATCCATGTTGAAAACCCGTATGTGTGTGACATTTTTACTCTCTTGATCTAAAGTACTCTCCTATAAAAAATGCGATTATGGCCAATAAGAATATTGCTGCTGTTTTAACCCCATCATGTAAAGTAAATCTCTTCAAAAAAAATCCAAGTGCCCAGACGATGAAGAATACTCCAAAGATTATGAAAGCATTGAACATTCCATGTTC
>CAYMIE010000128.1:0-2611 GCA_964390405.1 uncultured Gammaproteobacteria bacterium | reverse complement strand
CTCTACAATCGGATACTGCCAGGAAATTTTGCGTTTACAATACCTGCAGCGCGCACCCAGTCCCGCAAAACTAATAATCGGTAAAAGATCAAAAGTAGCAAGTGGTATCTTACAGTGATCGCAGTAAGATCTGCCTAAAATACCCTCACCTTTTGTCACTCTGTCGCTAACCACATTCAAAAAACTGCCGATTGCAGACCCAAGGATAAAAAATATGAGCAGGTAGACAATCATAAGATTAAGGATATAAGAATCACAAATCCTTTACAACACTGAAGAAAGAGATGCATTCTCATATAAAGACGACTTCCCAGCTTCTCAAATCGGCTTGATAATGATAAAATTTACTCATGAAAGATCACAATCTAGATACTCAAATCAAGGCAGTCTTGGCGGAAGAACCAGAAATTTTAGCGGCTTATATTGTCGGCTCCACTGTTTCCGGTAAAACAACGCCAGAGAGCGATTTCGACCTGGTAGTTGTAACTTATAGCAGAAGAACACTCAGCTATGATAAGGTCTACAAATTAGTTAAGAATATAAAATTTCCCAAAACGCTTGATTTATCTATCGTAGACAAATCATCTTCTCCAATTTTCCTATATGAGATTATTGCAACAGGAAAGAAAATTTACCAAAGGAATGAACCGCAAATTAACGACTTTGAAGCCTTTGTACTCCATAACTATTATGATACAGCACATCTGCGAAGTATTTTTGAAAACCAATTGAAACAGAAGATATCCTCCTATGCCAATTAACAAAACTTTAATTCTTAAAAAACTTGATTTTCTAACATCACAAATTTCCTCCATTGAAAGCATGGAGTTTAATCAAACTGAGTTCATTGATGACGCAGATATTCATGACCTAGTTACGTTCCGTCTTCAACAATCAGTCGAAACAGTAATCGACATTGCATCCCACATCATTGCTGAGTCAGACCTGCCACGTAAAGAAACCGCAAAGGATGCAATACTACTAATAGGCCAAGAAGGCGTGATAGATAAAAAACTGGCACAAAAATTAGCAGCTGCGACCGACTTTAGAAATCGTGTTGTCCACGGATATAACGATTTTGATTATTCTCTGCTTTTTAGCGATTACAAAACCAACATTGATGATCTACGTGACTTTGCAAACCAAATTCTTAAATTCCTGGAAAAAAAATCCTTAAAAACAATTCTCAAAAGCGACTAACCTCAAGTCATTCTGCCAATAACCACATTCAAAAAGCTGCCAACAGCAGAACCCAGAATAAAAACGGCTAGAAGCTAGAAAAATATACACTACACCTAGAACGGCGAGGGGAGCTAACACAAATTAGACTTCTACTCTCACGGCCTAATTTTCTCAAATAGTCGCTTACTTAAATCAGAAAAAAATTTATCAAATTCTTGCTTGTTAAATGATTTTAATACACGGGGGAACACCTTTAAGTTCTCTACTTCGCCCAGCATACTTGCCAAGTAGAATTCATTAAGACCAGTATCTTTCTTCTTGGCTCTAGCAAAAATATCACTAAAATTAAATTTTTTCTCCTTTAACAAAAAATAGAAATCTACAAAATCTTTAGCCTCTGTTCGACCGAAAATTGCCAGCAACTTATTTACCGCTATATTCTCAATGGAATCAACAAAAATACCTCTAACATTCCTGATTTTTCCAAACTGGACCGGAAGATCTTTGACAAGATCAACTTTTAGAACTCCTGCACTACCTTTGAAAATAAACTGCAGATAAGTTCCCGTTGATACTTGATTAATGATTTTAAAATCAAGAGTTCTGGCAATTTTTAAAACCTCTGCATTTACAAAATCAAACTTTAATTTTTGATCCAATGTAAAAAGATCTAAATCTTCACTTTTCCTGTGTCTCAGGTAATATTCAGAAAGTGCGGTACCACCAGTCAAGAAAAAATGCGTTGCGACAGGACAAACAAAAAAAGCTTTTAGAAACTTCTCTTGTATCGGGGTTATAATCTTCATTTACCCGAGGACCAAGCATCAAGCGCACGTTCCCAAGCTTTTTTTACACTCTTTTTCATCTTTAAGTACGGAAAAAGTTGTTTTATTTCGCTAAGCGTTAAATATTTAAACACATCATCAAGTCTAGCGCTTTCGAGAATTCTTGTTGCAATCCAGCGCTTTTTTACTTCATCCTTTCCTTTCAAAATTTCATTAACCTGTGCTTCACTTAAAGGATAGTCCCACAAGAAATATGGTGTAGTCATGATACCAATTATAACTCGAATCAGCCCCAATCTCCATTTCTAACCTCAATAACCACATTCAAAAAGCTACCGACGGCAGAGCCTAAAAGAAGAACCTGAGCTTCGCTTTAGAACCTTGATTCTCGCTCTACTCGAATTAAGAAAAGTATTAGATAAAAAATCACAAAATCAACATAACCTGAAAAAGGTTAATCTTGCAAACCAGCACTTTTTCCTGAACAGCTAACCATAAACCAGCCTAATCCCGAAAAATAGTGTATAATACGTCTATGAAAAAGATTAAAGGTATCGAAATCAATCCCAAAATAATGTTCGGTAAGCCTGTTATTGCAGGAACAAGAATTCCGGTGTATCTTATCTTAGACCTCTTGGCAGATG
>CAYMIE010000127.1:0-2682 GCA_964390405.1 uncultured Gammaproteobacteria bacterium | reverse complement strand
ACGACAAGAATGCATTCGAAATTCTAGCAAAAGGTGAGACAATGGGCCTTTTTCAACTTGGGGGAACTGGCATGACACGTTACTTAAAAGAATTGAAACCTACTTCTGTGTTTGACATTATGGCCATGATTTCCTTGTTCCGTCCCGGGCCAATGAACTCAATACCGGAATATATTGAGAGAAAAAATAGCCGCAAGAGAATAACTTTTTTTGATCCTCGAATGGAAAAATATCTAGATCAGTCTTACGGTTTGATTGTCTATCAAGATGATGTACTTTTGACTGCCATCAATATTGCTGGCTACAGCTGGGAAGAAGCTGATAACTTCCGCAAAGCCATGGGTAAAAAAATTCCTGCTGAAATGACTAAGCAAAAAGAAAAATTTACAAAAGGCTGTATTAAAAATGGCATGACAGATTCAAAAGCCGAAGCCCTCTTTAAATTAATTGAGCCCTTTGCCGCCTATGGATTTAACAAAGCCCATGCAGCATCCTACGCCATCATTGCTTATCAAACAGCTTTCATGAAAGCTAACTATCCCGTTGAATTTATGACAGCAGTTATGACCGCCGAAGCGGACGACCCCGATAAAATTTCCGCAGCAGTTAACGAATGCGCAAAAATGGGAATTATGGTTCTGCCTCCAGATATTAATGACTCTCAGACAGGATTTTCAATTGAAGATGCCCAAAGCATATCTAAAGATCAAAAGGGCAAAAAGCATATGAAACAAGGCATCAGATTTGGTCTGTCAGCTATTAAAAACGTCGGCAAAGCAGCAATTGAAGCTATTATTTCCGAAAGAGACGCCAAAGGCGAGTTTAAAACATTAGACGATTTTGTCAGACGTGTAAATCTGCGGGTAGTTAATAGAAAAACTATGGAAAGCTTAATTAAGGCAGGCGCTATGGACAGATTTGGCAAAAGAAACGCCATGTTGCGGGTTTTGGAGGAAATTAAGGTATCAGGTAGCTCTCTTTCCAAATCAATTTCAACAGGTCAGGGTACTCTGTTTGCAGAAGCCGAACTTGAAGGCGGTTCGTCCTCGTCATCTTTGTCAATTAGTGCAGTTTTGCAGTCAACGGAGGAAGCACCCCGTGACGAAATATTGTCTTGGGAAAGAGAACTCTTGGGTTTTTATTTAACTGAACACCCGCTGACCAAAGTTTCAAATAAGCTTGCCAAGCTGGTTACCGTCAAAATAGGCGAAATTGATATTTTTAATCGTGATGACAGACAGCTTAGGTTAGGCGGCATAATTGCTTCTATTCGCAAAACCTTTACGAAGGTAAAGAAAGAAGAAATGTGTTTTCTAAAACTTCAGGATACAACTGGAACCATAGATGTTTTAGTATTCCCAAGGGTTTATGAAAGCTCTCGGGACGCTATTTTACCTGATCAAATTGTAGTTATTAACGGTAAACTAGATTCCAGTGATGAAACACCAATCGTTATCGCGCAAAAAATTAGTTTATTGGAAAATGAGATTGAAGCAAATGATACTATTGAGGAAGAGTTCGAAATTATTATTCCTAAAAATGCCGACAGAATATTGCTGTCTCGAATCTATGAACTTTTGAAAACAACTCCTGGTGAATTAACGACATTTTTAGTTTTGCCGGGTGGAGAAAGTAAATCACGCCGAATTCCTGTTCCTTTTGGGACAAAAAAAACTTCCGCACTCAAAGAGTCCCTGGCTAATCTTGGTTGTCAAATTGTCGGTTGATTTTACTTTTCGTTGAGGTTCTAATATACTTTTAAACCATGAACTCTATAAATTTCAAGGCTGGGGATATCGTAAAAGTATTTACCAAAGATCCAGAGGACAATAAGGTACACGCCACACCTTTTCAGGGCGTCGTACTTCTAGTCCGTGGTCAAAAGCAGAATAAGACTTTTACTGTCCAAAAAAATGCCAGTGCGGGTGTTGATGTCGAGCGCATTTTCCCAATAAACTCACCTATTATTGAAAAAATAACGGTTGTAAAAAAGGGCAATGCCAGAAGGGCAAAACTCACCTACTTCAGGAAGAAAAATTTTAGCTAGCTTAAATCCTATGGTTCTGCCTAATCTTAGCTTCGAAGAAAAATTATGGCGGCGGGGATTCGATTACATAGTCGGTATTGATGAGGTTGGTAGAGGTTCTTGGGCGGGTCCACTTGTTGCAGCTGGCGTAATTTTGCCTAAAAACTTCCAAGTGCCAAGTGGATTTGTCGAATCAAAACAATTAACAGCAGCAAAGCGGGAAAAATTCGCAGAATTAATTAGCAACAAAGCGCTTGCCGTCAAAATCAGCGAAATATCCCATTCTAAAATCAATAAGATTGGCATAAGCCGCGCAACCCAGTTTATATTCAGAAAAATCGTTAGATCAATAAGCTTAAAGCCCGATTACTTTTTAGTCGACGCTTTCCACATTCGTTATTTTCCCAAAAGTATACAACTGGCTATCAAAGAAGGAGATAAAAAATCAGCAAGCATTGCAGCCGCCTCAATTGTTGCTAAAGTCTATCGAGATAGCCTGATGTCAAACCTTTCTCAAAAATTTCCCAATTACGGGTTTGAAAAGCATAAAGGCTATGGTACAAAACATCATCGGGCGATGATTAAACTGCATGGATTTGCGCGAGTTCACCGCACATCGTTCAATTTAAATTATTTAATATCGTGAACAAAACACA
>CAYMIE010000126.1:0-2697 GCA_964390405.1 uncultured Gammaproteobacteria bacterium | reverse complement strand
CCGGAAGGAAAAGATAATTTTTTTGAAGAGTGGCTATCTATTAGAATGGTTCCTGGCGGCAGTAAGCCTATTGGAGGTGGAGAATTAGAGATATATTCTTACCATAATAAAACGATAGATCTTCTGGTAAGAGATAAATTTCCTATTCAAGATCGGAATAGATTTTGGGATTGTATCGTATCAAGCTCGAGGATGTGCGGAATTCATCCCTATATTGTAAAAGATGGGCAAGAATCGCCGGTTCAACTAAATCGTTAATAGCAACAATCTCAACGTCATCACCGTGCTTATCCAAAGCCACTTTAAATGCTGATCTTCCAATTCTGCCAAAACCGTTAATGGCAACTTTAATCATAATTCCACTTTACTCTAAGGCCTCAAGCGCTGGCAATTTTTTGCCTGCCAGAAAATCAAGCAATGCCCCGCCACCGGCAGAAACGAAAGAAAATTTGGAAAGCAGATTATTTTGTTCCAGAAATTGGGTCGTCTCTCCGCCGCCGACAATAGAATGCGCCCCGCTTTCAATAATTGCTTGGGCAACAGAGAGCGATCCATGGCTAAAACCCTCTTCAAACATTCCCTGTGGCCCGTTCCAAACCACAGTTTTAGCACTTTTAATTACCTTAATGAATTTCTCAATTGACTCGCCGGACAAGTCTTTATTTTCGTCAACCAGCGTTGCAACAACCACATTATCGGCAGTTCTAGAATCAAACTTTTTAATTTCTATTGGTAACTCTCCGCCCACCAAGACAAAATCGGCAATTTTGGCCAAATTTTCAATAACCGGCAATTTTGTTTCTATCTTAGCCCCGCCAACAATGGCAATCAGAGGGTGTTGCGGTTTGTTTATAATTTTAGAAAGTTCATCGACTTCCAATATTAAATGAGAACCGGCTGCCGAAGATAAAAGTTTAGGTAAGCCTACCATCGAAGCATGGCTTCGGTGACAATTTCCAAACGCATCGTTTACGTAAAAATCAGCAAGGTTCGCCAGTTTTCTCGCAAACTCGCTATCGTTGTTAACTTCTCCCGGCCAAAACCTTAGATTTTCAAAAAGCGTTACCTGACTCTTTAAAACTGACGATCCCGTTTCGTCTTCCCTTTGCGAAACGGGATCGGAAAAATCTGGTTCGAAATCTTTTTTAAAAACAATTGTCCTTTTGAAAATTTTTTGCAAAGGATCAATTAATTGTCTGGTTGAAAGAGCAGGATCAATCTTTTGGGGCCTATCTATGTGGCCAATAATTATAATCTTGGCATTTTCATTAAATAAATAGTCGACAGTTGGCTTAAGATTAGTTAGCCTAGTCGAAGCTTCCTCAAAACCGACACTAGTCAGCGGCACATCCAAATCTGCCCGAAGAAGTACCCTTTTGCCCGAAACTGGTAAATCCGAAATCTGCTTCATAAGTCCAGTATGTTGTATTAAGTATTAGGTATCAAGTATTTAGAAAGGCGGTAAATACCATAACGTTCTTGCTTCCCCAATTAGATAAAGTGAGCCGGTGATTAAAATCAGTTGATTAGAATTTAAGCGTTTAACGTTCAGCGCTTTAAAGACAGACTCTTGAGAATTTCTGCAGACTATGGCCTGTATACCGTGGACAGATTTAACATAATTTTCAATTTCTTCAGCCTTAAGAGTAGCAAACCTACCAGTATCTGTTACAGCGCGAAACTCCGTAGCCACAATTTCCCTGACCGGTAAATTTCTAACGAGTAGATCAACCATTTTCTTCCAGTTTTTTCCCTTTTTAAAAGCCAAGACTAAGACCACCCCGCTCATGTCATCTTCGCGTAAGCGAGGATCCAGATTCCCGCCTTCGCGGGAATGACGAATCAGAAATGTATCTCTGACAAAATGAATCAAAAACCTAACTTTGTCAACATTGTGCGCTCCATCCAGAATAACTCCTCGATCGACTTCTTCTAATCTACCCTCTAATCCTTTGCTAAATGCTTTTTTGACGATTTGCCTGCTTAACTTAATTTTAAGCTCAGATACAGCCGTAATTGCCAACAATTTGTTAGAAAACGCGAATAAATTGTGAGTGTGCCTTACTATATCAATAGATAAACTTTTGTATAAGTTCATATCGGATTTTAGGGATCTGACCCCTAATCGAGTATTAATTTTGATCAATGGTGATTTTTTTGCTTTTGCAGCTTTTTCAATAATTTTTAGTGCCTTACTACCAGCTCCGGTAACAATTGGGACATTTTTTTTAATAATTCCCGCTTTTTCTTCCGCTATTTTTTCTACAGAATTTCCTAAAATCTCAGTGTGGTCCAAACCAACATTAGTAATCACGCTAATTTCCGGTTGCAACACATTCGTAGCATCAAACCTTCCGCCCAAACCAACTTCTACAACTGCAAGGTCAACTTTGCTATCGGCAAAATATTTAAAACTTAAAGCAACCAGTATTTCAAAATAACTCGGTTTTCCTACCTGAGATCCTTCCATTTGCTCTACAAAGGGTTTAATTCCGCGAATTAATGCACAGAACTTTGAAACAGAAATTTCTTTGCCATTTATTTGCATCCTTTCTCCTAAATAAATGAGATGTGGAGATAAATGAAGTCCTGTCTTA
Organism: uncultured Gammaproteobacteria bacterium; assembly: GCA_964390405.1. Lineage (GTDB taxonomy): Bacteria > Patescibacteriota > Microgenomatia > Curtissbacterales > GWA2-41-24 > WO2-FULL-40-11. Next base: position 100 of record CAYMIE010000126.1, on the reverse strand, counting down.
TATCCCGAAAATTGCAAAAGTCGCGCAATGTAAAATGCCGTACTTCCTTTTCCACTTGTCCCTCCAACATGAATCGATTTAAATTTTTTTTCGGGATTTC
>CAYMIE010000125.1:0-2768 GCA_964390405.1 uncultured Gammaproteobacteria bacterium | reverse complement strand
CCTGCCTAAAGTCCAATCAGTTTAGCAAATTACTGGAAGTGGTGCGTAAGTCCTGGTATAGAATTATCATAACTTCTAACTCTTCCGATGGATCCTGAAAGCGATACTATTCGGTATATTTTGCTTGCTAACTCTGGTTCTTCTTTGACAAATTTTAATAATGAATAGATTAACGCTAGCGGCCCAAAAGAATGACCACACAGAACAATTTCAGAGAAGTGTGGAGCCAATACCTCCATAGCGACTAATGGTTCAATAAGCCAATCAGCGATAGTATTGTCTTTTTTATTTCCAAGAACTTTCAAGCCATTAACTGTTTGTAATTCCTGTCTTTTTGTACAATTTATATATGGTTTTGAATATTTACCTTGAATTAGTGTCCCACCATGACGAGCTAAAAATACGGAATAACCATTTTGAAGTATTTTCTCCAACCATAACTGCTCAAACTGAGTAGATCCGCCACCAGGAAATCCTGGTTCGAAAATTACTAATTTTGACGTATCATTTTGTAAAAATAGCTTACCTTCAACGGTACCCGTTTTTGATTTAAGCATCACCCAAAAAGATTGTATTGATATTGAAGGATAAGGATTACCAAGTTTGATTACAAAATCAGGCTCAACAGAAATTTTTAATAGGTCTTGAAGCACGGCATTGTCGTTAGTTTTCATTGTGTTTTATTATACTAATTTTTCAGTAATTTGGGTAGAGAGGTTATTGTTTTATTTCCTGAAAGTTTGTATATTGTAGTTGTACTCAGAAATAACCTTCGGGCTTTTTAATGGCCGTCTTGGGCAGATCCCGAAAGGTTTCTGAGTACAACCAGGGCGGCCATTTGAATTTAAAAAAGTACATTAAAATTTTTGCACATTTTCTTTTGACAAAGTTTTGAAAAACTTTGTCATTTCGAGCCGACTTTTTGCAAGGCCGAAGGTCGAGCTTTACAAATAATGCGTCGGCTGGGTGGGGGCAGCCGACGCCACCACTTTGAAATGATTTCGAACTTGTTGGTAAAACGGAAGGGTTGGCACAAATTCGGTCGGATGGCTGGCCGCGCCCCCATTCGCGGCCAGCAGTTTGTACGGAAAATTCAAGCAAAATTCGGTCTTTTAAAAAGTAAAAAGAAAATGTGCAAAAATTTTAAAAACAAAAAACTGCCATGAAATACATAGGTTACTGCAGAAAATCAACAGATGAAAAAGATAAACAAGTGTTGTCCATTGACCAGCAACTTTCCGAACTTAAAGAATTTGCTGAAAAAGAACACCTTGAAATTGTTGATTTTCTGACTGAAGCTCAAACTGCTAAAGTTACTGGAAGACCAATTTTTAACAGTTTAATTAAAAGAATTGAAAAGGGAGAGGCTCAAGGAATTGTTAGTTGGAATCCAGATAGACTTGCGAGAAATTCAGTTGATGGTGGAAAAATTATTTACCTGCTTGATACTGGTGAGCTTCAGTCATTAAAGTTTCCAACACATTGGTTTGAAAATACTCCACAAGGGCGCTTCATGCTCTCAATCGCCTTTGGGCAGGCCAAATATTATGTAGATAATTTAAGTCAAAATGTGCATAGAGGTTTAAGGTACAAAATAAAACAAGGTGTTTGGCCTGCTAAGGCTCCCATGGGATATAGAAATGACAGAAACACAAAAAGTATTGTTGTATATGAGCCTGAAGCTAGACCTCTTAAAAAAGCATTTGAACTTTACTCAACTGGAAAATACGCACTTGATGATATAGGGGCATTTCTTTTTGAACATGGAATGAAAAATAAATACAGTGGTGGACAATTAAACGATAGTAATCTCCGTCGTGTGTTAATGAGGCCGTTCTACACGGGCTTCATGGTCTTTAAGGGCGAAATGTATGAAGGAACACACGAAGCCATAATTGACAAAACCCTTTTTGACAAAGTGCAAAAGGTAAGAAAACAACGAGGATATTTTCATCAAAACAAATCAAAACGATATGATTTTGCATTTACAGGCCTCATTAAATGTCGTTACTGCGGTTGCTCCATAACCGCAGAGCATAGACCATTTTTCTTTCCTCGTACAAACCACAAGGCTGACTATATTTACTACCACTGTACCAAGAAAAAAGGAGAATGCTGTCAAAAAGGCTACACTCGAGAAGAAAAATTAGAAAACCAGTTTAAAGAAATAATCAATTCGCTTTCCGTTTCCCAATCTTGGGCAGACCAAATGCACAACTTTTTGATTCAAGACATAGAAACACAAAAAATTGAGGACAAAAATGTGTCATTGAGGCTAAATCAGGAATTAACCGAAACTGAACAAAAATTAGATAGACTTCTTGAGGTTTACCTAGATACAACAATTGATAGTCAAAGTTATATCAAAAAGAAAAACGAACTAATGGAGAAAAAATCATTTTTACATAGTAAAACAAAGGAATTAACATCAGAAAACCCGTTTTGGATCGAAGGAGTAAAAGATTTCATAGATTGCGCACAAAAGTGCGCAAAAATCGCGCGCGCTGAAAATAATTGCCATGATCTTGCAGACATGGCAAAAAAAGTCGGCTCGAAATACTTTTTAAAAGACAACACCATCGAATTTTGCTTGAATTTTCCGTACAAACTGCTGGCCGCGAATGGGGGCGCGGCCAGCCATCCGACCGAATTTGTGCCAACCCTTGCTTTCGGGCAAAGCAAATACTATGTGGATTCTCTTTCCGAAAACACCAAGCGTGGTTTGCGCCAAAAAGTGAGACGAGGCGAATATCCGAGCGTTGCGCCGA
>CAYMIE010000124.1:0-2769 GCA_964390405.1 uncultured Gammaproteobacteria bacterium | reverse complement strand
GATCATGAGTACTCCATTCAGATCCTCCTCTATCAAAAGGCTGATAAAACTTTACTAAAAAAAGGATTTTCATGATTTCTGGGCAACTATCTCAAAGCCCGAAGCTTCATTTGTGTCTTTTTTTACTTTTTCTACCCGCCATCTGTATATTTTTTTGTATGCAGAAAGCGAGAGACTACCGATAACATCGTAAAAACCTCTAAACGGTGTGTCGTATGGTGCGTAGCCAAAGTAAATTATCTTAAATTTAAATTTCTTAAGCAATTTTTGAATATCATTTTTACTAAACTCGATTTTATGGTCTGGGTCAGAAAAAGAGGAAATATTTACCGATCTTTGCATTTTTTTCCAAGAAGTAGTCTTGTTTGGAACACCGACCATAATTAGACCCTTAGGTTTTAATACCCTGTAGACTTCCTTTAGAATTTCATCCCTTCTTATTAAATGTTCAAGTACATCTAAAAATATCACTTTGTTAAAATAATTATTCTTAAATTGCAATTTTTTCTCGAGGTTTCCTGTCTGGAATTTAATATTTTTTATCCTTTTTTCGTATACTGATTTTTGCGCTATTTCTATTAAGCTTTTATCAATTTCAACTCCTATAACTTTTTTAGAATACTTAGAGGATTTGATAGCGTTCTGGCCATTACCTGAGCCGAGATCTAAAACTAAATCTTTTTTTTGAAGATAACTTGTAAACCACGGGTTGGGATTTAAAAAGTGTTTGGGATGGATGAAAACTTTAGATTTACCGGTATATTTGGTAAGTCTAACGGCAATTGCGCTTCCTATTTCAATTTTTTTTATAATGAACACAATTAGTCTTTTTAAGGTCATCTTTCACAAATATTCAAATGTTAGGTCTTAGTGATTTAAATACCTGAATGTGTTTTGGGACAGCTATTTTCCATTGAAATTCTTTACCTACTTTTTTCAATGAAGCTAGGCCCATTTTGTCCCGAGAAGGAGAATAGTTTATTAGTCTACTAATTTTGCTAACCCAATAGTCAAGATCATTAGGTTTGCACAGAAAGCCATTTACCCCATTCTCGACTGCTTCTTTGGCTGAATAGTCGTTGTTGATAATAATCGGTTTGGCGCAAGCCATAGCTTCTAATGGGGCGAGTGCAAAACCTTCGTCTATAGAAGGATGGACAAAGATATCGGCAAGATTGTGGATTTTATTTTTGGCAAGTCCATAGACTGGATCGATGATTCGAATTTGATCTGCAAGACTCAATTCTCGGGCTTTTTTGATTATTTTATCTTTCAGGGATCCAGCACCCCAGAAAATCATGACTACGTCTGTCCTATTAAGGTTAGATAAGACATCAAGCAAAAAAAGCGGGGTTTTTCTTTCGATAAACAAACCCATGAAAAGAAGAACTGTTTTACCTTTGAGATTAAGTTTTTTTATTAAAGTTGGATCTTTTTTTGCTGGTTTTAGATAACGAGGCACTCCATTATGCACTACAGTGATCTTACTTGGAGCAACTTTGTAATTTTCCATTATTAAAGTTTTGACGTTATTACTGTCACAAATAATATGATCCCAGTAGTTATTGAATAGTTTGGAAAAAAGCCAAAATTTTGTTTCTTTAAATTGATGATAGGTTGCTACTATCTTTACATTTGGATAAAAAAGTTTAAATATTATTGCGGTTGTAGAAAAGAACTGTGGTTGATGAACTCTCAAAATTTGAAATTTCGATTTTCGGTATATTGAAAATATTGCAGGGATGTAGAGTAAATTAGCAAGTATCGCCGGAAAATGGGCGATTGGTAAGTAGCTGACAGTCCAGTTTTTAATATTTTTATCGCAGGGCTTGTTTTTGGGCAATATTATTTCTATTTTGACTCCCTTTTTAGCAAGACCCATTAAGATTTCTCGATCGAAGACTTCTCCTCCAAGAATTGAATTGGGGGCAAGACCAAGTTGGGGTGAACATACTGTCAAAGACATAATTTTCAATTATAAATTTTAAATTGTTCGCATTATATGCGAAGAATAAGTGTTCTTATTTTAAAGTCTTTTTTATACCGGTTTTAAAATCAATTTTGGGTTTAAAACCTAGTTCTTTTTTTATTTTTGAGATGTCGCTTATGTAACTGCCTGTTTCCACCTGTTTATAATCTTTTGGCCATTGTCTATAGACAATCTTACCGTTGCCCACCGTTTTTATTATCATTTTTGCCATGTCTTTAAGTTTTATTCCCTGACCGAATCCCAAATTATAAATCTGATTATATTTTTTTGAGGTTGCTGCTAGGAGTAAAGCATTAATAAAATCATCGATATAAATATAATCACGTTTTTGGTTACCTGTTCCAAAAATAGTTAGACTTTGTCCTTTTTGTGCCTGGTCAATAAAATAGTTCACAATGTTATATCCGTCAAAAGTTTTCTTTGAATGGGGACCATAAACGTTCGATGTTCTAAAAATAATAGTATCCAATTTATGAGTTTTAGCGTGTAGAAGGGCTAGCTGTGTGGCAGTTAACTTTGAAAGTCCATAGATTGATGTTGGCAAAGTCGGGTGATTCTCATCCACCGGCAAATATTTTGGGATACCATATTCCAGCCTTGAGCTTGAAATAACCAGTTTTGAGGTTGGAGAGTATTTTACGATTGAATCGCAGAGGTAAAGGGTTCCAAGTGTATTAACACTAAAGTACAACTCATTTTGTTTACTTTCAGTTACACTGCCAGACAAGCCTGCAAGATGAAAAATTATATCGAATTTCCTGGAAACTACAGAAGAAAGT
>CAYMIE010000123.1:0-2793 GCA_964390405.1 uncultured Gammaproteobacteria bacterium | reverse complement strand
TTTTGTGGCCTGAGAAACAAAGAATTCCTTCTCTGTTTCTCAACCCGCAAAACAAAGAGGCCTCCCGTGGTTGGGAGGTCTCGCAGTGTAATTTCTAAACTTTTATCTGCAGGTAAAACTCCCAACCCTTTTCGGAGGTTCAAGACCAAGACCGTCAACAACATAGCGGTTGGGGTTATCCTAAGCTGCATATTCTTCTTTATACTCTTCTTAAAAAATATGTCAAGCGAAAAAAGCGCGGAAATTGGGGCTGGCGGGACGGCTTGATGGAAAACCAACCGTCCCGCCTTGGACACTGGGAAAAGAGCTTATGAGATGAGGCGGCCCGCATACATCTTCCGGAGCTTTTCGCGGACCTCGGCAAGTTCGCGAGCTTGCTCAGGAGAGATGCCGTGCCTCTGTGCCTCTTGGAGGCGCTCAAGTTTTTCCTCGAGCCCAGTAATGCACTCTCCAATGCCTTGTGGGGTTTCCATCTCTCCTCCGTCGGACCGATTAATTTAGTTTCCGGCCCGGGAACTGAAAATAAAATTTCCAGTTCCCGACCCGCAAAAACAAGAACCTCCCGGAGACCGGGAGGTTCGCGAATATTCTGTAAGTATACTCTCTATACCTTATGCGAAGCGCACCCAGCCCTTGAAGGAGCTAACAATGCTAATAATTTGCAAAGAAGAAACTTTCTTATGACTGCCGGACCGCTTCATATCCTTATCAATATCAAATTCTCAAAACTCCTGTCAAGAGATGAAAGCGGGGCGGGTGTGATGACTCACACCCGCCCCTGAACGAACCGCCGGAGGCTCAGGGCCGATATTCAGTTTTCCTCATCGGTTAGCCAGACCTCCCCTGACAGGGCGGTCTTCGCCGAAAACTGGAACGAATGAGCAACGGGGAGGCACCCATTGCGCATATCGCACTGCGTCCCCTCGATGACTACGAAGGGGCCATTCACTACCGTGACCCCTTCGTACCGAAGGCCGCAGTGGAGGAAACTTACGCGGACCTTGCGCCCTCGCAGGGTGGCGAGGCGCTCTGTAGGAGAGACCTTGACCTTCTGCATCTTGTTTACCTCCTTACCAGATTGATCGGCGGCAATGGGTTCCCCGTCGATACAGAGAGTACCCGTTCTTGGCATGAGAGAAGACGAAGGGCTCCGGCGCGCATTCTCCCGTGCGCAGAATAAGCCAGTCGGCCTCCGACGGAACAGAGGCGAGCGAGAGCTTCTTGAGCTCGGGGCGCCCAAAAAAGTCCTCGACGACTTCGGCCTCTGCGCCCGAAGTAAGGAAAACCTTCTGCTTTGCTCCTCCGGTGGACATTGGGACCTCCTTATTAAGGTGCTTCGCCTCGTTCAAACGAGACGACCAAGCTGGATAAGTTTGCAGCCTGGCAAGGACTTAGAAACTCCAAACCCTTGTCAAACTACAAAAAGCCAGCCCCTTCTGAGAAGGGGCTGGCGAAAGTTTTACTAAGATTGGGAAATACTCTTTAACGTAAAACGCTCAACCTCTTCTCGGGGCTGGTAAAAGTAAAAAAGAAATAAAACCAATTGCAACATTTCTGCATATCCATACTTTAAAGCAATCCTATCACAGCCAAAAAACTTGTCAATAGCTCTCAATTAAAGAGGCCCTGGCGCGCGTTCCGCGCGCCAGGGCCCTATGGCCCCCCTTCCCCGCCCCCTAATAGCACGCTCCGGGGGCGGCGCTTTCCTCCTCTCCACGATCCTCATGTGGAAAGCGGGACTTCTCCAGAATACGGAGATTGGGCGGGGGCGTCTCTCCTGCATCCCTCTCATAGAAGATCGCCTCCATCGCTTGCCTCAAGGCCTCCTTCTCGTCTGTCACGGGCAAACTCCTTTCGAAGAACTTTACGAGCGAATCCGGCTCTCGCTCGCATAAATTGTGCTGTTCTGCGCCGGTTGCTATGCACGCGCTACGTACGCAGCCATCGGAACAAAACAAAAACTCCTCTCGCAAAAGTCCGAGAGGAGTCGTGATTACGAAAAAGAATATATTATGCCAAAACGAAACCGGACTTTGCGAAATGCAATGCAAAGTCCTGCCACCAATTGAGATACGTTGCTTTTGTCCGTGCTTGGTAATCCATTATGGCGTCATTCTATTATGTCCTTCCCCTACCTGTCAAGCCGAGGAAAAAGCGGATGAACTCCGTCTGCTTCCGCCCGAAGCTGCTGGGCGATTTTTTCTGATGTCTCGGGGAGAAGCGGCTGGAGCAACTCGCCAATAACCGCAATCGCACCCAACAAATCGCCAACTACCTCCACCCGCTCCGGCGATTCTGCCCAAGGTTTTTTCTCGTCAATATATTTGTCGCAAAAGTGCACAATCTCCCAAATCGCGATTAGGGCGTCGCTGAATCGAAACTCCTCTAAATTCTTATCAACTTTTCGCTTCGTTTCGTTTAGAATTGCTTGAAGTTTTGTATTTTGTCCGCCAGCTGGCGGATTGGATTTTTCTGCGAGCGCCAACACGCGAGAAACAAGGTTTCCCACCCCGGCCGCAAGATCCGCGTTGTATCGCGCTTCAAACTTCTCATAGGAAAAATCGCCGTCTTCAAAAGGCGGAATCTCGCGCAATAGAAAGTAGCGCACGGCATCTGTCCCGTATTTTTCCACGAGTGAAAATGGATCCACCACGTTGCCCAGAGTTTTGGACATTTTCTGGCCGTCCACCGTAATATACCCGTGCACGAAAATTGACCTTGGCAGGGGCAATCCTGCCGACAGAAGAAACGCCGGCCAATACACCGCGTGAAAGCGAATAATCCCCTTGCCGA
>CAYMIE010000122.1:0-2797 GCA_964390405.1 uncultured Gammaproteobacteria bacterium | reverse complement strand
TTTCCTATGGCATTGCGGGTAATGCTGCCAATGTGGCAGCGGGCTGCGCGACTTTAGGAATGAAAACAGCAATTTACACTCAATTGGGACACGACTGGCAAGGAACAATGATTAAGAGTGCGCTTGAAAAATTTAACATCTCCAGTGACTACATTGTTATTGACGAAAACAAAAGCTCTAATCTTTCTGTAGTTCTAACATATCAGGGCGAACGGACGATTTTCGTTTATCATCAGGACTGGTCTTACAGTTTGCCAAAACTCGGCGCAACTAGTTGGGTTTATTTAACTTCACTCAGCGAATCTTTTACTGATTCAAACATAATCGATGAAGTCACCCACTTTATTGACAAAAGCCGCGCAAAGTTAGTGTTTGCGCCTGGTACGTATCAAATTAAGGCAAATGTAAAACGCTTTAAAAACACACTTGAGCGCTGCTTTATTTTTATCTGTAATTTAGAGGAGGCAAAAGATATTTTAGAAATAGAAGCAGGTGAAAAACTACCAAATGGAGAGATTCTTGATAAATTACATGCTCTGGGACCACAAATCATAGTTATTACGGACGGCGAAGAAGGTTCGTATGCCTCTGACGGTCAAAAATATCTGAAGCTGGGAGTGTTTCCGACTAAGCTCGTGGAAAAGACAGGCGCCGGGGATGCATATGCAGCTGCCTTTATCGCCGCTCTAAATCGCAATCTTAACCTTGGCGAAGCAATGGTATGGGGAACAATTAATTCCGCCCACGTTATTCGGGAAGTTGGAGCCCAAAACGGTTTATTAAACCTTGACGGAGTTGAGAGATATAGAAAAAGCGTGCCAAACTTAAATGCTACAAACCTTTAAAATAACTTAAAATACAACTAATGCCCAAAGTATATATTACCGGAAAAATTCAGGATAATGGCATTGAACTGCTTAAACGAAAGGGGTTAAAGGTTGACTTAAATTTAACAGGCAAGGACTTAACGCAGGAAGAACTTAAAGATATTTTTTCCAACTATGATGCCCTTGTGACAATGCCTGCTAATAAAGTTGACGGAGAGCTTTTGTCTGCAGCGTCTAAAAATCTCAAAGTTATTGCTAATTATGCGGTCGGTTTTGACAATATAGATGTTAGATCCGCAAAAAAGAAAGGAATTATAGTTTGCAATACTCCGGGGGTTGCCAATGAATCGGTAGCCGAGCACACATTTGCGATGATTTTTGTACTAAACAAGCAGCTTAAAATTGCCGACCGTTTTGTCCGTGAGGGAAAATTTAAACAATGGGACCCCAACGCCTTTCTTTCACATCAGCTCTGGGGTCAAACGATTGGCATAATCGGACTTGGCAGGATCGGCACTTTTGTCGGTCAAATTGCTTACGGTGGTTTTAGAATGAATATACTCTACTATGATATTTCGCGATCTGAAGACTTTGAACTTTTGTGTGAAGCGCGCTTTACGGATATAAAATCGCTGCTGGACCTTTCGGATATTGTTACCCTTCACGTTCCACTAACTGCAGATACAAGAGGAATGATTAGCACAGCTGAGTTTAAACTTATGAAAAAATCGGCAATTTTAATCAATACTTCACGCGGACCTATTGTTGATGAAAAAGCGCTTATCTGGGCTCTCAAGGAAAAAGAAATAGCTGCCGCCGGCCTTGATGTTTACGAACACGAACCGAATGTTTCTGCTGAGCTTATAAAAATGAACAATGTGATTTTAACACCACATACGGCTTCGGCCACCATAGAAACGCGCGAAAAGATGTCAGAAATTACGGCTAAAAATATTATTGATGTTTTTGAGGGAAGAGAACCCGTTGGACTAGTAAAAACCTAGCCTTGCTGCCCTTAACTATCCCTTTTAAGGTCTGTTTGAGTTCAGGTGTAACGTTAGGTTTTGCACCATTATCTTCATCAGTTAGGATATCAATTACGTGATCAAAATACTCATCTACCCAATGTCCCATACCCTGTAATTGAATTCTCATTACTCGCCGTTCAGAGCCCAACTTTCTTGCTATACCTAACAAAACTATTGGCTTAAAGTTAGCTGCGTGGAATGCCTCCGATAACTTACCAATAGCATCATCTGAACTTGCCACATGAGAACTGTATGATGAATCTTGGTGTGAAAATTCCAATATTTGTGCACTTTTCCTTTGAACCCAAGTATTTGCCTCCTCATATATACGAGAAGTCATTTCATTTGTAACCCACCAATCCTCGAGCGAACTAGTTTGTTCTTGAAACGTGTGAATTCTACGACCTTTACGTTTTCTTGGAGAAAAATCTACTTGGTCAAAAATGGTTTCACCGGATTGTACATCCGTAATAAGAACCATTTGGCTTTTCCTTCGTTCTATGGCCACGAATGCAAATTATACGCTCAATTTTTCACAAATTCAAAGCGTAATGTTTTTTATATGTCTAATTTTTGGTTCAATGTCCGAAGTGTCGACTGAGACAACATCTATTCTTTCAGCATTAGGAAGATTAAGCGATTTTCTATTATTCCTATAAAACTTAGCAGAGCGCTCCAGAAATTTGATCTTACGGGGTGTTACAGATTCTTCAGGAAATCCAAAATAGTTACTGGATCTTGTCTTAACCTCCACGTAAACAAGAGTGCTGTCTTCTATGGCAATAATATCTATTTCTCCGCCTCTTATTCGAAAATTCCTCTCCAATATTTTATAGCCATGCTTCATGAGAAAATCGCATGCAAGATCTTCGCCATAAGCTCCTTGCTGTGTTTTGTTCACGATATTAAATAATTTAAATTGAACGATGTGCGGTGAACTCG
>CAYMIE010000121.1:0-2809 GCA_964390405.1 uncultured Gammaproteobacteria bacterium | reverse complement strand
TTGTTCCAACTCACAGAATTCGCATCGGCGCTGCTAATTCTGTTTTGCCTACACAACCTCCACCTGGATTACAAGGTGGGGTTTATGATCCATGGCAATACGTGGGGAACAAGCCATCGCATCGTCGCAGTGTTGATGATGCTAGCGTCGCTAATGGCAGCGACAGCGGCGTTCTGGACATACCTCACAGACGCAACGGTGCTTTGGGTAACCATTGCTCATGTTGCAATGGCGCTGACCGTGTTCGTGATTCTGGCAACCAGTAACGGTTGACAAACTCGTGTAACGTCTTGAACCAATAACCTCAACCCGGACGTTACATTCCCGGGGTGTAGCTCAGTTGGCTAGAGTGCGCGGTTTGGGACCGCGAGGCCGCTGGTTCGAGTCCAGCCACCCCGACCAAAAACACAGATATCACCAGGTAAAAACAGCCGTCTAACAATTATCAACAACTACCAGCTTACGCAGGTGGTTTGCTGTAATTCCTCGCTTCGCTCACCCGCTAAAGCGGGAAAACTACATCTGTCAGCTAACACTGGAAGTTTTAAGTTTTGAATTATAAATATAACTAAGAAAATGCATAGGTTCAAATATAAACTTGCTATTTAGCTTGTGGGGGTAGTATAATATATGCACAGGTTCTACTATGAATGATTCGAAAATATATGTTGGAAAGAGCGCTGAATACCTAAACGTCTCTATAGATACCCTTAGAAGGTGGGATAAAAGCGGTAAGCTACCCGCAAATAAAAGCAGGGGAGGACAAAGATGGTACCTAAAAAAAGATCTTGATTTGTTTAAATTTGGTGTTTTTGAGCTTGCTAAACAATGGGTAACTGGAACTGCACAGGAACCACATCCGGAGTTCTATTGTCCTACAACAACTGAATTCAAAGGTCGTTTATCAAAACTTCAATTCGCACTGGAAAAATTAGAAGAATATAAAGACACTTACTCCCTTGTCGTAGCCATTACCGGAGAAATAGGAAACAACTCATATGATCACAACCTTGGAAATTGGCCTGATATTCAAGGTGCTTTTTTTGCTTTTGATATTGATAAAAAACAAATAGCACTTGCTGATAGAGGATTGGGGGTATTTAGAACATTAAAAAGGATTAAGCCGGAGATAGCGAACGACAAAACTGCTTTAAATATAGCGTTTACAGAAATAATATCTGGGAGGGCACCGGAATCTAGAGGAAACGGACTTAAGTTTGTCCGACGTGTTGTATTAGATAATAGATTTAAGTTAGAATTTTTTAGTGGCAATGCTTCTGCAATTATAGATGGCATCAATGACACAACAAAATTTAACGATAGCGAAACATGTTATAGTGGTTGTGTAGCCTTAATTAATTTTTAATAAGATTATGCGATTATATCTGAAAAAATTTGGTAACATACTAACTTCTCGCCAAGATGGTAGAGAGGCTTTTGGTGCTATAAATCCCGAACTTATAAATATAGACAAAAATGAAAAAATAGAAATTGATTTTGAAGGAATCGGCACACTTACACCTTCATGGGCCGACGAATTTATAACCAAGATAAAAGATAGGTACGGGGAGCGAGTAGTATTGATTGATACAAATAACTCTTCTGTAAAGGCCACCCTTGAGTTGCTACAAAGTGTAAAAGGATAACTTCAGTTTGCCGCTCTTAGTATAAAATAGTTGCAAACATCGTCTGCTATAGTCGACCATGAAAACTTGAGGATTTTGCGAAAACTAATGGCGGTAAAGAGTGGATTACACGTAGAAATAAACAAAAGTTATTCTCCAAATACACAGATGTTTATGTGGGGAACTAGAGAAAAGAAGAAAATAGTTTTCTTAAACGGCACCTCGAGTTCAGGAAAAACAACTATAGCTAAAGAAATTTTGAAATCTATTGATGCAAGTTATTTATCCATTGACGATTTCACTCATGTACAAAATGGGGAAGGACAAGAGTTTAAAGAACACTTTCCAGAGATAATAAACAATTTCCACAAAACAATTAAAAATACCGCCAATAACAATGTTAACGTAATAATTGACCACGTGTTAGAAAAACCAGAATGGTACGAATCATGTAAAGAAGCATTAAAAGATCTAAATGTGATTTGGGTTAGTGTTATAGCTCCAATAGATGTGTTAGAAAAAAGAGAATTAGCTAGAAAAGATCGGAATATTGGATTTGCAAGATTGCAATATGACCGAGTGTATAAAGATTACATAGCAGATATTGTAATTGATACTTCTAAAGTTTCTCCTGAAGAAGCCGCAACAATGATTTTAAATAATTAATACCTTAATTGAACCATATGAGATTTAATAATTAGGAATATAAAAGAGATATTTTGAAGTGATAAAATAGTTGCAAACATCGTCTGCTATAGTCGACCATGGAAAGCACCCTTCCAAAGGTGTTACTATTAGACCAGTTAATACTGAACTTCAAAAAGGAAGGTGATTGGTATGATGGGATTCAACAATATGATGGGCGGAAACGGCCTTTCTTGGCTCATATATGCGCTGGTTGTGACGCTGCTTGTGTTAGGTATTGCAGCATTGTGGAAATACATAAACAAAAATTAATCGGGTTAGTCTGGTTTTAAGATTTCATACATTTACATATTGCAATGCTTGTTGTAGTTTGTTACAGTCTTAATATATGGAACAAATAACACTTGAATCAGTAGCCGAAAAGTTAGGCGCTTTCGAAATGTCCGTCAATGCCGGGTTTGAAAGAATAGAAGCTAGGCTCTCGAACGTAGAGACCAGACTAACGGATGTAGAGAGTAGCCTAACCAACGTAGAGACCA
>CAYMIE010000120.1:0-2831 GCA_964390405.1 uncultured Gammaproteobacteria bacterium | reverse complement strand
CAATTAGCATTAATATTAAAGAGTAAAAATGCCCACTCAGGATATTGTTTTATCAATTGTTTCTTCGTATTTGATCGGTATTTTCTTGATTCCCACGCTAATAAACACCGGATCGTTAACCAAAATTCCCTTTCCCTATCTGAGTTTGTTCGTTGTCTTTCCGCTTGTTGCCATTGCGGGGATGTTTGTTGCGAACTTTCTTGGTAAAAAGATCAAAATTTTGTGGCAGGTTGCAAAATTCGGACTTGTCGGTGTTTTAAATACGGCCATAGATTTTGGAGTTTTGAATCTTCTGATACTTTTAACGAACTACACTCAGGGTACGGGTTTAGGTCTTATTAACATACCTTCTTTTTCACTGGCAATTCTTAACAGCTATTTTTGGAACAGAAAGTGGGTTTTCGCCGATTCCAAAAAAGGAAACTTTGTGGTATTTGTTGCTGTAACTGCAATCGGTTTGCTGATAAATACAGGTGTTGTTGTTGGAATTACTACATTAATTCCTCCTGCTTTTGGCTTGTCACCTACACTTTGGGCAAATGTTGCCAAAGTTTTCGCAACAGGATTTTCAATGGTTTGGAATTTTAGTGGATATAAACTGGTTGTATTTAAGAAGTAAGATATTTTTTGACTTTTTTTAATGCCTTTGCCCTATGCGATATTTTGTTTTTTAATGAATCGGGCATTTGCGCGTAGGTTTTGATGTATCCTTTTGGAATAAAAACTTTGTCAAAACCAAAACCGTGCGGTCCTTTATTTTTGGGTGATAAAGTTCCATAAACTATTCCCTTGAACACTTTAAGATTATTACCATCATAAATTGCCACGGCTGCGGTGACAGTTGTGTCGGATTTTGATTTACCAACAAGTTTGACAGTACCTTCAGTACCCAAAGTCTGTAGGAAAAATTTAACAAAAGTTCCGGGCAAGCCTTTTAAAGCTTTAATCTCAAGACTTACATCTTCGACTAAAACCGGTTTTCTAATTTTTTTGTATGCCTCTTTGGCTTTCTCCGTGATAACCTCATTCAAATTCAGTGATTGAATTTCTGGTATTTCAATTTTGGAAACTTTGTGATTGGTTCCTAAAATTTTATTAATTTCTGCAAGTTTATCGGCACTTGTGGTAACAACAGTCAAATCAGAAATTCTCATATAAATATCACAAACCACGACATGTCATAAATTGTGATGATTTAACATCACTCATATTCTATTGTGGCAGGGGGTTTCTGGGTAATATCGTAAACAACGCGATTGACGCCGCGAACTTCATTGACAATTCTAGAAGATACTTTTTCCAATACGTTATTGGGAATCTTGGACCAGTCGGCTGTCATAAAATCTTCGGTGTTTATACTTCTTAGAGCAATAATATAAGAATAAGTCCGCATGTCTCCCATAACCCCGACCGTTTTTACCGGTATTAGGGCAGCGAGTGATTGACCTACCTTATTATATAGTCCTGATAATTTTAATTCGGAAATAAAAATTTCGTCGGCTTCCTTTATTATATTAAGCCGCTCGCGATTTACTTCTCCCAAAACTCTAATTGCCAAGCCTGGACCTGGAAAAGGATGGCGGTTGAGAAAATTGCTGGGAATTTTTAAAAGCTTTCCCAATTTTCTAACTTCATCTTTGTAAAGCTCAGAAAGCGGTTCGATAATTTTAATTTTTAGCCCATGGGGCAAAGTAACATTGTGATGACTTTTTATTTTGTCAGCGTGCTTAGTCGGCTGAGCGGATTCAATTCTATCCGGATAGATCGTACCCTGACCCAAAAACTTAGCATCGCCGATTCTTTTTGCTTCAGTTTCCAATATTTCAAAATAAAGTTTGGCAATTTTTTGACGTTTTTCTTCGGGATCAGTAACACCTTCGAGAATCTTGGGAAATTGACTTTGAGCCTTAACAATCTTTAATCTTTTAAATTTTACTTTTTTAACTACTTCTTCTAAATCAGAAATGTCGTATTTTCTTAAAAACCCAGTGTCTATAAAAACTAAGTAAAGATTTTTACCAATAGCTTCTCTAAAAAGAGTGGCTGCAACCAAAGAGTCTACTCCTCCGGAAATGGCCATAACTACTTTTTCGCGCCCTACCTGTTTTTTGATACTATCGATAATTTGCTGCTTTGCTTTTTTAAGATCCCAGTCTTTTTTGGCACCGGCGATTTTAAAAAGAAAATTATTAAGTACAATATTTCCTTTTGGGGTATGTGATACTTCAGGATGAAATTGAATGCCAAAAAATTTCTTCTTTAAATTCTGCATAGCGGCAATCCTGGCATTTTTGGTGGAACCGATCACTTCAAATCCTGCCGGTAATTTTTTGACTTGATCTCCGTGAGAAAACCAAACAATCTCTTTTCTTGCAAGGCCGGCAAAAAGAGGTGATTTTTCTACTTCGAAGTATTCTTTGCCGAATTGCTTCTCCTCGTGTGATTTGACCATGCCTTTTAGTTGCATAGCCATTAATTGCTGTCCATAACAAATTCCTAAAATGGGTATGTTTAGATCGTAAATTTTGGGGTCTACTTTAGGGGATTTGCTGTCATAAGCAGATGATGGGCTGCCGGAAAAAATCAACGCATTGCACTTTATTTTTTTTAACTCTGCTATGGTGATAATTGGGGACAGTAACACACTTTTGACGCCAAGTTCCCTAACCCGTCTTGCAATGAGATGAGCATACTGACCTCCAAAATTTACGACGCCGACCATTTTATTATGCTAACTTTGCAGTGCTGTCGATTATTCTTGCCAGTTGAGGTTTGGAAGTTTCGACTTCAAATTTTTCACCGGTTATTTTTTCATAGACTTCCATATACTT
>CAYMIE010000119.1:0-2869 GCA_964390405.1 uncultured Gammaproteobacteria bacterium | reverse complement strand
ATAACCTTCGCCTTTTATTACCTCCTCGTAAAGTTCACGGGTATACTGATCGTCTTCAACCAGTAAAATTCTTTTTTTGTCCATAGATCTTCTCGCCTACTTGATTTAACAGCTAACGATGTGTTCTGTCAAACCCCGTTAGACGCAATCAAATATAGCCCAACCTTTTTTTCTCAAGTCCTTTGGAATCTTGGGTAACTTTGGGCGCTTCTTTTATAAGTTCAAGAGCTGTACTGGTGCCGGCTATCGGCAGACTAAGAGTAAAAGTAGAGCCCTTTTCCCTCCCCGGACTGTAAGCAGTAATATCTCCTTTGTGCAAAATCACAATCGATTTGGAGATATAAAGGCCTAAGCCGGTGCCGCCAGAAGCTGAAGCAGCAGTGTAAGAGTGTTCTATCATGCTGAACTTTTTAAATAATCTGTCCATATCTTCTTTGGCCAATCCGACTCCGGTATCGGTTACAGATATATAAATAAACGGCGCTTTTTCTTCAAAAGTTATAGAAATGCTCCCACCCTGCTTGGTAAATTTAAGAGAATTGCCAATCAAATTAATAATAACTTCGTGGATTTTGTCGCGATCACACAAAACTTTGGAAACTTGTCTGTCAATTACTTTTACATTCAAGTTAAGCTCTGTTGCTTTGGGAATGACTTCGTCGACTACTTCATGAACCAACTCAACCGGATCAACTTCGGCAAGGTTGAGAGCGATTCGGCCGCTTTCGATTCTGGAGATATTTAACATATCGTTAACCAAATTTATCAGCCTTTCAGTTGAGTGGAAGGCGCGGAAAATATACCTATTTAAATCGGGAGTTAAATCTTGCTTCTTTTTGTTTAGTGCCATCCAAAGATAGCTTTTGATGGCAGTCATTGGTGTTCGAAGCTCATGCGAGGCCATAGAAACGAAATCGTCTTTTAATTTATCAAGTTCTTGAAGCCTTTTGTTTGCTTTATCAAGTTTAGCGGTAGTTTCTGAAAGAGATGTATATAACTTAGCGTTTTGTACAGCTAGCCCCACTACATCCGTAAATCCACGAATCAAATCTTCTTCGGCCTCAGAAACTTCCTTTTCATCCTTCACCATACTGAAAATAAGAACACCCAAAGCTTTATCCTGAATTGTCACAGGATAAAGCATACTCGTTTTTATCCCTGAAGCTTTCTGATTCGCAATAGCCTCTTTCGGTGTTAGTACAGGCGTAAAAATATCAGGCCAAAAGTGAGTTGAGCGTGGTTTTTTTTCATGGAGAGTTTGGATAAGTAAATTTTTTTGGGCATCGAGAGGAATTTCTATATCGTGAAAAGGGATCGCTGATGCGGCTTGGGCTTTAGCTGCCTCAAAAGTTTGCGAAAGAGAAATTCTTTTTAAAACTCCTTTTTTCTCATCTGCTAGCGTGAGAACAATAATTCTGTATCCCAATTTAAGGTAACCTAGCTCGGAGAGAATGCTGTCGCATATCTTTTGCACTACCTCTTTGAAATCCAAGGTATTGAGTATAATTTTTTCTAATTTCCAAAGAGATTTTATAGTGTCACTCGTTTTAGGAGTTGTGACATAATCTGCCATATACCTAGTATAGACTGAGCAAATATAGGCAGCAAGGAATATGTTATTGAGCTGCTTTTCTTAAAAGAAAATCGCCTAGGGTTTCTCTGTGGACTTTATCGACAAGGTCATCTAAATTTGTTTTTTCTGGATGACTCCTGGGTGCAAAGGGGGCTTCTTCCTGACCCTCTACGGGAAATGGTAAATGTGTTGCAGCAAGAAATTTCTCAACACTTACAGAACCTTTTCTAACAACTCGCCAGACAGGATCATCACCTTTTTCCGGCACCTTAAATTGTGGATGCGAACTTCTAACACCGATACTTTCACCTATTTCGTCCCTAATAACATATTTAAATGGCACTCTGCGTTTCCGAATTATGTAGCCTATCACTTCATCATAATTAAATGCTGGATTCTCTCCGTGGTCATTGAAAGATGATATTCCAATTAGTACATTGGGGTCGAGCCTCATCGCAAGATCAGCAATTTCTTTAAGATCCGGATCGTCCCACCAGAAAGCGCTTACAGAATTTTTTCCTTTTTCTGACGTAATCAAGGCTGGGTGATTGATATGAGGGGCAAAGTCGAACGTAGGTGCAATAATATGAAAGATAACGGCTTCTCTATACGCCCTTTCCAAATTCTCTCGTGTAAACATTTTTCGGAATTTAGGGTGTATTTTTCTAAAATCTATTATCGAATTCCAGTACTTAGGTGGCAATAGGATTGGAATGTGGGCATCTTTTGGACGGTCAGGCTTGAAACGCCAGTAATGTTCCCATGAGTCAGGAAATCGCCCTCTTCGCGGATGATCTATCCCTACTGCCAAACCATAATTACCAATTCCGAAAGCTGCTACCGG
Organism: uncultured Gammaproteobacteria bacterium; assembly: GCA_964390405.1. GTDB lineage: Bacteria > Patescibacteriota > Microgenomatia > Curtissbacterales > GWA2-41-24 > WO2-FULL-40-11. The sequence goes on along the minus strand of CAYMIE010000119.1, from coordinate 452 downwards.
CTCACCAGAAATTAGCGCTTTTGCAATATCTTCCTTGTGTCTATCATCTCTTAAATTAAAAACTGATACTTCTTTACGTTCATTCCCTATCTTTATGTCAAGAAGCCATATACCATTTGTCTGCTTATATTCGGTAATGTCTACATTCGACACTCTTGGTTCAAATTGCGCTGATTCAACTTTAAATTCTGTATTTTCAATTCCCATAGTTGTAAATTATACCAAAATTACTATATGATTGACATAGTTGTCAAAAATGCTATAATTGCGCAAAATGTTACCAGAAAGATTGATGCAGGCAATAGGTCAACCTCCTATAAATGAATCTCGCGCTTTCGCAGAGATGAATGACGTATATAAATCTGCAATGACTATATCCCTAGCTTCTGTTAATACAGCGTTAATCTGGTTCATTTCCCGACAAATGGAAGGAACTGTTAACACTAGAGTCC
>CAYMIE010000118.1:0-2904 GCA_964390405.1 uncultured Gammaproteobacteria bacterium | reverse complement strand
CTTACCCGGAAAGGAATTGCGCTCAATTGTGTTACAAGTCATTAGCCATTAGGGCCTAGCCACTAGTGACCAACGACAGAATAAGCATTTCTGCTTATTTCTGCATATCGCTATGCAGTTCGGACTATATCTTCCGAGCACATAAAGCGTTATGTGCTACGGTTCGACATATAGTCTCTGAGGGTTCTCCTGTTATATTGGAGTCTTCCCTGCTGATTGACCGCACCGATCACATTATCACTTTTTCAAGTAGTGTCGGATACAACGGTTGTTCCAGCATATAGTCGAATTTTACTAAGGCAATGCAATCACCTTAGAACGATTCTTGCGTGTTATTCTGCCCTCGATTCTTGAATCGGGACAACTCTCTATGTCGCCATAGAGATCGGACTATATCTTCTCCGACCTTGCGTCGGAGTTTGGCGTATAGTCTCTGAGGATTCCTTGGTAATTATTTTGATGTCTCTCGCGTTGTATTTTCGTTTTCTTCCTCTGCCTTCGTTCAACTTTTCGCGAATGTCTACAATTTCTTGCAAACCATTCGGCTCAAGATGCTTTCTTGTTTCTACAAGTTTCGCGATATTCTTGAACAGAGAAAAATTTTTCTTTTTTGACAAAGAAAAGAAAGAAAACTTCTCGAAGAACGGTATCACGCGCTCAAGAATGGAACGATTATCGCCCACAACGAAGTAGTGCACTCCATCGCGACGATGCTGTAACCGTCCGCATCCTAACGTTGCCCTCATAAATTCCAGATTGGTGATATCGCGTTGGGATACATTAAAGGTGAGCTGGACCTGCCATCCCAAACGATGGCCATTGCCCTTGCGGAGAGAAACGTTAAAGCTTCCTTCTCCGTCAACAAACCCCGCAATATACCAACCGACATGATCCGGAACTTTTTCCAGCCATTCAACCATTACCTCTTAAGTATACCACTGCTTACCACTACCAAGGCCTTTCCTGCTGATTGTCCGCCTCGGTCAGAGATTGTCACTTTTTCAAGTACTCTGACATACGCGGGGTTTCCAGCATATAGCCAAATTTTATAACTACAATCGTTACCCTATAGTTATCGCTGACATTGACGAGGGCTTGACCCAGTGAGCAATGTGCCTCGCTCCGCTCGCCACTAACATAATGCGAATTCTATGAATATCGAACGAATGATACGAATATTCGTAGCATTCGAGCATGAATTCGTTGTATTCGGATTAAAGTGTCGAACGTAGTGAGACACACCACCCCCAGGCTTGACCTTCTCGCATCGGTCAGGCGTCACCCCCTATACATCCTCTTACGAGTTCGCAGGGAGCTGTGTTTTTGGTAAACAGTCGCCAGAGAGACTTTTGTTGCAGGCGTACCTCGCTACCGCTCGGTACTGGCATAATACGAATTCTGCGAATTTTCTAACGAATGCTACGAAAAAACTTCTTTCGTATCATTCGCATGTGTATTCGTTGTATTCGAATTACATAAGCACTGAGCGATAGCGAAGTGCGTCAGGCCTTATCCCGAAGTTACGGCCGCTTTTTTGCCGAGTTCCTTAACGATGAATCACTCGTTCCCCTTGGGCTACTCGCCCTATCCACCTGTGTCGGTTTACGGTACGGATCCCTTACGACATAACCGCCACACTTTTCTCGGAAGGCTCTTCGCTTGCATTGGCCCGGTAAGAACCGAACCTATAGTCGGCGTCCGCCAATGCTCCGCATTGAATCACTAATCAATCTCAAATTCTATCTCGAATTATCGCGAAGAAAATTCGCGACGGATTCGAGAGCCGCACGAGCGGCACAATTAGAGAGTATTCGCGACTCAGTGCGAAGCACTGACTTAATACAAACCATGCCAAACCAATAAGGCACGCAAGTTTATTTCCTTCGTCATGTGTCGGATAATCGCACGGGAGGGCTGGAATATTAACCAGCTATCCATCAGCTGCGGCTTTCGCCATCGCCTTAGGGCCGCCTAACCCGTGGTTGATTGCCAGTGCCACGGAAACCTTGGATTTTCGGGGTTCCAATTTCTCATTGGGATTGTGGTTACTCATGCCAACATTCTCTCTTCGTACCGCTCCACAGGCCCTCACGGATCCTGCTTCAGTGCAATACGAATGCTCTCCTACCATCAACGCACCTCATTAAAGCTCGGTGCTTAAAATCAAAAATCAAAGTGCAAAAATCAAAATTGTTGATCGTTTCGCTTCGCGAAACTCCATTTATTTTTGATCTTTGATATTCGAACTTTGAATTTAGCATCTCGCCTTAGTGAGATGCGCTGATCCATATCTTCGGTACCATGCTTAGCCCCGGTACATTTTCGGCGCTCCCTGCCTGCCCCGCCCTTTTGACGGGCGAAATTATCTTGTTGCGCTCCACTTCACGCGCCGCTTCAAGTGTCCTATGGCGCTCCCGTGGTGTTTAAGCTTCTTTTCCCGCTCAAATGCATCACGAGCATCCTGATATGCCTCATAGTAAATCAACTTGAAAGGCGCGTAGTTTCGCGTTGATAGAATCTGACGTTTGTTATGCCGTTCAAGTCGCTTCGGAAGATCGTTCGTGCAACCGACATAGAAGAAGTCTTTCCTCGCACTCTTGATCAGATAAACATATTGCATAACTAGATTCTACCATCTCCCTCGCCAAAAGGGCGGGGCGAGTCGAGTAGTGAGTTGTTACACACTCTTTAAAGGATGGCTACCTCTAAGCCAACCTCCTACCTGTCTATGGCAGAAAACTACCTTTAACACTTAGCATGGATTTGGGGACCTTAGATGATGGTCTAGGCTCTTCCCTTCTCGAACATGGAGCTTAGCCCCCACATTCTAACTAGCGTGATACCGCCCGCGGTATTCGGAGTTTGATTGATCTGTCGGCCTTTCGGCCTTTACAGACCATCCAG
>CAYMIE010000117.1:0-2909 GCA_964390405.1 uncultured Gammaproteobacteria bacterium | reverse complement strand
CGAATCGGTCGAGAATGACGCTCTCTCAACTCTTTAATCACTTCAACTGCTGTCTCTTTATGTTCCCATGGCACCCACTTTTCGGTTCCCACTGCGGCTTTAGCTATCCTGTGATAAGGCGGAGTTTGCATCTCCCCGCACAAATAAATTTTGGCAGCGGCTACCGCATCTGCTAAGCGAAAAATCGAGCCAATATTGTAAGCATCCAAAATATTGTCACAAATAATGTAAATACCTCGGCGTCTGATTTTAGCGAGGTCCGACCTCGTCGGCCGACTCGCCCTTAGTTGCCTAGCGTTAAGTCTCATTCTATTTATTGATTATACATATTAGTTAGCTGTTAATTAAAATCATTCAGAACTCATTCAGAACAAATTTATTTTAACTTCTTGACAGATTTGGTTCAATAGTTCAAACTATTGAACTGTAATGACAAAGGTATCTAGAAGACATTTAGATAAAGAGCTTGAAAATTATATATTCAACATCTTTATTAAATCGATCGCCGATTTAGACAATCAATTAGATATTAAAAATTTCCTTGATGATCTACTATCCCCAACAGAAAAAATTATGCTTATAAAGCGCTTGGCAATCGCAGTTTTGCTTACGAAAGGTTACACATACGATCAAATAGATCACACCCTGAAAGTGTCAAGACCTACCATTATGAATGTTTCTTATTTCTTAAAGCATGGAAAAAGTGGTGGCTATCAAAAAATGGCCAATAAGGTCCTAAATGATCAGAAAAAAGCAGCGTTCTTTGATAAGATCGGGGAAATTCTCATAAATTTGTCCCCTCCAAAACTCTATAAAAGCGCAGCTTACGATAGAAAGAAAAAACTTGGAAGGGAACTCTTTATAAGAAAATTGCTCAGAGATCGATCCTAGTTCAATAGTTTGAACTATTGAACTGTTTTGATTGTTAAATCAATAATCCGATCATACTAAGGTTATTTGACGGTCACGCTTTTTGCTATGTTTCTTGGTCTATCAACATTATATCCAAGTTTTACCGCCATAAAGTAAGCAAGAAGCTGTAGAGGAATTACGTTAAAAATTGAAGAAACCTCTCCGAGGTCCGGCACTTTAATGAAACTTTCAAAATCATCGTGATTTTGGGATGATATGCCAATTACTTCTGCACCACGTGCTTTAACTTGGGAAACCGCATTTAAAACGTCATTTTTAACTTCATCTTCGCTTACAGCCACAATTACAGGTACGCCTTTTTCCATTAAAGTAATTGCATAATGCTTTAAATCCCCCGCCGGCATAGCGTGGGCGTGTTTATAGGAAGTTTCAATTAACTTAATCATCCCCTCCCGAATAATCTGAAAGTTCTGAGCTTTGCCTAGTAAAAATATGTGTTCTTTTGTAGCTAAATATTTAGCAAGTTTTTTAATTGACTCAATATTTTTTTCATCCTTCAAATACTTTTCAATTTCTTCTGAAAGCTTTTCTAAATCCTTAATTCCTTCAGAATATTCACCTGCTGCAGCCTTTGAAAGTAAATATCCCCACGCAATGTGGGCAACAAAAACTTTTGTGCTAACTACGCAAATTTCCGGTCCCGCGAGGGTCGAAAATTTAAAATCCGAAAGTTTTTCCATCATTGAACCGGCCATATTAACATTTGAGGCGATCATGGCACCTTTTTCGCGGGCTTTCTCCAAAACCTCCAAAACATCCGCAGTTTCTCCACTTTGGGAAGGTGCGATGATCAGATCATTTTTGGAAAATAAGTCGAAGTACTCGTATGCGTCTGCACCCACCAAACTTGTTACGTTAATTTTTGCAATTGCCCTTAAAAAGTAAGCTATTTGCGCTGCAGCCAGCCCTGTTGTCCCAGAGCCAATCGTGTAGACGTTTTCCGCTTTCTTTATGGCATTTGCTAAGCTCTCTAAGCTTTCTCTACTCTGTCTAATTAACTGTGCCAGTACATATGGAGTTTCATTGATTTCTTTAAGCATGAAATGCGCATAACCTTCTTTATTTACTTCTTCGCCCTTTACGGTGATCTTTTCAAACTTTACAGGCAGTTCTTTTTTAGTATTGGCATCAAACAATCTGATTTTCTTGCCATCGAACACAACTACCTGTTTGTTGTCAACAAAAAGCATCTGTTGTGCAACTCTGGAAAAAGATAAAGTATCCGAAGAAAAATAGTATTCCCGGCCGTTTGATCCAACAACTAAAGGTGAACCATTTCTGGCGGCAATTATTTCTCCATTACTCGTTAAAATAATAAACGTGTTTCTTCCTTCAGTCCTTGCAAGTACCCCAAAGACTGCTTTCACTATGTCTTTATTTCCTCTTAATTCGTCTTCAATAAGGTGAACAATAACCTCCGTATCTGTCTCTGTTTCAAATTTGAAACTTTTTTTTAAAAGTGACTTCTTAAGATGTTCGAAATTTTCAACAATCCCATTGTGAACAACGGCAATCTGGCCGGAACAATCCAGATGAGGATGCGCGTTTGCAACCGTCACCCCTCCATGTGTTGCCCAGCGAGTATGACCAATTGCGAGTGCTGAGTGATGCGTAATGAGTGATGCGTTAGGCTTTAAATCTCCAATTGCACCCACATGTTTTTCTATTTCTATCTTGTTTATTGTTTCTTGTTTATTCGCAGAAAAGCCCTGCTTATTGTTTATTGTTGCGAGCGCGGCGATTCCCCACGAATCATATCCCCGATATTCCAGTCTTTTTAGCCCCTCAAAAACAATCTTGGCAGCATCGTTTCGAGATCCAACGTATCCGAATATTCCGCACATACTTCCCTCCTTCTGTCATTGCGAGTCCCACTTTGCGGGACGTGGCAATCTTATTGATATAATCTGTTTCATGCATAAAGCGTATTATATCTATATCTTAAGTAATTTTAAAAGAAACGTAATCTACGTTGG
>CAYMIE010000116.1:0-2944 GCA_964390405.1 uncultured Gammaproteobacteria bacterium | reverse complement strand
GCAATGCGGGGGTTTAGACTTTTCCCCTTTCGCTCGCCGCTACTTAGGGAATCACTTTCGTTTTCTTTTCCTCGCCTTACTTAGATGTTTCAGTTCAGACGGTGCCCTCCTGCAAGATTATTTATTCTCAAGCAGGTCCGGCCAATGGCCGGGGGTTACCCCATTCGGAAATCACCGGGTCAAAGCTTGACGGCAGCTCACCGGCGCATATCGCAGCCCTCCACGTCCTTCTTCGGTGTGTTGCACCAAGGCATCCATTAAGCGCATATTTTATTACCCAAATTCCATCCAGTTTCAAAAATCCGAACCCTTGATTCGGAACCCCGCTTAGCGGGGCGCTATTTTTAAAAACTTTTTTAGAATTTTTACTTTACTCAAATATGTTCATATATGAACATATCGTATTTATATTCGATTGTTAAAGAGCCAGTGCGCTATCGCGCAGTTCTGAGTACTTAGATCATAGATCATAGAATTATCTTCTACTATGAACTACAAGCTCAAAACTCATAACTAGCACCTTCGGTGCTCAGTAGATCCGAGCGGACTCCCCTCGAATTCTCTCGGGATAAACTTCTCGCCCGTTCAATATCCACTTCGTCACGCTCAGTTTACACTGAGCGTGACGAAGTGTGGACCCGAGCGGACTCGAACCGCTTACCTCCCCAGTGCAAGTGGGGTGTTCTACCAGGTGAACTACGAGCCCTCGTCCGAAACGAATCTGCTTGTTTAGATTTTTAAATTGTGATGAAAGCTAATTTTTCCGCCACGTCAGACGTAGCTTGAGTCGAGGTTAATTTGGAAATTTTTCAACATAGAAAATTCTGCTTTCATCTTTGCCCAAGGCAAAGATTCGAAAATCACTGCAAAGAAGTATATCAAGGGTAATAGCATACGTCAACTAGCTTGACAACTATTCAAAGAGCTGTACATACTAAATCCATACATGCCAACTCTCTCCAAAAATCTTTCGCTAATAATTCCTGCTTACAATAAAGACTCTGAAGTCTTCAGAGCTGTCTCCAATTTTGTCAAAGAGCTCAAAGCCCTTCCTTACGACTGGGAAATTATTGTAGTCGATGATGCGTCTCGCGACAAAACTTTACGAGAAGCAATTCGCAGCAAAAAATTTAACGGCAATACTGACAGAATCAAAATATTTTCATACAATTTAAACCAAGGCAAAGGCTTTGCCCTTTACTATGGCTTCAAAAAAAGTATCGGCGACATTGTTATCTTTGCCGACTCGGATTTAGATCTTCCCTCCCAAAATCTGCCAAAAATTTTAGAGTATTTCGAGAAAAATAATGCTGAAATTGCCATTGGTTCAAAAAGACATCCGCTGTCTGAAGTCTCTTATCCTCTCTTAAGAAGAATTATGAGTGCATCTTACCAACTTTTGGTTCATGCTCTTTTTAATTTAAATGTTTCCGATACTCAAGTTGGCCTTAAAGCATTTAGAAGAAAAGTCCTAGAGGATTCTTTCCCAAGAATAGTTGTTAAACAATTTGCTTTTGATCTTGAACTGCTTTCCGTTGCTGATATGCTTGGCTACAGTCAAGTAGTTGAAACCCCGATCATTTTAAAACACAACTTTTCTTCGACCATTCGTCCATGGTCTATCTACAAAATCCTCCAGGACACAGCAGCCATTTTCTATCGCAAAAACTTTTTGAAATATTATCAAAGAGAACACTTTTACTTCGACCGAGAGGAATTGACAATAATTCCCCAGCAAACTCCTGCTTAATTTTTGATTATTTAGTTGTCACAGTAGCAAAAAAGCCCTACCATACTCTATATGAATATTCTCTGGCTCACGTGGCGTGATATTAAAAACCCCGACGCAGGGGGAGCGGAAAAAGTTGCCATTGAAACTGCCAGCCGCTTGGTAAAAGATCAAATCCCCGTCACTCTCTTTAGTTCTCACTTCGCAAATGCCAAAAATCAAGAAAATGTAAGGGGGGTAAAAATCGTCAGGCGCGGAGGACTCATCACCTGTCGACTATTCGCTTTCCTTTATTATATTAAACGGACTGATGAGTTTGATTTAATAATTGATGAGATAAATACAATTCCTTTCTTTAGTATTTTTTATGCCAAAAAAAAGACGGTTGTTCTAATTCATCAGCTGGCAAAAGAATACTGGTTTACCCAAACTATCTGGCCAATAAACCAATTAGGTTACCAATTAGAACCTTTCTGGTTAAAACTCTACAAAAAAAGACCAACACTTGCTCTTTCCAGCTCTACAAAAGTAGACTTAATCAAACTCGGTTTCACAAATGTTATCAAATACAATATCGGCCTTGACTTTAAACCACGCTCTATTACAAAGAAAAACAATCATATAGTCTTTTTAGGTAGGCTAGTCAGGGCAAAAGGTGTTGAAGATGCCATCAGAGCCTTTAAAATAATTCACAACAAGCTTCCCGCATATAAACTTATAATTGTCGGCCAAGGAGACGCGAGATACATAAATGAGCTAAAAAAAATAACGAGAATCCTAGGATTGGAAAAAGTCGTACAGTTCACAGGCTATGTTTCAGACGAGGAAAAAATCGCTGTGCTTCAAAAATCCAAAGTAACTTTAATACCCAGCACTAGAGAAGGCTGGGCTATTGTCGCAACAGAAGCAAACGCACTTTGTTCCATCCCCATTGCCTACAATGTCCCTGGCTTGAAAGATGCTATTAAAAACGGCCAAAACGGCTTCCTGGTTAAAAACAATCCACAAGAACTGGCCAAATTTGCACTTAAAGTAATTACAAACGAAAGATTAAGATCAAAACTCGCAGATAATGGCTACAAACTGAGCACTAATTATTCATGGGAAAAAACTTACTTAATTATTAAAAAAATAATTCAGCAATATTCTTAAACTTCAAACGATGTTGTGAAGATTCAACAATAGTAACTATAATGCATGAAATTTACCCTAATG
>CAYMIE010000115.1:0-2951 GCA_964390405.1 uncultured Gammaproteobacteria bacterium | reverse complement strand
TATATAATATTGATTATGCCGGAGGCAGCAGAAAAGCGCGGCCCTATAGAAAAAGGTGAAAAAGGATGGCCTGTTAATCCAATAGGTTTGGCAGCCTTGATTATTTTCGGTCTTATAATTATTTTTTTAATTGCCCGCCCGCTCTTTCAAAGAAAAGCAACAATTATCCAGCAAGACCAGCAACAGGTCTCGGAAGGCGGCAACATTACTGCTCCGCAAGCCGGCGAAATAGTCCGCGCATCAACTCTGCCAATCAATCTTTCCGTCGATGATCAGGGAAATGTTGCAAAGGTGCAGTTTTGGGCTAAAACTTATGCCGATGGCCAGTGGCAGGTAATTGGGGAAGTCGAAAACTCCCCTTATAATCTCAACTGGCAAATTCCTGAAAGTTTCCAGAACAAGGCTATTGCCATTACTTCTCACATCATCACCCGCGACGATCAAATCATCAAAGACCCCGGCGGCTGGAGAGAAGGCATAATAATACTCTCCGAATAATTGCTGTATACTTAAACTGTATGGGCTTTTCGGGACCAATAATATGGGCCCTCCTAGTAATATTTATCGGGCCATTCGCTGTTGCTAGTCTATCAGAAGGTATTTCATTTAACTCCCTCGTAAGTTTTCGAATTTATTTCACGATATTAGGAATCATTGTAGGGTTTATAGCGGCTTTACCAATATACTTACGTTATAAATCCCGCAAGAGCAGTTTTATTAAGTTAATACTTACGGCAATTGTACTATACCCGATTTTTTCGTTACTATTGCTGTTTAATTTAATTTGGCCTAGATTACAGTTTCCTACTCCAGAAAACGTGGCCGTAACTCAGCGGACTATATATCATCAAGATACACTTGGATTTGGCATACGTAGTAGAGGTTTTACTTGGAATCTAGAGTTATCAACTGATGAACGATTGGAAAAGGCAAAAGATATAGCAAAATTTTATGATAACTATGCTAAAGAAAAAGGTTGGTCTACTATTTATTATAGTGGAGCGATCTATACCGAAAGTTGCGAGGCCGCGGTGGAAAAAGGATTCGAGCGACTTTCTAGCAAACCAGATAGGAATTTGACATGGGAGCTAGCTGTTTGTAGCTATCGTGGCTTCACGTTCGGTAATTTCAGAGAGAGCAGTACATCTGTGAGATTTAATTACTATGGCGTAAGAATTCCTTAAAATTATCTCTTCCCCAAAAAACTATAAAACGCAAAAAGTGAAACTGCCAGACCTGCAAGGATTAGGTTGAAAACCGATATCAGTTGCAAAATGGCAAGCGCTGATGCAAGCGCAATAAAAAAGGCAACGAGTGCGCTCATTTTAAAAGAAGTTTTTATATACCAATTCACGCTGTATCTTTTGTAGAATCTTATTCTCACAAAATATAAAGCCAAACCGAATAACCCAAAAACTGTCACAAAAATCAAAAATATCAAAAGCGCAAAAATATACCAGTCCGCGCTGTCAGGATCAATAGCGACCACAATCCACGAAATGCCGAAAAGGCTAGCAAAAGAGACTAAAAACACGAACGGAAGAAATTTAGACATAACTCAATCATAATACTCTTCGAGCGAAGTCGAGAAGTAATGTCATTCTGAGCGTTCGCGAAGAATCTGAAAGTAGTTCTCGACACATTCGATTAACTCAGTGTCGACCCTGAGCAATATCGAAGGGTCGACAAGCTCTAACAATTTAACAATGTAGCAATATAGCGATATAATCCTCTCAATGAATCCTCAGACGACTGTCGTGATAATTGGTGTGCTGGTAATAATTGGTCTCGCAGTACTTTATTTTCAAATAAAAAAACTCACAGAAAATAAAAATTCCGACGAGACCACCAAACTGCTTACTCAATTGGTTTCAGACATGCGAGGTTCTATGGACAAAACCACATCCTCCATGGTCAGTCAAACAAAGGCAATTAATGAGCGTTTGGACCGTGCAGCCCAAGTAATCTCCGGTGTATCCAAAAGTGTTGGCGAAATGACAGAGCTTGGAAGATCAATGAAAGATTTACAGGAATTCTTGCGCTCTCCGAAAATGCGTGGGCAAATAGGAGAAGCCGTCCTAAAAGATATCTTAGGTCAGGCCCTGCCAAAGCAGCATTTTCATCTTCAGTACACTTTCAAAGGTGGGGAAATCGTTGATGCAGCGATTCAGCTTGAACAAGGGATTATTCCAATAGATGCTAAGTTCCCAATGGAAAATTTTAGGAAAATGACAAAGGCCCGAGAGGAAAAGGAGCAAGCCGTTCATCGTAAATCTTTTATTGCCGATGTCAAAAAGCACATTGATGCAATTAGCACCAAATACATCCGTCCCCAGGAAGGAACTCTCGACTTTGCTCTTATGTATATTCCTTCCGAACCTGTTTATTATGAAATGATCAGTAACGCGCCGGAATTGGACGATTACGCCTACCGTAAGCGTGTCCGCCCAGTTTCCCCAAGCACCATGTATGCGTACTTGCGCGCAATTATCATGAGTTTAGAAGGATCCAAAATCGAGGCTCAAGCAGGTCAAATTCTGGCAGCCCTTCGCGAGATCGGAGCCGAAACCGAAAAATTCGGTGGCAGCTTATCCGTTTTAACCAAGCACATCAAAAACGCCGCCGCCTCTTCCGACGACGTCAACACCAGATTCTCTCGTCTATCCTCACGTATATCAACTGTACAGAACATCGAGACTCGCACTACTAAAGGTTTAAAATCCAAAAATTAAAGTTCGTGCGAGCCTTGACCCAAAAATATCAAGTGTGTATAATTAATGTGTAATGCAGACACAAAGGATCAATATTACATTGCCCTCGGATTTGGCGCGAGATTTCAGGAAGACAGTTCCCGACGGATCACGTAGTAAGTTCATCGCCATAGCATTAGAAGAAAAATTAAAGCGCAAAAAAAACCTTAAAAAAGACTTAATCAAAAGCCTCAAAGTCAA
>CAYMIE010000114.1:0-2969 GCA_964390405.1 uncultured Gammaproteobacteria bacterium | reverse complement strand
ACACCTTTAGCTATCTGAGAAGCAAGCGTGACTTCTGCAAGAACCTGATATTTGGTGGATGATTTTATCGCGAATTCACGCTCAATATAGCCTTCTTTTGCCAGCAGGATTTTATGGTCACCTTCCTCGATTTCTTGAGTTAACAGCGGTGTTTTGCCGACGTAGCTTCCGTCGATAGTTACATCAGCTTCAGATGGAAACGAAATAATGAATAAGCCTTTTTGACCGGAAACCAGTGACAGGTTCTCTCCCCCTTGGGCCAGATAATTTGAATTGAGTTCGCGATTAACTGCAGCCAATGTTCCTTGGCTCAGCGTGATTTTATCAACATAATCAGCCCCTGAAACAGTCACTTTGAGCGTAAATTCCCCGGCTCTTAGCTGATCTGAATAAAAAGGGGTCTTGCCTATGTGCTTACCGTCAAGGAATACAGATGCTTCAGGTTTGGAAGTAACTTGAAGGGCAGCAGGTTTAGAAAAGCCAACAGCTGAGCAAGCCGAAAGGCTTGCAACAATTAACATGTAACAACTGACATTTAACAAAATTTTAAGATTGTTTCCTGTGTTAGTCTTTAAGCGTTTAGCGTTTAGCGTGATACCAGGCATTGAATTAATAATAGCAAAAAAAAGAAATAATTAATAAAAGGTAGTAGGAGATTTACTATCGGCTGAAAGTATATTTGTAAAAGGACTTGACCTTTCAATAAATTCAAGGTCTTCGTGTTCGCTTTGCTCACACTTGACAAATACGTTTAAAGCGTGTTATTATACGCTCTTGTAAATTCTTCACTATGGGTTAAAAACCCATATTCCCCAAGACTCTGATAAGTATGTATTGGGGACATATTGTGGTTTTTGCCTTAAGAGGAGAATTTAAATGAATCTGAAAAACTTGGAAGTACCGGATATATACCCCGCACGATTCGCGGGGCTCATTAAAAAAATTTTGGCTGCCCAAATACCCACGGGTAAATTGGGTGAATTCGCCAACTTTATTTCCAAACACAGTCACATCCAACTGGCCAATGAACTTGCGCGGATGGACGCGAGACCTGGCGTCAGTCTTGTTTCAAAACATGCCTATAACTTCGCCCGTAAGCAGCTGGCTACTCGCCCGCGAATAAAGCTGGTTATTATAACCACTCTCTTGCTGATAGTTGCGCTATTGTTAACCAACAGGGGTGTTGAGGAGCTTGATGCCAAGAAGCCTGAAATCAAGGTAAATGGCCAGGCTATCTTAATTACCAAAGATAAGCCAACTGACGAAGAAGCCCAGCTTGATGTAAACATTGGCTACAGGGAATCCCCTTTTGACTTCAAGATGCCTGTAAAAGGTTATGTTTCTCAAGGCTATCATGGGGGCCATAGGGCTATAGACATTGCTACAGGTGCTGTCGGTATACCGATTACAGCGCTTGGAGAAGGTAAAGTTGAATTCGCCGGATTTACGACAGACGGTAAAGGAAACGTGGTTATCGTTGATCACGGCGACGATCTTAAATCGCTTTACGCCCATATGGGCAAAATCTCAGTCGGCATTGGTAATCAGGTTGATTCGGGTACTTTGCTTGGTACAGTCGGCCTAACTGGCCACACTACTGGTGCCCACGTCCACTTGGAGATTTATGACAATGGGATCGCTGTTGACCCTACCAAAGTTTTGCCAGACCCCGAGAACCCACTTGGCCTTGAACCAAAGGCTGAAGTAACACCTGATTAAAACTGAAGTTAAGTTGAAAGGGAACGGAGCCTAAATTCTTTTGGTGAGTCTTCTTCATCTTCCCTGTCCTCTTTTGATCCTCTATCACTTTCCAGCTTTTCGGTTAGCTCTTCAATCATAATTTTAAACTTCAGGGGATCACCGACATTCTCAATGACAATCTCCCTTTGGTCAAAACCAGCAGTGATGATGACTAAATGCCCACTGTTAAAAAGGAATCTTTGAAAAATATTCTGTTCAACAGTGACGTGCATAATTGCCGGTAATGGAGCAGACACAATTTTTCTGGAAAATATCCCGCGAATAATTAAGAATCGGCGGCTAGTAAGAGCATAAGTATAGGATTGGCGCATCCTAATTAAATGACTGTATTTAGGTGTGTCATAAAGAAGTAGCAAGAATCCAGCGATACCAACAAACTTTAGCCATGGCGCTGTTGTTAGCTCAAAGAAACCAAAGAAGGCAAAAATTGCATAGTAAGTTAAGACTAAAGGTATAAACAGTAGGATAAAAAGATTAACCCAGAAATACTGCTTGCCAATACTCGTGACAAAAAACAATTTTTCGCCTGAGCTTATGTATTTGGACAGGCGTTTTTTTTGATGTTCGTTTGGAGGTTTAGGTAACACTCTAATTTCAGTTTATCATTTCTGCTAAGATAAATTTGTGGACGAAGGCTCTTCAAAAAGTATTCTAACTAAGATCGGTTTGGCCGTATTGGTAATTGCCCTACTCGACCTGTTTTTCTTGAATTATTTAACCTTCAAAAATCAAAAGGAGAGCCAGGAATCCCAAGTTATTGAAGAAGACTCTCGGGTGATTGTTGAGCCGTCTCCACCGCCAATTGAAGTAACAGAAGATCAACCTGAACCTTCATCCGCTCCGCCCCCTGCCGGTGGTACAACTGAGACTAAAACAATCGTAGAAAAAGAAACGGTTGTGCAAACTGCCCAAAAGGAAATATTCATTCCAATAGGTTCGGGGTCTGTTCAGAAAAAAGATTGGACAGACGTTCCCGGCTTGGAAGTGACAATTGACACAACTAAGTATTCGGTAATTGAATCCATTGTTTTTGAAGCAACTGTTTGGCCGGAAGGCGGCAATGGCCGGGCTTATGCCAGACTTATAAACATTTCTGACTCGAACCCGTTTGTAGAAAGCCAGATTTCCAGTGCCAGCAACACTGGCGAACTTAAAACTTCGGGAAGTATTCCTTTCCCCAGCGGTTCTAAAAAATACGGGGTTCAGGC
>CAYMIE010000113.1:0-2974 GCA_964390405.1 uncultured Gammaproteobacteria bacterium | reverse complement strand
CGGACACAGACGTCCAAAACCTTTTCCTGCAAATTTTAGACGAAGGTTTTATGACAGACGCCTTGGGCAAAAAAGTGAGCTTTGATAATGTAATTATTATTGCCACCTCAAATGCCGCCGCCGAATATGTGCGTGAACAAATCCAAAAAGGCTCTCAAGGACCGTCCTTGCAGAAAGGCCTTGTCGAGTACGTCCTGAAGCAGAAACTCTTTTCACCGGAATTGATAAACAGATTCGACGGAGTCGTTGTCTATCATCCGTTATCTTCCGATCAAGCAGTTGCAGTTACCAAACTCATGCTTTTAAGACTTGCCAAACAGCTTAAAGATTCTAAAAACATTATTTTGGAGATAACCGATGATCTGGCTTCACAAATTGTCAAAGCCGGATTCGATCCCCAATTCGGCGCAAGACCGATAAGGCGATTAATCGCCGACAAGTTAGAAGACGGCATTGCCAAGATGATTATCGACGGCTCTGCCAAGAACGGCACAACTATCCCCGCCGCCATGCTTTTAAAATTTCTCTCGTAATTAAAGTTTGACAAAATAAAAATGTACATGTAATATATGTACAATGGTTGATCTTTCCAAAATCGTAGGTTTTGAATGGGATCAGGGTAATATCGAAAAAAGCTATCTTAAACATGGAATCACAATTCGGGAAACTGAGGAATCATTTTTAGATGAGAATGTGTTTTTACAAGAAGACATTAAACATTCAGAAAAAGAAGAAAGATTTATTGCAATAAGCAAAACAACCAAAAACAAAACGTTATTTTCGATTTTTACAATCAGAAATAAAAAAATAAGAATTATTTCAACAAGACCCGCAAACAAAAAAGAAAGGAGGTTATATGAAGAAAAAATTAAAACCAATTCCTAAATTTAATTCCGAAAAGGAAGAAAGGGAATTTTGGCAAAGAGTTGATTCAACTGAATATGTGGATTACTCAACGGCTAGACATGTAAGCTTCCCAAATCTAAAACTTACCAGCCGACCAATTACTATCCGTCTGCCGGAAAGCCTTATTGATAGGGTGAAGATCGAGGCGCACAAAATGGACATCCCTTATCAATCATTAATCAAAAAATTTATCTACGACAGTCTTTCTAAATAATTGCAGACAAGTTAGAAGACGGCATTGCCAAAATGATTATTGATGGAAGCGCCAAAAGCGGCAGTATAAACTTCCGAGGGTTAAAAACCCTCGGTATTGTCTTTAAGTTTACATGAGCGCAGAAAACCTTAAAAGTTTAATGCTTTTACCCCTCGAAAGTATGTATTCGCTTTCGCATTCATCCGTGGACTAATAGTCCACGGTGTTCTGCGAGCGAATATAAAAGACTCAAATACTCTCTTAAATGCCCTAAAGCATCAAATGTGCCGGATGCAGTTTTCTCTCAAATGGATCAAGCACCAAACCTAATGCCTCAAGTGTCAGAACACCCAAAAGAGGACTATCTTTCTCTTCACCCAAAACCACAGGTGAAGCGATTTCTCGACCTTCAAATTTGACAAAAGCGCTTGAAATTTTTCGCTGAATTTTGGTGCCGTCTGCAAGCACAAATTTTTGGCTATAGTTGGGCTTAAGCTGCAGTTTCTTCACCAACCTTTTGGGTAAAACCGTGTAAGCGGCTCCACTATCCACCAAAAAATCTTCCTCAACCCTTTTGTTCGGGTCATAAGGATTTTTTATTTCCAATGTAACTGTAGTTAAACCCATGGCACAAGCGATTTTAACAAAGACACCAGAAGATAGCAACGAATCGCGAATCCAAGACAGGCCCGAAAACGGCATTGCCAAGATGATAATTTAAGAAAAATCAGAAGAAAATGGCTGGTGGGTCCGGGAGGGATCGAACCTCCGACCTTCACATTTAGGCCCGCAGTCCTGAGTCCTGAGCTTGTCGAAGGATCGAAGGACGAGGACTGCAAGATAAAATATTTTTGCTGATTTGTGGGCGGTAATGGATTCGAACCATTGACCTTTACATTATCAGTGTAATGCTCTAACCAGGCTGAGCTAACCGCCCATCAAAAATATTTTTCTTCTCAGTGTGACGCCTTGCTCCGCCGAAGCTTTATGCGAAGGCGAGTCTAACCAACTGAGCTACAAATCCTTCCCACCAGTTAATTGTTACTGGTCCAATTGTTAATTGTTTAATTATGAGGCGCAGAGGGAAATATCAGCCTCGCTGCGCTCCCTGATATTTTTGAGCTACACTCAAAAAGCGAACCCCTTGAGGTCCGGATGGGAATCGAACCCACGAATAACGGTTTTGCAGACCGTTGCCTTACCACTTGGCTACCGGACCATATGCCTTTACAGTTTACCCTGAGCGAAGTCGAAGGGCCACTGCGCCATTACTTATCTCTACTCTTATTTCTCTGTTCTCTAGCTTTTCTTACTCTGTCACAGATAAAATCCCCTCCTGCGACAACCGCTCCACCAAACAATGCGACCTCTCCCAAAAAAACTGAACCTGCAGAATTAGTTGCCATACCCAATAACAAACTACCTCCACCTAATGCAACAGGCCATAATACAGACACTCTAGATTGCATTTCTTTACTCATTTCTCTTGCTTGTAAACGAATTTCTTCATAGATCCCATCAGGCCAAATCTCAACTCACCGAGTTAACTACTACTCCGATACCAAACACCACAGCCAGCGTGACAACGGCGGTTTTAATAAATCTATTGTCCCAAATTGACTTTTTTTCGCTATCGCTAACTCTTTCAGCCATGTTTGCGTGATAATTCTAGCAAAAACCGAAAAGATTAGGAAGTTTTTGAAGATTGAGAAAGGAAATCCGCCCGATTTTACCTTTCACCTTAGTACATTTGTACTGCGGCTCAAGGAGCAATCTTTGGCGGACTGCGAATTTAAGAGTTCTTAAATTCTGAAAAGTGGCACCCATTATCCAAATAGAGTTGCTGTTTTTTACGATGTTTCGGCTCATCGTCAC
>CAYMIE010000112.1:0-3002 GCA_964390405.1 uncultured Gammaproteobacteria bacterium | reverse complement strand
CCCAACAGCGGCAAATATACCCACCACAAAGAAAAGGGGATGTATGTATGTGTCGTTTGCAACAAACCTCTTTTTTCTTCAAAAACCAAATTCGATAGTGGCACTGGCTGGCCGAGTTTTGATGATGTAATTAACAAGGGCAACGTCAAGCTCGAAGAAGATAACAGTCTTGGTATGGTGAGAACAGAAGTCCTTTGTGCTAGCTGTGGAGCACATCTAGGTCACGTATTCGACGACGGTCCGACGAAGTCCGGTAAAAG
The DNA here is from genome assembly GCA_964390405.1 of uncultured Gammaproteobacteria bacterium. GTDB lineage: Bacteria > Patescibacteriota > Microgenomatia > Curtissbacterales > GWA2-41-24 > WO2-FULL-40-11. Next base: position 2,742 of record CAYMIE010000112.1, on the reverse strand, counting down.
GTATTGTATAAATTCTCTGGCATTAAATTTCAAGGTATTATCCTGACTACGATGAGATGATCAAACCTTAACTTTCTTAATTTGCTCCATTAGGTATTCTCGCTCGTTTTTGTTTGAGTCCTCCAGTACCTCCTCAAATAGTTTTTTTAAAATCTTGCCAATTTCAACTCCAGCTTTTAAATTCAATAATTCCATCACGTCATTACCATTAACCTTAAGATCAGCAACCGTAAACGGTTTTTTAAGTACCTCTTCAATCCTTTTTCTAAAAAGCTTAAGCCGCCAGCTTTCTGGTTGCTGTAATCCTCCACCTAATCTATCCCCAATTCGCAGGTCCATCATGTCTTCAACATTTTCTAGGCCAACGTTTCTGATAAAACGCCGCAGAGCTTTATCGGTCTGGTTTTCATTAACACTAAATTGATGCCAGCGAACCAGCTTAAAAAGTTTGTCGCGGTCGTGATTGGAAAGTTGAAATCTCTTGGAAATCTGATTTACTTGCCTTGCTCCTATTACCTCATGGTTGTAAAAAGTTCGGACACCTTCTTCGGTTACATCTGCAACTTTTGCTTTACCTATGTCATGAAGAAGCGTTGCTAAACGAACGACTGTATCTTTTGAAGGACAGTGTTTCATACTCATTACACAGTGGGTTCCGACGTCAAAAACATGATGTCTTTTTGGGCTCTTTTGCTCAACAGCAAAACAAACATCAAGTTCAGGTAAGATTTCAGTTAAGAGTCCGGTTTCTCGCATAAGCAAAATTCCTTCCGCACTAAATTCGCTTACTACTATTTTGAAAATTTCATCGCGAATTCGCTCTCCGGAAATTTCGGAAATTATCTTCGAGTTTTTTTTAATTGAGGTTTCTGTTTCACCTTCGATTTTGAAGTTCAAAGTTGCTGCAAACCTTACAGCTCTTATTAGTCTGAGGGCATCTTCCGAGAATCTCGCGTCGGCTTTTCCTACAGTTCTGATAAGTTTTGCCTTTAAATCTTTTTGGCCACCGTACGGATCAACCGGAGTTTGTGACAGTTTACCCTGAGTGAAACGAAGGGCAATCGCGTTGATAGTAAAATCACGCCTTGCCAAATCTTCCTCTAAGGATTTACCCCAGACAACTTTGTCCGGGTGGCGTCTATCAGAATACCCCTGTTCTTTCCTGTAAGTTGTCACCTCGACAATTTTGTTGCCAATTTTGATTCCAACCGTACCAAAGCGATTGTTGTAAAAAGCACCGAGAAAAAGTCTCAAGATTTCTTCGGGTTTTGCGCTGGTTGTTAAATCCCAATCAACAGCTTCTTTGCCTGTTAAAATGTCACGAACCGCGCCACCAACAATAGCTATTGCGTATCCGCCTTTTTCAAACTTTTTTAAAATTTCCAGCACATCTTTATCCATAGCTATAGTATAGTACCTCAGAAAGTATTATATTTGTTGATACAATAGCAAAGTGATCACTCCGATTTGGAAAGTTTCTCAAAAAAATTACTCTCAAGAAAATAAAGATTGGCTGCTTGAAATTTTGGCCAAAAACAGGGGATTATTAGCAAAAAAAGAGCTCGACAAATTTTTAAACCCGACTATTGAGCAAATTTTAAATGTCCAAGCGACCGATCTTAAAAAAGCAGTTAACAGAGTTGAAAAAGCCTTAAAAAACAAAGAAAAGGTCATAGTTTACTCTGACTATGATGCCGACGGAATTTGCGCTTCAGCCATAGTTTGGGAAACACTTTTTGCGCTTGGGGTAAATATTATGCCCTATGTACCGCACCGCATAAAAGAAGGTTATGGTTTATCAATCCCGGCAATCGAAGAGCATGCGACAAAAGGGATTAATCTCATTATCACAGTCGACCATGGAGTTACAGCAGTTAAACAAATTGAGACAGCCAAAAAATTAGGCATAGACGTAATAGTAACCGATCACCATGTAAAACCAAAATCGCTGCCAAAGCCTCATGCTCTGGTTCACACAACAGCGTTATGTGGAGCAGGGGTAGCCTGGAGATTTTGCTGGGAAATTGTAAAAAAAATTAAACCTTCATATAAAGTTGAGCTTCTTCAAAAATTAGAACTAGCTGCAATTGCCACAGTTGCCGATCTTGTACCGTTAACAGGAGCAAATCGTGCGATTGTTAAATTAGGCTTAGAAAAGCTCAATAAAACTAAAAGGCCAGGACTCGTAAGTTTAATCAAGTCATCAGGTATTGTATCTCCAATAACGGCATACGAAATTGGTCATGTTATTGCACCTCGCATCAATGCCATGGGAAGGCTGGAGCACGGGCTAGATTCACTTAGGCTCCTGTGCGCCAAAAATGTTAAAAAAGCCGATGAACTTGCTAGCCTTCTTTCTACAACTAACACCAAAAGACAAAGTTTAACTACATATGCGGCCGATCAGGCTCTGACTATGGTCGATAGCAGCCAACTTGTCGGAGTTCTATTTCACAAGTCTTGGCACGAGGGAATCATTGGCCTTGTTGCTTCCAAACTCGTCGAAAAACATTATCGTCCGATGATTGCCATATCGCGCGGGCCCAAGTTTTCCAAAGGTTCGGCAAGGTCGATTCATGGTTTTAACATTATTGAAGCAATTCGCGCTTCCAGTGAGTTTCTAATTGATGCCGGCGGTCACCCGATGGCTGCTGGCTTCAGCATAAAAACCGAACACATAAAAACTTTTTCCAAACAAATAAATGTATACGCGCAGAAAGCCATATCAGAAGAAATGCTTAC
>CAYMIE010000111.1:0-3027 GCA_964390405.1 uncultured Gammaproteobacteria bacterium | reverse complement strand
CTTGAACACGACGTTTTGAAGATCTTTTACCAGATTATCCGCCTAGGCTTAGTAATTCTGGTTTTTTCCGGCTTCGGTTACCTGATTCTCTGGCGCCTGAACTTTTTGGGTCCTCAGGTATTTTTTAGCGACAGATTTATGGCTAAAATCACTGTTATTGTAGTCCTTTTGACAGCAGCTTTTGCCATCAATTTCAGACTCATTAATTTAAAGGTGGGGAGTGCCATAACCTTTGTTTCCTGGTACATGGCATTGATTCTTGGAGTATGGCGAAAAAGCCCTTTATCGTATCCTGTAATCATATTGAGTTATCTTGTTCTGATTGTAATTACTTATTTTGTTTTAGAATTTTTTAGGAACAGAATAAGCTCAAAACCTAAATGACTCTTCTTTTATTAAACGCTTTAGTTTGGCATATACTTCTTGGCACCATAGCACTTGTTGCCATAGCCAGCCTATCTCTTCTACTTAGAGGGGAAGTTCTAAATATCAAATGGCTCAAAATTTACTCTTTTGTTGGATTTTTAGCCTTTTTGGGATCTTGGATTTCAGGCGGTTATTACTACGCGACTTATTATGGAAAGGCGGTAAAGCCCATTATACTTGCTACCTCAACTCCCTGGATCCATACAATACTAATGGAGACGAAAGAACATATTTTCCTATTCCTACCTTTTTTATCCTTTGTCGCACTTATTATTGTCAATTTGTTTCCTAAAGAAATCGAATCGAATGGGAAGCTAAAACAAAGTTTAATCTTACTAAGTTTTTTAATTGTAACTTTGGGGATGATAATTACACTTGCCGGAATTTCAATTTCCGGTTCTGTTACTAAAAAATTTTAGTTTCAGATTCAACTTAGACTCTTTAGGAGGTAATAATGGACGGGAAATTAAAATTAGCAGAAAGCATAATCTTTAGCGCAATTGCCCTTGTAATCTATATCGCGACCATTACGATCCTAGCAGATCTGCTCCCTGCGCTCAAGGAGTCCCTAAAAAACACTTTCTCTCACCACTGGATTGGAAAAAGCCTAACCTCAGCCGCTCTCTTTGTTGGACTAAGCCTTGTTTTATTGCTCATTCCATTCAAGACAAATCCCCAAAGAATTACTCGTTTGCTCTGGATCTTAATCGCACTTACCATTCTGTCAACTTTAGTAATCTTGGGATTTTTCTCCTTGGAGGCACTTTTAAAATAGATTCCCACGACCAAAACCCGTGGTCCTCTCTTTCTTCGCTTCGCGATAATAATTCTAAAGCTTTACCCACATCTAGAAGCCGTGGTCCTCACTCGCTCGAAATAGATTCCCACCGAATCTTACTCAACGTCTCTCTCTTCCACGCTCAAGATTCAATTCAGCTCTACCTCAAAAGCCAAGTTTTACGCTCGGAATAATCTCTAAATTTACTCTTTTTTGTTATCGCTATCGTTTGTGTCAGTGGATTCCTTACTTGATCTATCCGGACCATTTTCTTGAGGTTTTGCATCATTAACCACAATTGCTCGTCCGTCAAGTTCTTTACCGTTAAGTTCGCTTTTAGCTTTGTCAGCTTCAGCATCGGTAGCCATCTCCACAAATCCGAAACCTCTGGACTTGCCGGAATATTTATCCATCACTACGTTTGCAGAAACTACGCTTCCGACAGTTGCGAAAAAAGCGCGCAAGGAATCATCTGTCGTTCCCCACGACAAACTTCCAACGAAAAGTTTATTTGCCATTCAGTTTGTCACCTCCTTAAATCTAGATCTAGCATTTTGACAAACTGCACAGCTTAAATTTAATTATTTGGGAAAACAAATAATCAGGAGCACTGCAGTTTCCAAAAACACTCATACATAAATACCAAATACATTATATCAAAAAATGCAGCTATTGCAAAGCTGCATTTTTTGATAAGATTACATATGTCGCGAACTTTAATAGTTCGCAATTTTCAAAATGGAGGCAATACTACATCTTGACCTTGTAAAAATTATCGAGTCGATAGGCTATCTTGGATTATTTGCTGTTATCTTTGCAGAATCCGGTCTTTTGGTTGGTTTTTTCTTGCCCGGAGATAGTCTGCTTTTTACAGCAGGTTTTCTCGCTTCTCAAGGTTTTTTCAACATACTTTTGTTAGTTCCAGTAACATTTATTGCAGCAGTTGCAGGGGATAGTGTCGGATATGCATTCGGGCAAAAAGTCGGCCCGAAGCTCTTCAAGCGCGAAGACTCAATTTTCTTTCATAAAAAGCACTTAATAAGAGCCAAAAACTTTTACGACAAACACGGTGGCAAAACGATAACAATTGCCCGCTTCCTGCCGGTCGTTCGCACATTTGCCCCCATCGTTGCCGGAATCGGCCAAATGCCTTACAAAAAATTTCTCATTTACAATATAATAGGTGCTTTTCTCTGGGCAGTTTGTATTCCACTTCTTGGTTTTTATTTGGGAAACATCATTCCGGGTATTGATAAATACTTACTGCCAATTATTGTTCTGATTGTTATTGCATCGGTTGCACCTTCCATTATTCATATCATCCGTGAACGAAAAAGCGATGATGAACTCAAAGAAGCAGTAGAGGAAATAAGAGAAGAAGTAGAAACATTGGTAAAAAAGTAGTCAGTATTTTAAAACTACTTTACCAACAAGGTCATTTTTCCCTACATTAATAGCCCTCGAACTCAACAGCCTGTTATCACCACGCACCAAAAAACGCGATCGAGACATTTTGATAACTCGCTTTATTAAATGCACATTGTTATTTCTAACAACCACAACATCTCCGATTTTGGGTTGAACCCAGTTAAACGCCACAACATGATCTCCCTCAACATATAGAGGTTCCATGCTTTTATCACTAACAATAAATCTGGAAAACGGAAAGGGTTTACTTGGGAAGTACAATTTCGCCCTCTGTTGGGTAACCGGATTTAACTTTAATCGTCTTTCTATCTTTAGTCTCCCAAAATATTCGGGTAAACCTTTGAACCATTGATATCAGCTCCTCACAAGCCTTAATATCAACATTTTGGCGAACA
>CAYMIE010000110.1:0-3027 GCA_964390405.1 uncultured Gammaproteobacteria bacterium | reverse complement strand
GGGGAATTTCAGGCCGGCTGATCGGGCTTGGCCTCATCGCCTTGGCTCTCGGAGGCATCACGCCGTCACTCACTCCTGTAGCTGCACTGGAATCTTCCTATTATATAAATGCAGTTAAGCAAATGGTCAGACAGCAAAAAGAGGAGGAAAAACCGCTGCCTGCAGCCGTACCCGTACAGTTCGATCCCCTGATTGCACCTGACGGAAGTAAAATTACTCCTGTAGATACCGACTTTGGCATCGTGATCCCGAAAATCGGGGTCAATGCTCCGGTGATTCCGAACGTGAATCCCCTCAAAGAGTGGGAATACACCCAGGCGTTGGAAAAAGGAGTAGCTCATGCTTCAACCAGCTTTTTTCCAAACGAAGAGGGAGTTGTCTATCTTTTCTCTCATTCCACTAACTACGAGTGGTTTATCAAGGACCTGAATGCTATTTTCTACCTGTTGAAAAATCTGGAGGCCGGCGACCTTATCGTCCTTGCCTACAAAGGAGATCTGTATACCTATAAACTTGTCGAAAAGCGGGTGGTTTCCCCTTCGGAAATCTCTTATGTCCAGCCGATCTCCGGGGAGCGGAAGCTGATCCTGCAGACATGCTGGCCCCCTGGACAGACAACGGAACGGCTACTGATCATAGCTGATTTAATTGATAGACAATCGAGATAAGTCAAGCCACGTATACACGCTCTTCCGACCTGCCTCGCCGGCAAGGCGGGGGCGAGGACGTAGACCTCGCGAGGAAGTAAGTGTTATACCGTGGCTGGCCGCCAAGGAGTACGGAGAGGGAGAAAACCAGCTTCACAAGGCCTGTCCTTGTGAAGCTAAAATCTTGTGCTCATCATGTTTTTCATCTTGTGCTAATCCTGTTATAGGACACGTTTTGTACTCAATTTATCCCCAATCACCAACCTCTCCCCTTGACAGACTAGTTGTTATAGGCTATACTCCCAAAACATGGTAACGCTAGAGAGAAATTCTAGCGTTTTTTTGTTCATCAATACATTGTCATTGCGAGACATTCATATGGCGAAGCAATCTTTATTATAGAGATCGCCACGCCCTTTCAGGGCTCGCGATGACAGAAAAATAATTGTATGAAAAAACTTTTTTCTTTTCTTACTCTTTTATCAATTTTCTATTTTCCATTTTCCATTTCCGCGCCAATTGCGCGTGCCGATTCCTACGGCTCGTACGGCGGGGGCGGTACACCATCAGATCTTGTTATCAACAAAGAAGTAAAAAATCCTATTTCTAATGTCTATGTAGAAAATCTTGGAAGTATGGATCCCACATTTTCTCCGGGCGCAACCGTCTCATTCCGGCTTGTTATCAAAAACGGATCAGGTGAAACCATGGATCCGGTTACGGTTGTTGATAATCTTCCTTCATACCTCACATTCATTTCAGCAAATGTTGCAAGCTCATACGATAAAGGACTCAATAAGGTAATCTTTACACTGGAGAACATGATTGCCGGAGAATCACGGACGATTGAACTTGTGGTAAAAGTCGCTCCGCGCTCCTCATTCCCTGCTGATCGGTCTCTTTTCTGTGTGTCAAATTACAGCAAGGTTACTTCTCCTGCCCGTCCCAATGGCGATGAAGATACGGCCGAACTTTGTCTTGCCACCGGTCCGGGAAATTTGCCTGTTGCCGGAGTCAATGAGGTGTTTGCTATGATCCCCTTCCTGTCTTTAGGGGGTATAGGAATATTTTTGCTTGGGAATAAAAAAATAATTTGAAATTTAAAATTTAAAATTTTCAATAGTCCCGCTTTAGGCGGGATAAAGGACATTCCTGCCGGAACGATAGAGAATATTAACGGCAGGACAAGGTTCCTGCCTTTTTTTATGGCGGAAACTGGCTCTTTGACAAATTTAGGTCATTTTCGAAATACATCATCTGGGAGTTTTGATTGCCGGATGATACTGCGAAGTGTACCAACGGGAATAGTTTTACTATGAAATGAGACAGTGGTGTGTGATTGAGTTTTGGCATTAAAGTATTGACGGTGACTGCTTTTGGAAACATTGAGAATAAATCCATGCGAAAGGAGAATCCGCTCAATATCGCGCGGTCTCATTGGAACAAGCCGAGGCATACAATTTAATAAGCGAATCGAATAGTACCGGGAAACGATACTTCTGCACTTCCAATATAAACATCATCCTTGTCAGGAGGAGGAATGGGTGTTTTGGTTTCCTGAAGACCTTCAATATGACATAGAATCGCACCCTTCACATGTTCTTTTGCAAGAGAAATTGTCCGACCATAATCGGAGATCCCCAGCGTAGGAACATCAGCAATATATTGATTGCCTTCCTTGTGAATAATAACGTGATAGCGAAGAAGTGTTGTCTGCATGTGGAATAAGTATAACACATTTACTCAACACTATTTGAAGTCGGAAATGGGATGGTGTCTTTACGCCATTCCACTCCTGGCTTTAAGCGATGAGCGCCCTCCTTCGTCCCGCAGAGCGGGACTACGGCGGGCAGGCAAGATTAAAAAATGAGATGAGCGCTAGATTGATCAGGGTGAGCCCCAGGATACGGGGTAAACATATGTGATATGTGTTTATTTTCAGGAATGAGGGTGTTCTCTTGAGGCAGGCTTGAGAACGCCTTCTTTCCTGGAAATAATCCTTCGGCAGACTCAGGATCTTTAATCTTAAGCATGGTAAGGAAAATTTTGGGGCTGGAAAGGTTGCTCTTTAATAAACAGAGAGAGGAAACGGTTTAATCTGCAAACGGTGGAAGATGCAAATTTTTTTCGAGTCGCGTAACACGCTTAATGAGTTGCTCTTTATTTAGATCTTTTTGATCTAGCGATCCGCGGATAAGCGCAATTTCTGTTTGAATCGATTGAAGATTTCCTGACTGTTTATCCAGCATCGTCGCTATCCAGTCAAGCCGTTCTGATAGGTCTTTTTTAACCTGATCAGAAAGAGCAGGAACAAGTTCACTTTTGAGCCAATCGATATCGCGCTTGGTAAGCATACTCATACCATACAGCGTGAAAAAAA
>CAYMIE010000109.1:0-3052 GCA_964390405.1 uncultured Gammaproteobacteria bacterium | reverse complement strand
CCATCCGGCGCCTTTTTGTTTTAAAACTTTTCTATCACTTTTTTCGTGGCGCGCCAGATATTGCCAAAAAACATTTCCGGTAAGTTCGCTCCCAGGCTGATATCTCCCTGGTATTTTAAACGTGCCCGGGGCTTAGGAGTGGACACAACTGAAACCTGACTAGGTTTTGGCTGAGGAGCACGCGCCGCCAGGCTGGTTAGTGAGGCGGATAATTTGCCATCTGAAAATTGTTGGGCCAGTTTAGCCACGTCGCGGGTCACCAAGGCAAATACACCAATTACACTAAAGGCCAACACAATTTTAAGAATATCTTTCATCGAGAGTTATATCCTTATTCACGCTTAAGCCACTGCCAAATAGAAGAGAGCGAGTTTTTGAGAGCTTCACTGATACTAGCGGTCTGATCGCTATTACTAATCTCCTCCCCGCCCAAACTGATGGCACGATTTTTAACGGCTCGATAGTTCACCTCTATCCCAGCGTTATTGATAAGCGCGGCGGGAGCCTGACTCAGACTGGTAATGGTATGGTTGTTTTCAACCTGGTTAGGACCAAAGCCAGAGTTGGTAAGGACATTAGCATACTGCCCAGTGTTATTTACCCACCAGTTATTACGGATAATATGATTTCCTCCCGTAGTAGCCACGCCCACCATATTATTAACCGAAATGTTATTTTCCAGTGTGATATAGCGACTCTTCTGGTCTAGATACAATCCGCTACCCTTCACGACATTCCAAATAGCGTTACTGGCGTAGACATTGCCCGGTTGGGATGATAACGAATAAATACCCCCACCGTCATCCAAGGTCAGCATTACGTCATGAATTGAGTTGTCGGTAATTCTGTTTTCTCGCGCTACCGTTGGATCAGCATTGCCCCACCCCCAGCCAATCGAGATAGCGGTGTAGGGTAGATTAGTTAGTTCGTTATGGGCAACCAAGCTGTTTTGCGTATAACCCAGCCAGATGCCCACTCCGCCCTGATACTCGGCTGCCACATTGTGGATATAGTTATTGGTAATCTGATTATTTTTAACTAGCTGACGAGCATCGTTGGTCTTGGCATTATTCACCTCGCCCAAGGTGATGGCGGTGCCAGAAATATCGGTAAAGCGATTGCCAATAATAATATTATTCTGACTACCGTAGCCTATGTCTAAACCCACGCCACCTAGATGAACAAAGGCGTCATTTTCAAAACGAATATTTTTAGCGGTCCGGAAACTGATATTACCGGGCATCCGACTCCAGGTTGCTCCCCAGTAGGGCGTGTCATAGATTTTGGCGTTAGCGCCAGTCAGATGCAGATTAGCTTGAATTTCAGCAAACCCATCCTGGTCATTAGGCCGGGTCCAGCCAGCGTAAGCGAAAGTTATTCCCTGGAACTGAATATTTTGAATTGGCTGGTTAAGACTACCCACGCCACTGATCAGTGTTTCTAGGGTAGGGATGATTGCCACCGCCGAAGTCATGTTTTGGCCCGCGCGGGGAATGTAGTAGAGCCAGCCAGTGGAACGGTTCAAATACCACTCGCCTGGTTGATCTAATAACTCATAAGCATTTTCAATCCAACTAGGTACACCCATGGTCAAATCCCAGCCAGCATCAATATCATAGTGCAGCTGGGCATTGCGCCAACAAGGTTGTTGCATGGTTATACTGGATCCAGCGATACGCTCCACGCCGCAACGAAATTGCTTCCATGCCATATTTTGCACCATTTCAATATCCTGTTTATTCCCCCAATTCTGCATGGCCTGATTGGTAGTAGTATAGCCAACCGCCGTTTCCGCCGCCCCGGACAGACCGCTGGCACTGCGCGCCCGGGTCGCCCGCGTACCATTGACGTAAAGTTGGCGCGTGTCTACGGCCGTACCGACATTCACCTTCCACTTATTTCCTTCCCGCACCCAACCAGTCAGGCGCGTGCCGCCACTGATCACTGGATTTTCACTGCCATAGTTGCGATAGATAATATTGTGGTCATTAGTGCCGGAATCTTCCTGGGTTAAAGCAAGGGTACGTGGCAAGGTATACGTACCGCCGCGCAGATAAACCGTGATATCTCGTGTCATATTGTCGTTAATCGCCCGCACCGCGTCGCGCGTTTTTTCTAAAGTGCGGAAGGGCTGGCCAAGCGTACCCGGGTTATTATCATTCCCACTCGGAGAGACGTAAAAAGTATTTGGCGCCGGAGTAGTAGTTGGCACAGTCGTAACGGCAACACCGCTTTTCCCGGTAATCGAACGGCCAATTTCTTGATATTTGTTTCTAACCGTGATCGGCAAGTTACGCGCCCCCTTCCAAACGTGATCGCCATTATCAATCCCGGGCCAGATAAAGCCCAGTAGGGCCACTATGGCGGGGTCCGAAGCTGCGAGGCGATAATATTTTTCAGCGACACTGGCCATCCCCGCCTCACTAAAATTACCGTGGATATTGCTATCCCATTGCGAATCCATAACTAAGACAATTCTTTGCCCCGGAGCAGAGCGGGCCTGCTTAACCCGATTAAGTAGGCCAAGAAAACGAGAGCTAGTAGAGGGATCGGCAATACCGTACACGTCAAACCCAATCCAATCTATCGCGGTGGGTATCCTAAAGCTTGTAGCATTGACGGCTGGCTCCGCCTCCACGATCGCGATCGGGATGTTACGAGTTTGCGGAGTATTTTTAATCAGTTCGGCGGCAAGGCGCACGTCATCATAGGTTAAGCCGTTCCAAAAAGGCTCATCCATTAAATAAAAGCCTGCCACCTTATTCCAGTCCACGTTTCGATTAGTATTTAAAAATTCTTGCCAGCGAGCAGCGTAATCGGTATAACGATCAAAATTCCTTCCCGTTCCAGTGTAATAGTAAAATACACTATTAATATCTAAGAGTGGTTTTACCCCCTGCTTATACATACTATTGATTTCATCGACTAAATCATGGTCCTCCCCGCTACACCATGAGATCAAAATAGCAGTATTAGTGAAGGGGGCCACCTCGTCGGTGTAGTCTTTTTTATTTGCGACATCAAAAGGATCGTCCCAGCAGGCATTGACGTG
>CAYMIE010000108.1:0-3070 GCA_964390405.1 uncultured Gammaproteobacteria bacterium | reverse complement strand
CATAATTTGGGAAAGTTTGACAGTTACCTCGCTTTGGCCGGTCAGGTCTTCAAATCCGCCTGATTTTGACCTGTCGATTTTGAATTGAAAGTTGCCGTCGTGGCAGGAACCGTCCGGCCAGCAGGCATTGTAGCTGACGGTGTATAAACCATCTGGTGATGACGGTTCCATGTTTTTTCTCATGGCCAGTTTGTTGTCATCGATGACCGTTTCTCCCATCCCATAATCCTTACCGTCCTTTTTGATTGTTATTTGGGAAGGCGGTGCCAGGTCGAAGTTGAAATCAATAACAACATTGGTTGGGACACCGGCCAGGGTTGTGCCGTGGGCGGGAGTATTGCTTTCATAATGGGCGCTTTTTTTAGGTGTTTCGAAGGTAAATTGACCGGATTCCAGGGCGGTTTGCGTTTGGCCGGCTCCGGTGGTTTGCGCCGGTTGTTTTTTGGATATCAGGCTCCATCCGATAAAACCCACGACTGCCAAAATTAGAATGATGATTATTGCCGGTAAAAGCTGCTTCATTTTTTGGTATTTGTATTTTAACAGATTATTGAATAATTTAGGTCGGGCGTTCATAATTTGCAAATGAGTGAGAGACATCGGCACAGTTTGAATTTTTTTGAAAAAGGACGGCAGGCCGTCAGAACAGTCAGGAATAATGGTGCTAAGGGTTTAGTGAGTGTTGTGGTTGGAATTGGTATTTGTCCCGCCGACGATATTGCGGCAATCGGAGCAACGGTGGTTACGGCTACAAACGAATCTAATGTACACCAAGGCGTAATACCGGCGGATACTTATAAGCTGAGAATGCCTGAGGCTTCAAAAAAGGGTAGTAAACCACCCCGGAAGTTAAAACATTAGTTGTTTAGAAAAACACCCGAGCGTTGATTTTTAAAAGTTTATCATCATTTTCTTTGGGATTTCCGCGGCCGTCGGTGTTGTTGGTTAAAACATAAAAATAATCATCACTAGCCAAAACAACTGTCCTTAGCCTTCCGAATTCACCCCTAAAATGTTCTTTGAGAGTGCCGCTTTGCGTATCGTACTGATATAGCGATTCACCGCGGAGGCCTGTGAAGAAAATGCTTCCATTGTAATAAAGCGCGCCGGAGGGGGCCCAGGTTGTTGCGGAGCCGGAATTGATAGCGGGGGTAACCATGCCTTCTTTCGTCTGGTTGCCCTGGATAGTCGGCCAGCCGTAGTTTTTGCCTTTTTCAATTATATTAAGCTCGTCCAAACCGGAGAGGGCACCGGAGCGGCCGTGTTCGGTTGCAAAGAGTCTGCCTTTGTCGTCCCAGGCCAAACCCTGGGGATTCCTGTGGCCATAAGAATAGACGGCATTGCCGAAGGGGTTGTCTGCAGGTATTGATCCATCGTCTTTTAATCTTAAAATCTTGCCATTTAGGGAATTTACATTCTGTGAATCGCTTTCGTTTTGGGCATCGCCGACAGTTATGTAAAGGTAGGCGTCGGGGCCAAAGGCAATCCTGCCGCCGTCGTGGTTTGCGGCGCCGCGGATACCGGAGATAATCACCTTGCGGTCTTTAAGAGTACTTCCCTCCAAAACGTAACGGTCAACCTGGTTTGTGGTTTCTGCACCTGTTTGGGAAGTCAGGTAAAGGTAAATGAAGCGGTTTTGGTCAAATTTTGGATGAAGCGCCATCCCCAGAAGACCGCCTTCACCAATTGGTTTTACCCCCGAAATTGGAATCCGTTGCCCGCCCTTTAGCATTAAAAGCGTCCCCGGACGTTCGGTAATTAGCATTTCGCCATTTGGCCCGCCTGCCGGCGAGGCAGGAAGAGTTACCAGTTCCCAGGGGATCTTGAGGTTTTGGGCGACTATCTCGACTGCCTTTCGGTTTTCTGTTGATTCTTGAGACTTCTCCTGTTCTTTTTGGGTAATTTCCTGGACGGAAACACCAGTTTGCGGCTTATTTTGCGGTTGGCGCAGGTAAATTAGGGCAAGAACGCCAACGATAAGAAGAAAAACGGTAAAGAAAATTAACCTTTTGTTTTTAAGGGCAATCACTTGCTCCGCGGGTAGGATTCGAACCTACGACCAATCGCTTAACAGGCGAGCGCTCTACCGCTGAGCTACCGCGGAATGTTAAATCAAGTGTGATTTTAACACCCGAAAAATTTTATGGCAATGCCGGTTTAATTAATTTGACTTTAACCAACACAAGCAGTATATTTTGTCGCAAATGGGTGTTGGAATAGAAAGGCCATATACGGAAGGGCAAAATAAAGAATTACGTCAAAAGGGGGAAGAGCTTATAGAAGGTTTTAGGAATGTTTTGAGGGGAAATGATGTTTTTAAAGATGCAGCTGCCAGGCTTGTTACCCAAAAGCAAAGTTCAAATCTTCAGCCAGTGAATTTTTCTTACGGAGGCAGTGATTACAAAGTTTTATTTGGGCAGCTCATTGGGGAAGATAGCATAAGTTTATGGAGGCATGAATCAGGTGCGAGTGAGCCGTCTGAAACTTTGAATATTGGCGGTGTGGACAGCCCAACCCTCGTCCATGTTGCACACTATGATAACGCAGCCTCGTCCTGGCTTTTTGGTTTTGACGCTGTGGGTGCGGCGCAAAAGTTATTGGATGGACTCAAGCCGGGAGAGAAAAGTTAAGCGAATCCTACCCGCGGAGCTGAATTGTTCTTAATCTGCCCATATTAATAAATAAACATATATGGATGCAACTACTTCTGCTGTAATTCAACAGCTAATCAACGAACTGGTTTTGTTGAATAAAGCGAATTTTTTAAATGGGTCATTTCCTGAATGGATAATGGCAATTGCTGCAGTTGTTACATTGATAGGTGTTGTTATTGCATATATTGAATATCGAGAGAAAACTAGGCCCTATATTGATATTGCTATACAGACGCAAATTGACCAAGGAAGATGGAACTTTTTGACAAAGATATCAAATAAGGGTCAATATCCGATATATTCAAAGATCACAAACGCTTTATTAGTTATTGGTGACGAAAAATACCCCACAATAGTTGATAAAGAATGGGTAATATTTCCTAACGAGAGTGAGGATGTTTTGGTTCCAGTTGGAA
>CAYMIE010000107.1:0-3103 GCA_964390405.1 uncultured Gammaproteobacteria bacterium | reverse complement strand
AAAACATAATAAATGCATACTGCCAAAGATATTGGTACTGACGGGGAACGGTGATAAATATGAAACGGATGATTGAGGAACCGATAATAATATTTAACAAAATTAAAGATAAAAGCTGAGGTTTATTATAAAAATCCCATAAAAATTTAGCCAGAACGATTGCTAAAAAAGGGAATAAAGGATAAAGATACCAGCCAAAAAAGGTAAATGGGCCTCCCCCGCTTTCACCAATTGTAAGCAGCAAAAGATAAAGGAATGGAAAGATTAAAAAAATTTTAAGAGGAAAATCTTTTTTTGAGTCCAACTTTAACCACAGAAAACTAGAGAAGAGAAAAATAAAACCCAGCAACATCGCACCGTCTACAAAAGGGTGATTTTTGGGCCCAATTGTCGGGAATCTAAAAATATTTCCTGCAACTTCGGGTAGACTTGAAAGCGTGTGGGCAATTCTCCATTGCTGTTGTAATTTAAAAAATAGTCCCAGATCATAGTATGCGGCGATCGCTAAATAAATTAAGATGGCAGATATTGTCATAATTACTATTAGATAAGTTTTTTTCCATTCTTTTTGTATAAAATAAATTACAATAGCAAACAAAGCTATCACTATCCCTATTTGTTTTGTAAGAATCGATAAAAAACCAATCAGACCGATTATAAAAGTTCTTTTTAAAATGTTTTTACCTCCCCTTCTAATGAGAAGGACTGCTGCCAATAACGTAAGTGGTGTTATTAAATTTTCTGTCAGCGACATTCTATTAGAAAGCACAATTGTAGGAATCGTTGCATAAAGAGAAGCAGATATTAAACCCACTGTTTTGTTAAAGACTTTAGAAGCTAAAAAGCCAGTAAAGAAAATTGTGGGAATGCTTAAAATTAATGGAAGTATACGAATTATATTATGAGGAACTTGAAAATAATTAGTGTATCCTGAAACTAAAACAGTTAAACCGCTCAATAAAAAATAAATTGGAGGTTTCTCAATAACCGGCCAAACTATTCTCCAATTAATTCCATACTGATTAATATAAGTATAGTTTTTGTAATCTTCGAACCATGACCAGCTTTTTGGGACACCTTCTGCAATCCACGATGCACCCCCCCATGCATAAAATACCTCATCAAAAGCCTCATCCGGCGGCGGGACTTTATCATAATCAATTAATCTCAAAAACAATCCAAAAATGGTAATTAGGACAAGCAATATTAAAAAAGTTTTATTTTTCATTTTTTCGATTTTCGCCAGCCCGCATCTTGCGCTTCTTTTTCAGTACAAAACCATCTTTCATCTTTCGACTCGTCGATTGCCGTCTTATCATAATACTCCTGCCCCAGCATATGATAAATCTTTTCGCCGGTTGAGAATGAAATATTGCCTTTAATTACACAGCCTTCTTGATTTTGCGATGTGCCTGATTTTCCCTCTTGGCATCCTGCCCATAATCCCCTGTTCTGACTTCGGGCTTCTTCTTGGGCGCTGTTTATTAAATTCTGATATTTAATATCCGGCGGATAAGAAGAAGCATGCGCAAAACCCTCTTTTACTAAAAGTTCATTGACAAAAACACCATCTGCATATACGTATCTTAATAACCTGCCGTATTTGTCTGTCTCGGAAACATCTTTTTCCAATTGCACAAACTTCCCTTCAACCAGCTCTTTATTTTTATTCGAAGCTTCTCTGCCGAAACACTCGACGGTTTTTTGAGGATGGACTGTTTCGGGTGTGTCAATACCGATATAGCGCACGGTTTGCCCGCCTTCGATTTCAATGGTATCCCCATCAACAACTCTGGCTACTTTTTTCGATTCTCCCTCTAAAATTACATTTTTAGTGCCAAGCGTCGCAATTTCGTCTTGAGCTTCATATTCTGCTTCTGACTGACTAGTCGAAACCGATTGAAGAGTAATTTCAGGCTTTTTAGAAAAGGAAAAAATGACAAGCAAAATTCCTGCAGAAATAAGAAAGAACGAAATAATAACCAACCAAAGAGTTTTTATATTTTTGAGATTCATGCTTGAAAGCCAAGGTTTTCTCACTCATAATAGATTAGAGAGCGTTTTTAATGCAAAAGGAAGATTTAGGCTACAGTTTTGCCATAGGCTTGGTTGTCGGCCTTTTTTTACTGCCGATTCTTATAAACACAGACCTTTATTCTAAACTCTCCGCGCCAATAGTCCTTGCGACTCTTTTTGCAGGACTGCCGGTTATTTTCACAATCGGTTTGGCGACTGCCGGATTCATTTCCAAAAAAATCCCGCTTCTTTGGCAATTTGCCAAATTTGCCCAAGTTGGAGTATTAAATACCGCGATTGATTTCGGGATCTTAAATTTTTTAATTTTTGTAACGGGCATTACCAGCGGGCTTTCGATAATTCCCCTAAATGCTGTCTCCTTTTCAATGGCAATAATAAACAGCTTTTTCTGGAATGAAAAATGGGTTTTTAAAGCAAAAAAAGAAGCCAATTTCATAACCTTTGTTGCCGTCACTTTGATAGGACTTACCATAAACAGCGGCATTGTTTATGTAATCTCGACATTCGTACCTCCTATATTTGTTGATTCGCAAAAACTTTGGACTAATCTGGCAAAAGTTTTGGCAACCGGCGTATCTTTAATATGGAACTTTATGGGCTACCGCTTAGTGGTGTTTAAGAGGTGATTATTAAATAATTTTTTTGGACCTTAACTGCTTGTAGATATTCTTTTTAGTCGCAACTATCGCTCCAACTCCTGCAAGCAATACCAGAATACCGACGATTACTCCTATGACCGGAATTAAAGTAAGTATTGTATATACCAAAAGTCCTAAAATAAAGATTGCATAATCTCCAGCCTTTTGGTTAATAACTTCAACTATTTTTCTGCCGATTGCGATGGAAACAAAGATTTTTGCAAGATACAGAGTTATTAAGAAAAGAACAAGCAAAATCAAGGCGATTGGAATACCTATTACGGTAATTGCTGCAATTAGGATTACGATTGGTGTAATTAATAGTGTCAAAAGGCCAATTCCCAAACTTGCAGCAGGTTTCTTAACAATGGTATCTGCAGTAATTTTGGTAAATTGCGGCGCGAGTTTAATCAAAATTGCACCGATTA
>CAYMIE010000106.1:0-3143 GCA_964390405.1 uncultured Gammaproteobacteria bacterium | reverse complement strand
ATAATCTTCTTTTGGGAACTTTGCTTAAAATTATCTTTCCTAGTTGATCTCTGTCAGAAATTATTTTTACACTTCGAAATTTTCTTGATATCCGTAGCTTTCTCTGATATCCGAAGCTTTGGCGAAGGATATAATGAAGGAGTGCTTTCTTTTCTTAATTTAGTTTAATGAAGAACCTATCTAAAGTGGAATTCGAACTCTTTACCGGTGGCCTCCGCTACCCGATTTAAAGTTTCAATAGTTATGTTCTGTTCCCCACTTTCTATCCTTGTAATAAATTCCCTTTTCACCTTCATTTTGTGTGCCAACTCCTCTTGAGAAATCTTCAATTCTTTCCTCAGTTTTTTTAGCTCCATTGCTGCCTTTAAATATCTTGCCCGCTTTAAGATCTCTTGCTGACGTTTTTGGGGATAGCTTGCAAAAAGATCAGCGTAGTCAACTAGGTCACCCCTTTTAACAGCCTGGATAATTTTACTCATATGCTATTGCTGTCACTCTTCTTTTTTCTCTTAAGAAGAAGGCTCTCGTGGCTAGGTAAAAAATCACGTACAACATGAGCCTTGATTGGTTCATCACTA
This sequence comes from uncultured Gammaproteobacteria bacterium, assembly GCA_964390405.1. Classification (GTDB taxonomy): domain Bacteria; phylum Patescibacteriota; class Microgenomatia; order Curtissbacterales; family GWA2-41-24; genus WO2-FULL-40-11. Next base: position 2,565 of record CAYMIE010000106.1, on the reverse strand, counting down.
TATTTAACTCGCAGAGAAGCTTTGCTTCTTTTGTTTTTCATGGACATATTAAATTTCAGTAAAGATTAGTGAACGAAGCGACTTGCGTTAAGAATTGTCATATTAATAATCTTATTGCCTCTTTTGGTAATAATGACATCATCCTTATCTAAGGCTGCCTTGTCGGCTTTTTTTGCTTCTTCAAAAATTACATGTACCGCATCCCCTTCCCTGTCATACGAAAACCACAAAGGCGGTTTGCGCATCCCCATAAGGTGACGTAGTCCAAGTTTTGGTAAAACAGTATTTATGAATCTTTGCTCCATATTAACTCCTTTTTAAATAGCCACCGTACATTTGTTGTATCGTAGGCGGTAATAATGAAACCAGCAGGTTTAGTTTCCTTATATGCTACCACAATATATACCCTCGCAGAAAGCTTAGAAACTGCTAACAATTCTTCTGCCTGACCTTTAAAAATGTAATCCGGATTTTTAACCGTTAAAAGAACGCTAGTCTGTTTATCGGATAAATTGGGGTGTAATAAAACAATATGTTTCCATCTTTCCTCGGTAAGACGAATTAATACACCATTTTTAGAGGTGGTCGAAGCTAGGTCCACAAGCCGATTATACAATCACCAACCTAGTTGCGCTAATCGTTCACGGCTTGCAGTTTCGAATGCACTATTTTCCAAAACTCATCTCTGATTACCCTGTTTACTCTGGGTGAAATCGAAGGGTTAGAAATTATGCGATCTTTCTTCAATTTTGCTTGTCCTTCGAAACTTTAGTGAGGGAGGGGCAGTCTAAACTTTAGTTCAAACGGAAGCAGCCTTAGATCAGAATGTCGGTTTATGGCCCAACTATCCCTGCTTTGGGCAAAAATGTATAATTGTACTCAACATGAGTTGGTGCTTTGCAACTGTAAATGGAAAACTTGCCGAGATATTTTTTGAGAGACAAAAGGAAAAGTTAAATATCTTAGGACACGCTTATGTTAAAAAGAGCGAGTATAAAACTAAGAAAGAAAAGACTTGGATAGAAAATGACGCTAGAAAATTTGTCCTCATTTATAGAAACAATGCGTACGAGGACTTAACGAACGGTGATAAGTATCTTAGCTCCAAGAGTGCTAGAAACTCTAGAAAAACAATAATTTAATTAGCTTAACAAGGTCAAGCTCTTCTCTGATTAGCAACATAGTAATCAATCAGTCGCCGTATCATTGCCTGATACGATGCTCCATGTTTTTTAGCAACGCTCTTGAAAAAATCTAGGCTTCTGTCACTCAGAGCCAAAGTTACCCTAGTTTTTTTTTCTTTAAAAATCAACTTATCTGGACTGGGCAAAAAATTTTCGATGACTCTTGCTTCAATTGGTTCATCTGTATATACGATTTTTTTCTTCATAGATCTTTTTTCCTTTTCTCCAAAAACCTGCACCAATTATTCTGATATGGTTTCTCCTATAAGTGAAATGGACAGTTAAAACACCCCCTTTCACTTTACCGAAACAGTAAAATCGTTTTTCTGACCTACTATGCTCCAAATCTTCAGCAATTACCAGTTTCGGATCTGCAAATGCATATTGAGCAATCTCAAAGTTAACTCCATGTTTACGTTCATTTTCATTATTCTTGTCTTGGTCCCATTCAAAATCTGTATTCATAAATATATTACCATATTAGCATACATTTTGCCATATATGTACAGTATCAGGGTTTCGTTTACATCGGCACCTTCAAGATATGACTGATTGGTGATGATGTAATCCTCAATTCTCTGCTGCGGTGTTCTGCCACTCATGCCATAACCTCCGTGTCTTCTTTTAGTATTGTACCAACCAAGATATCTGGACAACCAATACCTGGCGTAGTCGAGATCATCAGGTTTTGCTTGTACCCTCCAGAAGCATTCTTCCTCGATAGTTCTATGCAGTCTTTCTACCTTACCGTTACTGGTTGGGTGGTGAACAGGATTACGGATGATATTGATACCCAGTTCCTGGCAAGTCGTGGTAAAGTACTTCTTAAACTCACTACCATTGTCAGTTCTTACAGTATGAATCGGGAATGGTGCTTGCATGACCATTCTTCTTAAGAAGTCAGCTGCCTGATCAGATCTGTTGCCATAGTAGCAATCACCCATACCCCATCTGGAGAAGTCATCGACTGCCGTAATCAGTGTCGGGCCACTCTTTCCAAGAGGCTCAGTAGTATCAATCTGAACCTCTTCTCCTGGATAACCTTTGGTGTAGAGGTGAACGGGCTTCCTCGCTTCTTTGACGTGGGGGATAATCAACCTCCTTCTTACCAGTATCCTGTAGACTGTTGCTCGGGATACGACAATGCCGCAATCCTCAAGTAACCAGACCATACGGTCAGGTCCAACGCCATAAAGGTTAAAGAATCTCTCGACTGTCTGTTCAATCCACTTGTCAGTTCTGTTATGTGGCCTAGTGTACGTTTTTGGACCACGTTTCCTGCCAACTACAGCATCAAGACCAAACTCATTAACTCTACGTCTTAGTTTCCAGAAACCTTGTCGACTCATGCCTAGTATCCGGGCACCAACGTCAACTGACA
>CAYMIE010000105.1:0-3254 GCA_964390405.1 uncultured Gammaproteobacteria bacterium | reverse complement strand
GATTTTGGCAAAGTAACTAAAGCTGTTAAAATTAATTTTGTTGATATGAAGATACGTTTTTGGCAAAAAATTGCTATTTTAGTTTTGGCAATTTTTGTTTCTGTGGTATTTTTTGAATTGTTACTTAGGTTAACTTCTGCTGAGCCGGAAAATTTGGCAAAACTTAAATCTTCGTCGCTTTTTCTTTATGAAAACAAACCCAACGCTCAATTTACTTATGGTGGCGAGCGCGGGGAGTTTAATATAGAAATTAAGATTAATAATTATGGATTTCGAGATGAGGAATTTAGCAAAGAGAGACCGGAAGGGGTTTATAGAATTGCAGTGCTGGGTGATTCACATGAAGAAGCTTTACAGGTTTCTCTTTATGATACCTGGCAGAAAATAATGGCTGCAAAGCTTGGGCAGTCACTAGGCAAGAAGGTTGAAACATATAATTTTGGAATATCCGGATATGGGACAGACCAGCAATGGCTTACGCTAAAAGAGAGAGTTTGGCAGTTTTCCCCAGACTTGGTAATTTTGGCCTTTTCGCCTAATGACATAGGCGATACTTATAAAAACAAACTGGTAAGGCTTAAAGAAGGGAAAATAGATGTAATAAGTGCTCAAGAAAGAGCAGGTGGTAATTTTTTAGGCAGGTTGTTACGTAATACTTATGTTTATCATCTAGTCGTAAAAGTTTCTTCTGTAAATCAGCTATCGAAAAGAGTTGTGGACAAAATTAGAGTCAAAATTCTAGGGTTCCCTCCTGAAGGAAGATTTTATCTTTCAGATGCACAGCTTGTTTCAGGGCCGTTTGAAGTTATAGCCTCACAAAAAAATCCACCCAAAGAAGTAATAGAAACTTGGCAGTTAGTTGTCGCGCTGCTTGCTGATATGAAGAAACAGGCTCAGGATCATGGTGCAGAGTTTTTAGTCACCATTAATATTCCGCGAAATCAGGTAGACGAGGCTGATTGGGATAAACTTCGCAACCAATATCACTTGGATAAGGAATCTTCGATGGCATATCAAATTAATGAAGTTCTTTCTCAAATGACAAACGAGAGTGGTGTTACTTTTTATGATCCACGTCTTGACGCAACTAATTGGAAAGAAGATAAAGGTATATTACATTTTCCAGTTGATGGTCATTTTAACCAAAATGGCCATATATTTATGGGTGAAAAAGTAGCCGATTTTATACTTAGTAATAACTTAGTAGAGTAATTGATTAATCGCGCCGGGTGAATCGGTTGTAGAAGATTGCTACAAAGTAACCAAAAATCCAGGCAGCGACAGCGACAGCGATTAGAGCGCCGATTAGGTTTAGTAAACTGAGTTTTGGGATTTGGGAAGTGATATCGGCGCCAAAAAGCTGGCTATTTAGAAATAACTTGAAAAATGCCGGAGCAAGCCCTTTGAGTATAAACAAGAAGATGTAAAATAGGGCGGTTGCAGCAGCCAAGGCGTTGGCAAAAGCTTCTGGTTTTAGCATTGTTACGATTAAATCAGCTGCTTCCCGTGCTGCGGGATTTCACTGACATCTCATTTATAGTATAGCAAACCGGATTTTGTGCATGGTTATTCTCATTGAGTACAAAATCTCTGTCTTGACAGGAAATGTTGCGCTCTGTGAAGATTGGATTAGGCCTCAATTTTTTTTGGCCTAAAGCCCTTTCAGTTTATACCCTAGGCTCGAAAATTGCCTTAGGTTTAGAAGGAAAGACCCCTATGAGCGCTTAAGGGGTCTTTTTTTTGGGGAATTGCGTAAGACTCAACTGTTTCAAAAAGCGCTCGTCGTTTAATCTGGGTTCGTTGTTAAAGAGTCACGACTCGCTCAAGCCTTCGTCCCGCAATTAGTTTTTAGAAATCCAACCTTTCTTAAAAGCGGGACTTCGTCAAGTTTTTGAAACAGCAGAGCCTTACGCAGTGTAGTTTTTTTGTTATTTTTGGTAGAATAAGCGTCAAATCATGGCGGATATTATTTTGCCAAAGGTGTTTACCAGTCCGACCCACGGACAACTGGCTTGGGAAGAGGTATTAGCAAAAGTTGTCTGGTTTATGAGTCTCGATAGTTTAGCCTCTTATGATGTGATAATCGGGACGGATAGCGAGGCAGTTAACGGCAGCAGCGATTTTGTTTCGGCGATAATTGTGCACAAAAAGGGCCGGGGCGGAGTCTATTTTTGGGGAAGGCAGAAGATCGCCCATCTTAATTCGATGAAGCAGCGAATCTGGCAGGAGGCAACCCTTTCTTTGAATCTGGCGCAAAGACTTGTTGACGATTTTGCTAAAATGGGGTTATTTGATATCTCAAACGGTTTCAGTAGCGGTTTAAATCTGGAGATACATGTGGATATTGGTCCAAACGGGCCAACCAGAGAGCTAATTGCCGATATTGTGGGAATGATACGGGCCAACGGCTTCAAAGTCGCTATAAAACCTTCCAGCTGGGGCGCAAGCCATGTTGCAGACAGACACGTATAAACATTTAAAAGTCAAAAGTCAAAAGTTCATCTGCCCTAATGTCATTCTCGAGAAATCGAGAATCTGATTCTCAATCAAGCTTGCCTGTCGGTAGACAGTTGAGAATGACGCTAAGGATTTGGTTGCAGGGTTGGGGTTAGTTGAATGTCTGAGTTGAAGGAGTTTGGAAATGAGTTTACGGGACTGCTTTGGGTTGGTATTGGAAACTCGTTAGCACTGTTCTCATGCGAGTTTTGATCTACAATCCATTCTCTTATCAATAACTGAAGCCCCAATGCTCCTGCTACCACTAATACCACAATTGCAGGCGCAGTTTCAGTAATTAAGCTACGTAGGTTAGGATTATCTGACCGCTCGTGACGCATGTTAAGTTGGAAGTTTACACAAAACAAAAGCCCACGTCAAGCAATTCTTAACTCCCGTCCTTGACGAGGCTCGCCTTTGTTGGCTTAACTCTATTCCCTAAACCTTATATTTTAATACTATTAAAAAATACGTTTTCGTATATACTGAATTTGTGAAGAGTCCTAATCATTTTGCCATCACCGATGATGTTCAACAAGCGGCATCTAAGCTTGTGGGTAAGAGGTTACCATGGTTAATTGTGGGTTTACTTGGGGGTTTAATTGCATCGTTTATGGTATCAAGGTTCCAGTATTTACTTGAGGCAAAACTTCAGCTTGCCTTTTTTATTCCGGTCATTGTTTATTTAAGCGATGCCGTTGGAACACAAACAGAAACTATTTATATAAGAAATCTTTCTATCTTTAAAGACAATTTCT
>CAYMIE010000104.1:0-3272 GCA_964390405.1 uncultured Gammaproteobacteria bacterium | reverse complement strand
TCGGCATATTCGGCAATATTTTCGCCTTCAATAAATGCATAATAGACGTTTGGCTCTCGCTCATAAACTATACGGAATTGCCCAGTTTCAATCGGAAATCCGGCAGATGCTTCTGCTTCTGCAATCACTTTGCCCTGCGGCAATCCGACTTTTTGAAACTTGTCAACGGCTTTTGGATAGTAAACAAATGAAAACCAGACCAGTGACACTGTAAATAGTGCAATTGAAAGCTGCATAACCAGAGTGAATTTTTTACCGCCGGTTCGAAGATGGGAGTCCCCCGCCAGATTGATTTGCCCGCCTACGGTTGCTGAATTTAAAATAGCCATATTAAATAGCGATAGCTTCGGTAAACTCCAAAATCGAAAGCACCAAAGCAATTAGCGCAAAAACTATTAAGGCGGTGGCAATCAAAGGGTCGGAAAGAAAAGTGGCAAAAGAGTTTTTAGGTGTACTAGCGGTAGCTTTTTTCGAAGCTTTTTTCTTGGCAGGCATATATACCTCTACCTCCAGCTTAAAACTTGCCAAGATATAATGTCAACTATAAGTCGAAGTCGGGGTAGCTGGATTCGAACCAGCGGCCTCTCCGTCCCGAACGAAGCGCGCTACCACTGCGCCATACCCCGATCCGGATCATTATACAGTATGACTAAGCATCGCTATAAATCATGCCTCTCCGGATAATCCGATAATGTCCGATCACGTTTCGTCCGAAGCTATCTATACTTAACCGATCCCGTTTCGGAAAAACTCATTTTAAACGTAATTTCATAGTTTTAATTGACACAATGCCTTTAATAATTGATACTATAGAGGAAATGAAACTGCCCTTCCTTAAAGTTCTGAGATCAGTGATCGTAGATCATAGTAAGAAATCTATGAACTATGGACTAATAACTAAGAACTGGCGTCAAAGACGCCTAGGCTTTTCTTTAATCGAGCTGCTTATTGTAATTTCCATTATCGGCATTTTGGTAGCAACAGCCACCGTTTCCTGGACAAACGCCCAGCAAAAATCCCGCGATTCGAAAAGAAAAAGTGATGTTAAATCAATTCAACAGGCTCTTGAACTTTATTTGCAGGATAACGGAACATATCCCGAAGCCGATGCCAGTGGGTTAATAAAATGCCCATCTGGTGGAATACAATGGGGAGGTAACTTTAAATGTGGAACTATTACCTATATGAATCCTCTACCCAAAGACCCTATCAACGCAACAATCGGAACGATCAACCACACCTATTATTATCAGGCTTCGTCACCGTCCGGACCCATTTTGACTTATAAACTCAGCGCCGGTTTGGAAAATAGCAAAGATCCGGAGTATTGTACACCCGGGGGTGCACAAACTTGTGTCCAGCAAGGCAAATTACCTTGTGAACCTGCATCGCAACGCAGCTACTGCGTTATCAATCCCTGATAGCCTCGATAAAAAGTATATTGTATTTTGTATAAAGTATTACGTATACTTGCGTCGATGAAAATAGAAACTTTTACAGATCTTAATGCTTGGAAAGAAGCACATAATCTTGTACTGCTAGTATATGAACTGACTAAAAAGTTTCCGACAACTGAAAAGTTTGGGTTAACTAACCAGATTAGAAGAGCCGCTGTTTCAATTACTAGCAATATCGCGGAAGGATTCTCAAGGAGAAGTTCCAAAGAAAAAATTCAGTTTTACAGGATGGCGCTTGGATCACTAACAGAAGCTCAAAATCAAATTATAATTGCCAAAGATTTGCAATATATTTCTAATAAAGAATTCGAGGAATTATTTAATAAATCGATCATTGTTAGCAAATTAGTAAACGGTCTTATTAAATCTGCAAGCAACCATCCCCACAATACTTAATACATCATACTTTTCTCTTTATAAGAGAAAAATCAAAAAGCCCGCCAGAAGACCAATTAAACCAATCAGCAGATATTCAAACATTAACCATCTTGTTGCATCTCGTCTTAAGTGGTGGAACACAAAACCCCAAATTAGATAATAAGCAATCATTAACAATAAAACTGTAAACTGCCTGCGGGCATCGAACTTTGAAAAATAAATCCCGACCAAGCCGATTGCAAAACCAAGATATAAAACGAAATGCCAGATATTATCGAAACTTTTATTCGGTCTTTTGTTCATAGTTCATAGTTCCCCGATCACTGTACACTGATCACTTTACACTTTACGCTGTACACTTTACCCTAATCCCTAATCACTTTACTAAATTACTGATCCTTGCACAGCATACCAAAGCGCAAACAGAACTAAACCAAGCAAACCCAAGTGAGCCAAAGTTGAACTTCTAACGCTCAAATGGGATTTTTTAGAAGCCACCGCAACCTCTATAGCAAACAGCATAAATACAAAACCAACCAGCGCCAAACTCATAAATTTTGAAATTGAAAATTGGCGGCTGGCTAAAACTGTGGCAGACTCTGAGTCTGTGGAACTGGTAGCCGAATTTTGACTTTCAGTTAAGTCTTGACTCTTGACTTCTGAATTTTCACTTGTTGACTCGCCCTGAGCCTCGGTTTCAGCTGGCACTTGGGCTAGTGGTTCGCTAGCTTCTTGTGAGCTTGCGGACTCAGTCGGCACCGCAGAAACAGCACTGCCAAACATCTGCACAACTAGTACTCCTTCTGTACCGGTCAGACTTCCATTGGAAACAGAAACACCAATCTCTTTAAAATTTTTATCCAAAACATTGCTTCTATGTGTGGACGATGCCATCCAGGCATTTACCACTGCTTGCGGATCGGCAAAATCCCGCGCCAAATTTTCACCGGCATAAATATATCTGTAGCCGACGCTAGAGATAAAATTCCATGGTGATTTACCCTGCGGTGAGTAATGCGCCCAATAATTATTGCTGTGCATATCCACCGATTTAGCTGCCGCAGCTGCAGCAAGCAGCGAATTTTGCTTAAGCGGGGAAAGTCCCTCCTCTGCTCTTTTGACATTAGTTAGTTCTATAATCTGCTCGGCCGTATATTGGGCCGTACCCAGAATTTGAGGCGCAGTTGTTCTTACAAAATAAAATCCGCCAATCGTTAAGCAGAAAACTAAGACGTAGCCAAGAAGTGCGCCGTGACTTAACGCATGCGCGCGATGGTGCTCGTCTGTCTCTGGGTGATGATGCGGAATAAAATGATGTGCAAACTTTTTTGCAGACACAAGAATAGTGTATCAGGGAAAAGTCAAAAGTGAAAAGGGTCTAGGGTTCAGGGTCTAGAACTAAGGATCAACTGTTACGATACGGGATCGGAAATAATC
>CAYMIE010000103.1:0-3285 GCA_964390405.1 uncultured Gammaproteobacteria bacterium | reverse complement strand
CGCTCCAGTCTATATAATTTGCTACCTATTGTGGATAGAATTAATAAATTTACTAAGCTAATTAAAACCCAAAAACTCGACGGGTTTATTGTCACAAACCCAATCAATATTTATTATTTAACCGGCTTTAGGGGTGTTTCGCCAACCGAACGGGAAACTCTACTTGTCTTCAATCCCCGCCCGACCTTAATTACGGCACGTCTTTACCAAAACGAAGCTAGTAAGCTTAAATCAGACAATCTCTCAGTCATCATTGTTGACGAGAGAAAAAAAATTATTGATTCAATTCGAGACTTGTTAAGAGTCGGCTTGCCCGCCGAAGCCCTTCGGTCTGAGTTCTCAGGATCGAAGACTTCAGCAAAGGTGGGCTTTGAAGAACATAATCTCACTTACAGCGAATTCAATGAGTTCAAAAAGGGTTTGAAAGAATTAAAATTAATTCCGATCAAACATCTTGTTGAAGATCTAAGGTCAATCAAATCCGGCGACGAAATTAATAATATTGAAAAAGCCCAAAAAATATCCCAGAGCGCTTTTGCACAAATCATTAAATTAATTAAACCAGGACAAACTGAAGCTGAACTTGCCGAAAAATTAGCTAGTATCATCAAAAACTTAGGTGCTCAAAGCTTGGCTTTTGAATCAATTATCGCCTCCGGCCCAAATAGCGCACTTCCCCATTATGTTACTGGCAGACGCAAAATTAAAAAGGGGGAGGTTTTGCTTTTTGATTTTGGCGCAAAGTACAAAAATTACTCAGCTGATCTCTCGCGTACTGTTTTTGTTGGCATTGCCTCCGACAAGTACAAAAACATTTACAGGCACGTCAATCGAGTTCAAAAAAAGGCTATAGAGAGTATTACGCATGATTTAAAAGCCTCAGAAGCTTTCCACCTTGCCAACAATCTCTTCAAAAAGCACAATCTCCACCAAAATTTTATTCATAGCTTAGGACACGGCATTGGTCTGCAAGTCCACGAAAAACCGCACTTAGGCAAAAAGAGCAAAGAAAGGCTTAAAGAAGGCATGGTCTTTTCGGTTGAACCCGGCCTTTACTTCGCAGGCTGGGGCGGCGTACGAATCGAAGACTTAGTAGTTATCAAAAACGGACGAGCAAAACTAATTGGCAAACCCGCCAAGTTTAACCAAATCTAAAATTAGCCCACCTTAACAACCTTTAAAAGGTCCGACCTTTTAATGGCCCCAATGCCCTTTAAAAAAGGTACAATAGGTTTAGATGAATAAAAAACTGCCCATTGCTATTGTCGCCGCCATACTTGTAATCTTTCTTCTCCTTGCCTATCTCATATTTTTCCAGCAAAAAGTAATCGCCGATCTCCTTTTCAAATGAGCTATAAACCCGGTAACATCATTTTGCCTTTGCTTTTAGTTTTAACAATAGCCGGTTTCTTTCTTGTCAAAGCTGCAGTCAATAGAACTTTTACAGAAGCTCAGGCAGAAGTTGAAGCCGGTGTCCAGGACCGGCTGGACCCATTCTCTTCCAAATACTCACTTTCCCGCCAAATGGGCACAATTGATACTTGGATCACCTTCACCAATCAAAGATTAAACTATAAAATAACGCATCCAAGATACTGGAACAAACTGGAAAGCAGAGAATACCCCGGGACCGAAGACCTATATGAAGCCGCCCTTGCTTCCAATGTAAAACTGTCCGTCATTGTTCAGCAAAATTTTACTGAAGCGAAAGAAGCGGAAAAAATTAAAACAATAGAGGGCACATTCGTCTTTTTTGAAAATGCTACCGACAGCAAAGCGGCATATATTAAAAAAAATAAGCTTTATTACATAATCCGCCTGCAGGAAAACGATTACTTCGGCAGCGAAACCGAATTTCGCGGCACTTTCTTCAATGTATTAAAAAGGTTTGAGTTTTTAGATTAAATGCTTGGCAAACCAGCTAGCTACAATTGGACTGACTCTACTCATAGCATCACCACTATAGTTATGATCTGATCCTTCAATTATCTCCATATGCTTTTCTTTTGTTCCCAAGTTTTTCATCCAAAGATCTGCATGCTTCTGCGATACAGCCTCATCTTTGCCGCTTGAAATAACTAGTGTTGGACATTTGATCTCACCTGCAAAATCACCAGCCGTTCTTCCGATAACATCTTCATAAAACCCACGTTTTATTTTCAATCTCCTCTCTAAATGTTCACTCCAAACACTCGTCCACCCTTTTTGGTCAAATTCCTTTTTTGCTTTTTGAAACGGCTTACTAAAAATATGCTCAGCAACAAATTCAAAACTGTAAACTCCCGACAATATCGCAAGCGCTTTGATTTCATTTCTTTTTGCAGCAATCTCCGAAACAATCGTCCCTGCTAAACTATGACCGGCGATGCCTATTTTATTCTTGTCAACCTCGTCCATCGCTAAAAGATACTCCAGAACATCTTCACAATCCTTTAATTCTTGGCTATAAGTCATATCAGCAAACTCAATATATGATCTTCCCGGGTTTTTGGTTAAATCCGGCCTAATCGTTAAAAATCCGGCATCAACCAAAACATCAGAAACCCCTTGAATATGTCTCTGTGCTGAACTTCCCTTAAAGCCGTGGACGATTAAAACCGCCGGCCACCGGTCCTGACCACCGGTTCCTGAGAACCTATGGTTCGTGAAAGGACCCTCCACTCCGAAGGAAAACGTTCCTTTGCCACTAGGGTAATCAATAACCGCAAAAATTCTTTTGCCGTCTCGATTTCTTATATAATCAAACATCTGCTAAAAACTACTGCTGTTGATTATCGCGGGGCGCTTTTTCGCGCGCTTCAGAAACAAATATCTTTCGGCCATCAACTTCAGTACCGTTTAAAGTGTCTATTGCTTTTTTTGCATCTGCGTCTGCCTTCATTTCCACAAATCCGAAACCTCTGGATCTGCCGGTTTCCCTGTCCGTTACAACGTTAGCCTCTGCAACTTCACCAACTTTAGCAAATATGTCTCTAAGTCCGTCTGAATTTACTGAATATGGAATGTTTCCAACAAATAATTTAGTTGCCAATTAAATCACGCTCCTTTCTTTACATTAATTTTTTGGGAAATACATTAAAATTGCGAGGACTTTTTCTACGCGGTTTTCTCTGCTTTCTAATATGAATTGTAATCATAAATTAACCTATCCGTCAACTGTCAATTGTTAGTTATTATTTGTCAGTTGTTGTTCGTACCTAAATTGCCTATTGTCAAAAGTAAAACCTTTTGCTAAATTGCGAGTTGTGATAAGTGATTAATGTAAAATTTCTAAACTCCATTTTT
>CAYMIE010000102.1:0-3293 GCA_964390405.1 uncultured Gammaproteobacteria bacterium | reverse complement strand
AACTGAATCTGCCTTTGGAAATTTTCCCCAAAGATACAATTTCACAAGAAAACTTTAAAATCGAAAATGGTATTTTGGAACGGGCTCTTTCCTTATCAACTACAAATCTTGTTAAGGTGATCTTTAATAAAGCAGACATTGACGATCTGCCTATTATTAACTCTGACAGCGAAAACCCTTTAGTCTGGGGTTTGGCAAATGACGAAATTGTGGTTTCGGCTCAATTTATAAGCAGTGATATTCAAAAACACAGATTTTCTACTTATCCTTTGAAAAGTCCGGACATAGCTGTTGAGGATTTGAGGAAAGGAAACGGGGCTTTAAATAAGAAACCGGATTCCAACACTTTCCCAATCAGAAATGTTCGGCTGGCTTATCTTGAAACAGAAAAAAATCAGGGATTCCTGCAGCCTGTTTACCTTTTTGAGAGCGATGACGGTTTAACCGCCTATACACATGCTGTTGCTGACATTTTTATCGCGAAGGATTAACCCAATCGTAACTGTTAAAAGCCCACTCTATTAAGTTTTGAGTTTCGGTAAAACGATCTTCTGAACCCAGAACTACGACTATAACAGAGTTACCGTTTCTGGTAGTTTTTGTAATTAGATTTTCCAGAGACCCTTCTGTCTGACCTGTCTTGACTCCCTCTAACCCATCAATAATTCCCAAGAGTTCGTTAATGTTTTCCAAATAATATGTTTTGTTGCCGGTAAAATCTGTGACAACCGTGCTTTTAACTTTTACGATTTTGGAAATTAGGGGATTTGAAATAGCGACATTGGCAAGTTTTGCCAGATCTTCGGCGGTTGAATATTGGGGGTCGTCATCGAAACCTGTCGGATTGGTAAAGTGTGTGTCTTTCATTTTGAGATCTTCAGCTTTTTGATTCATGGAAGCAGTGAAATTGTTCGGGGATTGGGCGCAACCCGTAACAAGCGCAGTCGCCGCATCGTTTCCGGAATTGATTAACAGACCATAAAGTAAATTTTCTACGGTAATCTGGTCACCTGTACTTAAGCCCATCTGCGTCCCTTCTTTTTCAAACTCACCAATCGTAATAATTGTATCGGTCGAGCACTTCTCCAAGGAAATTAAAGCTGTCATCAGCTTTGTCGTTGAAGCCGGTAAATGTTTTAGAGTGGCATTTTTTTCAAAAAGCGTTACACCTGTTTTGGAATCGATAACAATCGCCGATCGGGCAGTTATGCCTTGTGGATTTTGGTAATTAAAATTGGCAACCGGAAGAGGATTAACTTCTAGTGGATTGTTCGCTTTAATTTGTTTTACAGGTATATCAAATATTGAAATCTTCAAAGACGACTTTGGGAGCAGGAAGACGGAGATAAAAATAATAACAATGGCTGCTGCAGTAAAATAGCGAGGGATCACAATTTTTTAAGTTTGAATTCCTTGAGAGTAGCATTATCCATTTCTGTGGGAGCATCCATTACTGATGTTTGACCGCCACCGGAAATCGGAAAGGCCATTACTTCCCTAATGTTTTTTTCGCCAGCAAAGATTGCACAAAGCCTGTCTAGCCCTAGTGCAATGCCACCGTGTGGAGGTGCGCCGTATTTGTAAGCTGTCAGCAAGTGTCCGAAGTCTTCATCGATCTTTTTGTCGGAAAGCCCCATTACTTTGAATACTTCCCTTTGAACCGCAGGGTCGGTAATGCGAACGCTACCGCTCCCAAGTTCCTCTCCGTTCAATACAAGGTCAAATTGATAAGATTCGATCTTTTCCAAATCTTTATGCTTTTTTAGGTTTTCCAAATCTTTTTCTTTAGGGGCAGTAAACGGATTATGAGAAAAAGTCAGCCGGTTTTCTTCCTTGTTAAATTCCAAAAGAGGAAAATCGACAACGTAGGCAAATGCAAGTGATTCGTCTTTTTCGCTGTTTCTTAAATCAAACCTGTCCTTCTTAAATTTTTGCATAGCTTCAGCGTAAGTAAATTTTGGAAAAGGGCTTTTGAATAATTTTCTTTTTAGTTTTTCACTTACATAAACCATCATTCCTTCAACTAAATTTAAGATATCTTCTTGCTTGATGTAGGCCATTTCGATATCAATTTGTGAATGTTCAAATTGCCGGTCGGCGCGCATATCCTCATCACGAAAAGCGCGGGCTATTTGGTAATACTTTTCAAAGTTTGCGAGCATTAATAGTTGCTTGTATTGTTGTGGGGCCTGAGCCAGAGCATAGGCTTTACCCGGATGCAGCCGGGAAGGGACAAGAAAATCGCGGGCTCCTTCGGGGGTGGTTTTGGAAAGGTACGGTGTTTCGATTTCAGTGAATCCTTCATTATTTAAAAACTCACGCACCAGTGAAACAATTTTGTGTCGAAGCTTGAGATTTTTTTGTAAACGTGGACGCCTTAAATCTAAATAGCGATATTTTAGGCGAAGATCTTCGTCTATATCGCGACCGTCACCGTCCGTCGGAATCGGCGGCGTTTCGCTTTTGGAAATAATTTTAAGATCTTTAATTTCGATTTCGATTTCGCCAGTTTCAATGTCTTTGTTAATTAAATTTGCCGGTCTTTTTTTAACGAGTCCTTCAACTTCAACAATGTCTTGCACGGAAACTTCAGTTTGTTTTCTGGTTACTGTCTGAACTAAGCCGGATTCATCGACAACATCGACAAAGGTTACTTTGCTGTGATCGCGGATGGTTTCGGCCCGCCCCGAAATTGTGACTTCCTTATTTATATGTTTGACAGTTTCGATAATTTTTGTTCTTTGCATAACTTTTGTGGAAGCAGAAATTCAAGCTTACAGTCTCTATATGGTATTATTTTGCTTCAATAATAGCAATCTAGCCTCTTTACAGAGAAATCGTCGAAGAAGAAAAGAGGAGGTGGCAAGTTTCAAATGACTTAAGGGCGATTTAGAATGCCAGGCTATGCCGAATGGACAATGTTGCAACTTCATTAATTGACAAACAATCAAAGAAGGTATATATTCCACGGCTATGAGTGCACATAGTGAAAGGGTTCATCAAGTTGGTGACGAATTGTCAGCTATCGCAAATGTTGCTGATCTAGTTAGAGAAGGAAGAGTTCCTATTAAAATGCAATTTGCGGAAGTAGGCATACCCTTGGAGCCTGAGAGAACAAATATTATTTTTTACAATGTTCCACCTGCTGGTTTTACACTAGGTAGAAATGGCTGCACGGGTGCAGGTGACCCTAGAGAGTGCTCCGTGGAGTACTTTGATGGTGACGGAAAATCGTTAGGGAACGGTGAACTAGTTGGTGTCAGAATTGAGGAGGCAATAGAGATGGATAAGAA
>CAYMIE010000101.1:0-3323 GCA_964390405.1 uncultured Gammaproteobacteria bacterium | reverse complement strand
CATTAAATTATTTCTTGGTGAAGCGCCCTTCGGTACCTTCCGTTTCTTTTATCAAAAATGAAAATCCGGCCACACGAACATATAACTTGCTGGCTATTATCACGGCGCTCAAATTTTTGAGCAAGAGTTAAGCTTTTGCCGCAGCCGACACATTTTCCCTGCAGTAGTATCCAAGCCTGGACAGGAGCGAAAATTTTTTTAATCATTGGCTATCTAAATAACTTTGTAAAATTATACTGGCTGCAAATTCGTGTTCTTTTTGGCGTCTTTTCTCTTTTGGCACATTGAGTTTAATCATAGTAGCAGTTGCTTGTCTAGTCGTTAGAGTTTCGTCCCACATGACTATTTCAAGATTTGTTAATTGATGTTTCAAGAGACTGGCAAATTTTTCAAAATAAATTTTATCTTTACCTTCTACAAAACCTACGACTGCTTTATCGACGGACAATTTATCACAAATTGAAACAACTCTAGAAACCGCCTCGCTTAATGTTTTATGGGTGATTGTGGAATGAGCAGTTGCCAATTCCCCTTCGGAAATTGCCAGGCCGGTTGTCCTTTGCCCAAGATCGATGCCAAGAATCATTTGTTAATTGTTTATCGTAAATGGTTAATTGTCCAGAATTCCGGTTGGTCTGATTTGTAATGTTGAAACCTATTATCAAAGTGTGAAGAGCGAACGCACACTTATTAAGATTGACTTGGTTACAACAGGAGTTAGTTGACCTGCGATTTTTTTGATAATTGAAGAGTTTGCAGCAAACAATTTGTTTGGCCGCGCGTAGCTTACAACCGGCAAACTACCTTTTGTGAAATCATCCAATCTAATGCGAATCGCAAGCTTACTAGTATAAGATTTGGAAGTAATCTGACACAAAATTATGTCATCGAGTTCAGCTTTTGCCAAAACTAACGCTGGCCTTATCTTTTGACCTTGCAAATTGGAGAAAGGGAAAGAGACGAGGACAACTTCACCTACTGCAAACTTCCCCACGCTTTGTCCTCTTCCGGTCGGTTCCAATCTGTGGCAAGAGTTTTTTCTGATAGGAGTAACGTTGATGGTACTGATCGACTCTTTGCGGGTGCTGCTAAAATTCGTATCTCACCTTTTTTGACTTGTAATTCCACTTCATCGCTAAGACCACTTTCGCTAAGCAAAGGTTTTGGTATTCTGATTCCTCTTGAGTTCCCAATTGAAATTAATGTAGTTATCATAGTAATTACATTGTACTCACATATGTTAATTGTGTCAAGACAAATTGTGTCAAGACAATTGGGACGATTTTTAAACTAGATCAGGCTCGTAATTACGACGAGTCTTTTGATGTTTGTCCCCGGTGGCACGCAGGTCATGAGAGTAAGGTTTTTGGCGTTTTGGGAAATTGGGGCGAGGACCGAAAGGTCACGGGGGTTGACGACTTTGGAATACTGAACAATGTACTGAAGTTGCCTGCCTTCGATTTCGACTTTGATTTTGTCGCCAATTTCCAGATCGGAAAGCTTGGTAAATATTTTAGTGTAATCTTCGGGGTTGTTAAATTGCGGCAAAACCGAATGGCCGGTGATAAAAGAGTTACCGACTTCACCGGGAAGAGCAGTTCCGGGAAAATGCGAGAGGTTTTTTTTAAAATCCAGACTATCTACTTTGACAACCGCATTGTCAATATTAAGTTTGGGAATAGAAATTGAAAATTTTTCCGGGCGATTTTCGCTACTTGCACTATTTTGAGATAAATTAGTCGGCACAAAATAAGAGAATCCGTCGGCATCTTCAACTACCTGGATATTTTCCAAATTAGGACTTTTGGCAGACAACACTCTTGCTTCGGGAATCGGAGCATCTTCCACGCCAGTTGATAATCTGGGAGCAGTAGATACCTGCCAGACCAAAAAAGGCCATGCAGCAAAAATTATTGCCGCTAAACCCACCAGCGAAATGAATGCAAAGAAGTAGCTGTCTTTACTTTTTTTTTCTGAAGGGAATCTTGTCGGCGGATCTTTGGAGTAAATTTCCAGTGACATTTATTTACGATTCTACTTTGAAGCTGATTTTTTCTTTACTAGTCGGCAGGGAATTTGTAAAGAAAAAGCTCGGCGAAAAGTTTACATTAACATCAACTACTTCCGGCAATCCTTTGATTGTCTCCCTTGTTTCTTTGACGCTTTTGCCCATCACTTTTTCCCTAAGATCATTTTCGTCAAATTTAGGGATAAATTTTGCTTCAAAACTTCCTGTTAAATTTAAACCTCTGGTCGTGCCGGTAGCATCAACGTTCAACAGTTTAATATCTTCTGCTTTGGCTTCTAAGTTTTCGGGAGCATTTTCTTTAACACTTTCGGCCAGCAATTGTTTGAGTTCGTCTTCGCTGTAAGCAACAGCTGTTGCTTCAACATCCATATCAAGATTAACCAAGGAGGCTTCTTCATCCAACTTTTTATCGAAATCTTTTTTAACTATTTTTACTTCTATACTACTTTCTGAAAAAGTTTTGCCAGCAAGCTTTTCTTTAAGATTTGATGTAGCGTTTTGTTTGAGCGACTCAAGCAATGATTCTTCCAGCTTATCCAAATCTTCCTGTGAAACAACAGTTACTTTTTTTTCATCTCCGCCTGAAAAGGCATTATCATTTGTTCCGGAATAAAGCAACTCATCAAATTCTTGTAGAGTGAAATCTGTTCCGGCGCCTAAGTTTCCTTTGGAACCGAGATCAACTGCAGTTACCAAAGTACTCGATTCCCCGGGTGTAGAAGCACTTCTTGAAGCGACGGACACCTCACCATCGAGCTCAAATTTAATACCGTTTTTAGAAATAATGACTGTTCCTTTAGAAAAAGACGTTTGTGATGTTGTCCAGTTAAAAACGGTTACTTCACCTTTGGCTGGCTCGCCCAATTCTTTAGTTCCACTAGTTACTGCCTTGCGGCTGCCGCTGGCTTCCCCTACAATTTCTTGACCGTTAATTTGCTGTCTTGTGAAATCTGATGACGCGCCTATAATTGCATCGACATTGAAGTTTTCCTCTTGAGATTTAGCATTGACCTTAATCACAACCTCTGCGCTCGTAATAAATCTGCCTGCAATAAGCGTGCCAACCAATGCAAGAACTACAAATGCACCAAGACCGATGCCAATTTTTTTAACGAGTCCTGGCCCTTTGAAAATATTTGATAATTTAGCAACCCAAGCCAGAGTTGCCATATTTTCGACAAGACTTCCCTTTACTTTTGCTTTTTGTTCGGGTTCTAATTCTACTGCGGTCGGTTCTGTTGCTTCAACATTTTCGTCAACTTCGACTGCTAACTCCTCACGGCTTTGAGGACCA
>CAYMIE010000100.1:0-3338 GCA_964390405.1 uncultured Gammaproteobacteria bacterium | reverse complement strand
GAAGTTAAGTCTTTCGACAAAAATCTGCAGAAATTAATTGAGGATCTAACAGAAACCCTTGAAGCCCAGACCGATCCGCCGGGCTTAGGACTTTCTGCACCACAAATTGGGATTTTAAAAAGAGTTTTTGTAGGAAGAATCAGAAGCAAAATCAAAGGCTTTGTCAATCCGAAAATTCTTAAATTGTCCCGTCAAGAAGTCACAATCTTGGAAGGCTGTCTGTCTGTTCCCGAACTTTACGGCCATGTCGCCAGACCCGCAGAACTTGATCTCGAATCTCAAGACGTACGCGGCAGAAAATCGGCTCGCCATTACAAAGGTCTGCCTGCCAGAATCATTCAGCACGAAGTCGACCACTTAAACGGAGTCTTATTTATCGACCACGTCCACACTCAAAATGGCAAAATGTTCAAAGTAGAAAAAGACAAACGCGGCAGGGAACAACTTTTAGAAGTCGCATATGCATGAAGATTGTTTTTTTAGGAACGCCCAGGCTCGCCCAAATAGTTTTAGAAAATTTAATTGAATCTGACTTCAAACCGCAGTTAATTATCACCGGCGAAGATAAAAAGGTCGGCCGCGGCCAAAATAAATCCTCAACACCAGTAAAGTTAACAGCCCAGAAAAATGGCATGGCTGTTGGCCATCTGCTATCAGAGGTTAGTAAAAATTTTGATTTAGCAATTCTTGTCGCCTTCGGCCATATCATCCCAAAAGATATTTTAGATAAACCACGATTTGGTTTTATCAACGTTCACCCGTCGCTTCTGCCAAAATACAGAGGCCCTTCCCCAATCCAATCTGCAATTCTTAAGGGAGAAATAAAAACCGGCGTCACCATTATCAAGCTCGACCAAGAAGTCGACCATGGCCCAATTCTAAATCAACGGGAAATTGAAATTGAAAAAGAAGACACTCATGAATCTTTAATTGAAAAAACAGGCGCAATCGGCTCAAATTTGCTGCTCGTTACTCTCCCCGATTATCTCAGCGGCAAAACTAAACCCAAAGAACAAAACAATGAAGATGCCACATTTACTGAAAAAATTACAAAAGCAGATGGCCAAATCGATTTACAAAACCCGCCCAGTAAACAAAAACTTGAGCGAATGATCAATGCTTTTTACCCATGGCCTACAGTCTGGACAAAAATTGATTCAAAAATTATTAAGTTTTTGCCGAAACAAATGATTCAAATTGAGGGCAAGCGGCCGATTCCAATATCCGATCTTAATAATGGATATCCCCAAATATACAGTAAAGTCCACTATTTGTTTTCCAAAAAAGCGCAGCCCTGAGCGAAGTCGAAGGGGTAGAAAACCAACAACCCTTGAAGAATTTCTAAACGGTTATCCCAATTTAAAATCCAAAATAGAAAAATTTACG
This sequence comes from uncultured Gammaproteobacteria bacterium, assembly GCA_964390405.1. Taxonomy (GTDB): domain Bacteria; phylum Patescibacteriota; class Microgenomatia; order Curtissbacterales; family GWA2-41-24; genus WO2-FULL-40-11. The sequence goes on along the minus strand of CAYMIE010000100.1, from coordinate 1,952 downwards.
CAGTAGCTACAGCAGATGTAACAGATTCAGGCTTTTTCTTAAATCTTATTTCTTTTTTCCCCTCTACCAATTTCTTCATCTCGCTTTTAACCCGCCTTAAACATTTTGTGCAAAGCCGCATTGTTTTGCGCACTCCCAAATAAGTGACCTTTGCACTATGCAAATTGACGCGTCTTTCAAATCTTTTTTTGGTCGCCCGCATAGCCCAACCGCCACCGTATTGGTGGGCACCGGATTTCTGAATTAAAGATTTTTTACCGCAAATTTCACAGCTTCTCATAAAATTAATTGTCAAATTGTTACACTGTTATTCTGATCACAATTTAGCGATTTAACAATGTAGCAATTTACATGTTACACTAAGTCTCAAGTTGGTTAATATATCACAACATTGTTATCAAAACAACCTAACTGACACAGCTCCATGCTAATTAACGCCCTTTTGCAAGGAAACCCGATAACCGCTCTTACCTTTGTCATCGGTTTGGTTGTTGCTATTTCTATTCACGAAGCAGCCCATGCATTTGTCGCCTACCGGCTTGGCGACCCAACCGCCAAGCTGGCTGGACGCTTGACTCTCGACCCAAGATCTCATCTTGACCCAATCGGAACTCTGGCACTACTTTTAGTCGGCTTTGGCTGGGGCAAACCCACACCTTTTGACCCGTTTAATCTAAGAAATGTCAAGCGAGATTCCGCTTTAATCTCAGCAGCCGGTGCAGTATCTAACTTTATTCTGGCTTCAGTTCTTTCGCTTCCTTATTTGGTTGCCTTTTTTACTAACAGTATTAATTTAACAATTGTTAACTTGTACCAATTCCTCTCGCCAATTATTCTTATCAATCTTTTGCTGGGAGTTTTTAATCTGATCCCTGTTCACCCTCTTGATGGCTTTAAAGTTTTGGCCGGGCTTCTTCCACGCGATTGGTACCGTGATTTTGTACAAACAGAAAGGTACGGAATTTTTATTCTTCTCCTGCTTTTGGTTAGCGGTGCAATAAGCAAAATTCTCTTCCCAATAGTCTCCTACCTTTTTAATATCCTTATGCCGCACTTTGCGTCACCACTTTAAATGAGTGGTATAATACTTATTAGACCACAGGATTCCCTACTTTTGGTCGCACTTTTAAAACTTTAGTTAAAAATCTTCACGTACAAGATAGTTATCTAGGACTATCCCGTCTTTCAATTATTCATTGAATAGTTGTTGAGGGTATCCACCTGAAACTTACTGAAGTAAAACTAAAGTTAAGCGCCTTAAGTAGGGTGAAATTATCACCTTATTATTTAATAGCATCCTCACGAAAGTGAGGATCTTTTTTTCATAGAGACTTATCTAGGAGATTACTTCGTACCAACTGTAATTTCGATATCAGCTTCATCTGAAGCTTCTAAAGTATCGCTGCCCACATTAACAGAATATTTCTCGGAAAGATCTGCAACCAATGCACTTTCAAAATTTCCAAAACCCTCTTTAAGGATTATGGTCGTATTATCAAATTCGTAACTCTGGGCATTGCCGATAGAAATTACTCTCCACCCTAACTCTTCCAAGAAGTCTTTAACACTAGAAGCAACTCCTTCTTCACCGCTGCCGTTTAAAACTCTGATTGCAGGTTCGCTCTTATCTACTTCCGCCGACGGAGATGGCGAAGATTCGGAAATCGGGCTGGAAGCAGTTTGGGGTGTCGGTGAAACAGTTTCCCCTTTCTCTCCCCTAAATTGGGCAAATGGTCCAATACCCCTAAAAAAAGCGAAGACTAAAGCTCCTATGATAATTAGGACAATAAGGAGCCAAAGCCATTTGGCGTTTTTTTCCTGGGATTCTTGGTAAATCGGACTTTGGGCAGAAGATCCCGTAGCTTGATTGTTTTGCTCGTCCATTGAATCGTCTGCAAATTGTATCAGATAATGTCAAGCGCGTAAAGAAACTGCCAATCTAAGTTCTAAAT
>CAYMIE010000099.1:156-3440 GCA_964390405.1 uncultured Gammaproteobacteria bacterium | reverse complement strand
CAACTATTTTCCTATCAAAATTTAATAGTAGGTTAGTAATCAGCTGGATTTTATTCGCAATCATTACCTCAGCCGTTGCTTTACCAATCTTTAGTGCAATTTCACAAATAGAATCTCCATTAAAATTTATTAGAATTGAGCCAGGTTGGACAAGCGAGGAAAATATAATCTGGTTTTGGTTTAAAAATCTTGGAATCTTCGCTCCACTCCTCATAATTTCACTTTTTTGGTTATTTAAAAATAAGTTTCTCTTCACGCTTTACTTACCGTTCTTATTCATATTTATTATCTCAAACATTTTTGTCTTTCAACCTTGGGATTTTGACAACAGCAAACTTCTTGTATACTGGTATTTTGCTTCAACCATCGTAGTCGCATATTTTGTTAATGATCAGTTCTTAGTTAAAAATTTAGCTAAAAAAGCAATCGGAGTTTTCTTAATCTTTATTATGGTTTTCTCAGGAGCACTAGATGTATTCAAAACTTTTACCCCCGCTACTAGCTACCAAATTTTTTCAAACTCTGATTTGGAAGTGGCCGAATCCGTAAAAAATTTAACTGCTGATAAAAGCTTATTTCTTACAGCCTCCAGCCACAATCATCCGATACCTGCTTTAGCCGGCAGGTCAACCCTCGCTGGTTTCCATGGATGGCTTTGGAGCCACGGTTTACCATATCAGGAAAGAGTTAATGATGTTAAACAAATATATCTCGGAGGTACACAAGCAGAACAGTTAATCTCAAAATATAAAATCAATTACGCCACAATAGGGCCTTCAGAAAAATCAGAATACCAAATCGACGAAAGTTTTTTTATAAAATTTCCAGCTATACGTTTAACTACTGGCTGGACTATCTACGATGTTAGTACTCTATGGTCCGACAGTAACCGGGAAAACTGATCTTGCTATAAAACTCGCTCAAAAATACAACGGCGAATTAATTTCTGCCGATTCTCGGCAAGTTTATAAAGGTTTAGATATTGGAACCGGCAAAGTTGGTTTTAACTCAAACGTAGAAAAGCATGATGATTATTGGATAGTTGACGGAGTAAAAATCAATGGCTTTGATCTTATTGGTTCAGGGGAGAATTTTTCAGTTGCCGATTTTGTTAAATTTGCTTCCACTACGATGATACGAATCATTGAAGTGAATAAATTACCAATTGTAGTTGGTGGAACCGGATTTTATATCAAAAGTTATTTATACGGAATCGACACTCTAGGAATTCCGGCTGATTTAAAACTTAGACAAAAGCTAGAAGAATTATCGGTGAGCCATCTTTATCAAAAACTATTAAAAATTGATCCTCATCGCACTCGTCTCATGAACGATTCAGACCGCCAGAACCCACGCCGCTTAATTAGAGCCATAGAGGTACTTTCATCAAAATCGACTATCCAGCCATCTAACTATCCAACCATCCAAAACTATCTTTTAATTGGTTTAACTGCTCCAAACGAGTATTTATATAAAAGAGCGGATAAATGGTTAAAAATTAGATTAAATCACGGTCTTATTAAAGAAGTTGATAAACTAATTAAACAGGGAATAAGCCCAGATTGGCTGGAAAATCTTGGCCTCGAATATCGCTGGATGACACGATATATTCAGGGTAAAATTTCTTTAGAAGAGGCTAAAAAAAGGTTGCAAGGTGATATTCATGAGCTCATCCGCCGTCAAAAAACTTTTCTTAATCAATTTGCCGATATTAAATTATTTGATATTTCAAAAGAAAACTGGCTAAAGGAATTAGAAAAAACAGTTAGTACTTGGTACAATCAACAAGATGGTCGAATCTAGAGCTCCTCTTAAAATTGAGATATCCCATAAAACTGTGGTTTTTACAGTCGCGTTCTTAATTGGTGTCTGGTTCCTTTTTTTGATAAAGGAGATTATTATAGTAATATTTCTCTCAATTATTTTACTTTCTGCCCTGCTCAAACCCGTTGAGTGGTTAACCAAGAGAAAAATCCCCAGATTCTTATCGGTAACTATCGTTTACATTCTGACTATTGTGATTATTTCAACAACTATCGGACTTCTTATTCCTCCTGTCGTAAAACAAACACAAGAGTTTGTATCAAAACTTCCCCAGATAATTACTACTGTTAACAGTTTTTTAATTTTTAACGAGATTCCGGTTGAGGATCTTTCAAAAATTCTTGCCAGACAAATAGAGCAAATAGCCGGCGATATTGTTAAGGTAAGTACCACAATATTTTCCAGAGTGTTATTGGTATTAACAATGTTTGTGCTTGCGTTCTACTTACTTCTGGAGTGGGATAAATTTATAAGATTGATAGCCTCGCCGTTTTCCGGCAAACAAGAAAAGAAAATAATTAACACTATTACTAAAATCGAATATGGCTTGGGGATGTGGCTAAGAGGACAAATTGCACTTTCTGTTATTGTGGGAATATCTGTTTATGTCGGCCTTATCCTTCTTGGTATACCTTTTGCCCTGCCTCTTGCTGTAATTGCCGGGCTTCTTGAGATAATTCCGGTAATTGGGCCAACCGTTTCTTCGATTCCGGCAATATTGGTTGGATTAACAATTAGCCCGCTGCTGGGTTTAGCAGTAGCCGCTCTTTATATCGTTATTCAGCAGATAGAAAGCAATGTATTCGCACCACTTATTATGTCCAAAGCAGTTGGTCTCTACCCACCGGTAATAATTATCTCATTGTTAATTGGGCTGACGGTTGCTGGAGTTGCCGGTGCAATTCTTGCCGTACCATTAGTAATTACTGTGAGGGCAATAGTTAATGAACTCTTAGTGGATGAACAAAAGTTAATGCACACGCAAGATTTATAAGCAAAAGACTTTTAGGAAGAGAGTAAGCCAGATTCTGTTATTGTGCGATCATCTATCTCAAAGTGACGTTTATTTCACTTCGCCTCGCCTTTTTTGGCAAGATGCCTCTACTTTGGATCTCCCGAAAGCGTGGTACAAACGATCCAATTCTGAGTTGCAGCAGGTGGGATTGCCTTTACCCCGCCTCGCGGGGCGTTTCATTTCGATCCGTATCGAAAACTTAGGATCTAATCGTCACTGTGGCTCTCAAGTCCTGTTGATTCAGAACTTGTCCCCTTTCCCTTTCGGTACTTGGGACACCAGCTATCACTAGTCGGAACTTACGTTCCACCCCTTGCTTTCTGCTGTCTGGACTTTCCTCCCCGCAATGCGGGGTGATCGCCCTTCTTCCTAAAAGCGCATAGTATTTTACCAAAAATTAGCCATATTTTCAAAAACCATTGACTTAACTAGCTAAAAGTGCCAA
>CAYMIE010000099.1:0-146 GCA_964390405.1 uncultured Gammaproteobacteria bacterium | reverse complement strand
GGTCTGCTGTCTGGACTTTCCTCCCCGCCAAAATTGCCCCTTAAGTCGTGTACGAATAGTACTGAAAAGACTTAAGGCAAAACTAGGCGGGGCGATCGCCCTTCTTCCTAAAAGCGCATAGTATTTTACCAAAAATTAGCCATATT
>CAYMIE010000098.1:0-3467 GCA_964390405.1 uncultured Gammaproteobacteria bacterium | reverse complement strand
CTTTGACAGATATCTTCGTTTCAATTCTGGATGTCTCGACTGAATCCGAAGCCACCTCCAGCGTTGAACAGGATGGGCGTTCAATCCTTGCTAGGCTCAACTTAGATATTACCAATGCCGATTCAATCACAATCCCGGCAAACTTAGGAGAAACTAGCAGCAATTTGGAATTAACGACGGCTGGTACTACCTATACCTATTCTCTCTATGGAGAAAGACTGATTATCTCAAATGGCACAGAAACCGATAGCCTTAATAGCACAGAAACAACAATCCCCAACATTTCCTTCCAAAGAATTGGTAATGTAGGTGGCAAAGAAACAATCAGAATCCAGTTTGATATCCAAAGTGTTGCCGAACGTCCCTCTGGTCCAGAAACAAGATCATTTACAACCACAGTAGGCAGAAGATGAAAAGAAAAATTGCTACATTGCTAAATTGCTACATTGCTAAATTGTTCATTAGTGATAGACCAATTCAACGATTCAACGATTCAACGATTCAACGATTTTATTTGCCCGGCCAGGCTCTTGTCCTCCTTCTTGTCTTTATTACAATTGCTACAACTATAATAGGTGGCGCAGTGGCAATTACAATTATCAATTCCCAATCAAGTAGCAAATTCGCACTCGGAGAAGAAGCTCTGGCTGTCGCCGAATCTGGAGCTGACAACGCGGTTCTGCGTATCTTGCGCGATCCAAACTCAACTTATGTTGGTGAAACATTAACTGTTGACGGAGGGTCCGCCCAAATCACTGTCTCTTACAGTCCTCCAAATGTTCTCATCACCTCTCAAGCTGAGGTTAGCAATATTATCCGCAAAATTGAAGTTGCAGGCACTTACCAAAACAACCGATTAACTGTCACTTCATGGAAGCAGGTTAATTAGTTAAAATGTATATATGTTATTTTCAAACCCTGTCACAATAATTTACCTAAGGCGCAACTCTCTGGAAGTCTACACCCAAAAAACTCAGGGCGTTCAGGCAAGGTTGGATTTTCCTCCAAACTATGAAAAAGATCAGGAGATAATCGATATCGAAAAGTTTGATCAATTAATCTCTAATTTTCTTTCTAAACTTAGCCTTAACGGGAAAAAAGTTATCATCGTTATATCTTCTGAAAATCTTTTTGAGAAAACAATACCGCTTTCGGACAGAACCAAAGAGGAAACTGCAGCTAAGAAATTCTTCGAAGAAATCCCTTTCGACTTGCAAAAAATTGCCAAAAAACAAATCCGCACTAAAAACGGCCTTAATTTAATTGCCGCTAACAAGAATTTTTACGATTCCATAGTCCACGTTCTCCAAAAACTTCAGGTAGAAATTAAAGCCGCTGTGCCGTCAACCATGTTCGGTATAACTGCTTCAACCCTAACCGGCGAAGATATTAAAAAAATTACCTCAAACCCTGAAATGTTAAAAACGAGCGACTTTTTGTCCAGTGGTACACAAAAGAAACAAGACGAAAAAACCCAACCAGACGAGGAAAATCTCCAAGCAGATATGAAAAAATCCAAATTAAACCTGATTACTGTCGCCGGCATTGCATTTATTGTTGTTGGTCTTGGAGTCGTAACCTTCCTTCTATTTAAACAAGGCATACTTAAACAATACCTCCCTTTCAATAAAAAGCCCTTGCCTACGCTGGCTCCTTCCCCCCAAGAGTCAACATCTGCAACGGTAGACTTAGAGGATCAGGAAGCTACCGAGCAGGCTGAGCTGTCATCCAAACAAGATATAACAATCCGGATTTTGAATGGATCCGGAGTTTCCGGTCAAGCATCTCAAGTACAGGCATTGCTTGAAAAACTTGGCTATTCACAGATAGAAACAGGCAATGCCGACAGCCAAAATTTAACTGCTACAAAAATTGTCTACAAACAAAATGTTGCAGATTCCTTGATATCAGAAATCAAAACTGAACTTGGAAAGACACTGGCAGAGGTAGAAACAGAAGAGACTTCGGCTGATATTGGCTTTAACATCGTCATTACAACTGGCCATTCAATATAATGGCTTGACAACTCACAGTTGACTAGTTAATACTAAACTTATCAGATGAAATCATCCCTGCCCAATTTTCTCGCTAAACGCGGTTTCACCTTAATAGAATTATTAGTAGTAATTGGAGTTCTCACTGTACTTTTGGCTATCGTCTTAATTGCTATCAATCCAGCCAGACAATTTGCGCAAGCTAATGATACTCAAAGGCGAAGCGATGTTAACGCAATCTTAAATGCAGTCCATCAGTATGCAGCCGACAATAAAGGTACTTTGCCGGGAGCAGGTGAAATAACTGCGACTCCAACAGTTATGGATGCTACAAATTTCGAGGCAACCTGTGATGATATTGTCCCAACATATATAGCTGCAATGCCTGTAGATCCTGATCCTTCAGTCGGAACGTCTGGGATTTGTTCTGTATATGATACGGGTAGCTATAAAGTTTCTGTGGGTGCCAGTTCCAGAATTACTGTAAGCACAGTTTCAGAAGTTGACGCTTCCGCAATCAGCATCACCCGCTAAAGACTTTACATAAATTACTATCTTCTTGATAATCTTAAGTTATGGATCAACTAGAAACTGCTACTCTTGCCGGCGGCTGTTTTTGGTGCACTGAAGCCATCTTCAAAAGACTTAAAGGCGTTAACAAAGTTACTTCAGGATATTGTGGGGGCAAATCAGATAATCCTACTTATGACGAAGTTTCAACAGGCTCAACCGGCCATGCCGAAGCAATTCAGTTAGGGTTCAACCATGACATGATCTCTTATGAAAAGCTCGTGAAAATTTTCTTTCACCTCCACGATCCCACAACTTTAAACCAGCAAGGCAATGACGTTGGTACTCAATACCGATCGGCAATTTTCTATCACAACGATCGGCAAAAAAAGATCGCCGAAAAAATTAAATTAAAAATCGAAAGTGAGAAAATTTACGCTGCTCCCATTGTCACCAAAATTGTCCCTTATCAAAACTTCACTAAAGCCGAAGAGTCTCACCAAAATTTTTATGCTCTTAACCGCACTTATCCATACTGCCAACTTATTATTGATCCTAAAATTAGAAAACTGCTTCAACTAGTACCCACCCTCCTCAAATAAGCAGTTTTTTCTTTTAAACTTTTTGCCAGCAAATGCTGTTCTAGTCTAAAACCAATACTTTTAGTCATTTAGGGGCTCTTGTGCATTTTTGATGATATTTTACTAAACTTGATTATTCTATCTGCCATAATGATAATACCCACCAGATTAAAAGCTAATCCAACCCAAAATATTCGAACTTGATATTGGCTAACAAAGGTTGCGACCCCCGCAATTCCAAGAATTGGCAAAATGTTGGAAAGATAATGACTACAGCAGGAAATCATGGCAGCTGTTGAGGTTGCACCTGATGTGGCTACTACTTTTGCTGAGACATTCTGACGGATAGCGCTTTTGAGATAACTATAAAGGCCAACCTGAA
>CAYMIE010000097.1:0-3501 GCA_964390405.1 uncultured Gammaproteobacteria bacterium | reverse complement strand
TGGTCCAAAGAGTAAAAAAGCCAACGCGAAAGTTAGAGGAATAATAGCTGTGCCAAAAACAAGGCTCGGCAAACGCCAACCGATTGATCTATCCCCCAAAATTTTAATAGATGCCGCTTGCATTAGTTTTGCCAATGGCGGATGTAGCCAGTCGTAAGCTGTGCCTTCTTTTGGTGCTTGTGCAAAAGGATCATAAGCAGCCGGATTGTTATCCGCGTAGGCCTTAGCGGTCACAGCGTGATAAACTTCATCAAAGTAATAGCGGTTTGGTTCTGTTATTCTCAAGGCACGCAAAAACAAAGAGAAAACTGTCAATGCTATTATGAAAATAACCGGAAAATTTTTAAACACAATTAATTATCAATATATTATGATTTAAGTATCATCTCCAATCAATCCAGTGAAAAAAATAATTAAAATCAATCAATACGCGCTGTTAACTTTTGGCTTTTTTGGCTTTTTGTTTTGGCATTTTGCGGTTCAAATGCTAACAATCAGAGCAGATGGTTGGTACGTCGGGCAAGTCAATCTATATGGAGATCTGGTTTTTCATCTGGGATTTATTAACAAATTCTTGGAAACCGGCAAGGTTTTAGTCTCAAGCCCAATTTATGCAGGTGCCAAGCCTAATTATCCGATTTTCGCCGACTGGCTAACTGCACAAATTGCCAGAATTACCGGAATTGATTTTGCCTTATTTTTAATTACCTTTATTGTAGGAATTGTAACAATCTACATTGCCAAAAAATTCATTTTAAATTTTATCAAAAGTGAGAAAATAGTTTTTCTGTCCCTTCTACTTTTCTTTTTCAATGGTGGTTTCGGTTTCATTTACTTCTTCCAAGATATGGCAAACTCCCAAAAACCGCTTTTTGATTTTTTAATCTCTCTTCCCAGAGAATATACTGATTTAAAAAGTTTAGGATACTGGTGGATTAATTCTTATCTTGCCTATTTCCTGCCTCAAAGAGCTTTCCTTTTTGCTTTTCCTATTACATTAACCATTTTAAGCCTTTTATATATTGGACAAAAAAAGTCGAAAACTTTGTTTTTTATTTTAGCAGGCTGTCTTAGCGGTGTCCTGCCTATTGTGCAAGCTCACAGCTTACTGCTAATTTTTATTGTAAGCGCATTTTATTTCCCCGTAAGCGTCTATTTATCAAAAAACAAAAACCAAACCTTAAAAAATTGGTTATTCTTTGCAGCTTTAACGACCATAATTTCTCTTCCGATTCTATCTTCAATATCTTCTCAAAATAATTTACTAGGAAATATCAAATTTGCACCCGGCTGGACCAGTCAGGAAAATATTATTTGGTTCTGGTTTAAAAATCTTGGCTTATTCGGCCCTATTCTTATTGTCTCTCTAATCTGGTTGTATTTAAAAAAACGGATTCTCTTTTTACTTTATCTCCCATTTTTAATAGTTTTTATCCTTTGCAATATCTTTACCTTTCAACCGTGGAATTTTGATAATAGTAAACTTTTAATCTACTGGTATTTTGTCTCAACAATTTCTGTAGCTTATTTTCTATACGACAAATTTTTAACTGAAGGAATTTATCAAAAAATTGCCGGAGTGGCCATCATCTTCATTCTGACGTTTTCAGCTTTACTTGATATTTTCAGAACATTTACACCGTCAACCTTTTACAAGATTTTTTCAAATGAAGATTTACAAGTTGCGGAATCTGTAAAAAAGTTAACAAAAAAAGATGCTGTTTTTATAACAGCTCCAATTCACAACCATCCTATTTCCGCACTTTCAGGAAGATCTACCGTAATCGGGTTTTATGGCTGGGTTTGGAGTCACGACCTTGCCTACAATCAAAGAGCCTATGATGTGGGGCAAATATATGAAGGTTCAAAGCATGCTGACCAATTGGTCTCACAATATCAAATAAATTATGTAACTGTTGGTCCACCTGAAAGAGAACAACTTTCTATAAACGAGTCATATCTTTCTAGATTCCCAACGATTCATTTAGGAAATGGCTGGCAAATTTATGATGTTAGTTCTGTATGGTCCGACGGCAACGGGCAAAACTGATTTGGCCCTTCAACTTGCAGGTAAGTTTCATGGTGAACTAATATCTGCCGACTCTCGCCAGGTCTACACCGGTCTTGACATTGGTACAGGTAAGGTTGGGCTCTCATCAAAAGTTGAAAAACACGAAAGATACTGGCTTGTTGACGGCATAAGAATCAATGGTTTTGACCTAATCGATCCTGGTAAACAATTTACAGCCGCCGATTTTGTCAAATTTGCCAACAATTCAATAGTTCAAACTATTGAACTAAAAAAATTACCGATTATAGTCGGAGGGACAGGATTTTATATAAAAGCATTACTTCAAGGGTTAAACTCATTTGGAATTGCTCCAGACCCAGACCTTAGAAGTAGACTTGAGAAATTATCGAAAGAAACTCTTTTTCAAAAACTTGCCAAAATTAATCCAAATCGAGCCGAGGTGATGAACGAATCCGATCGACAAAATCCAAGACGTTTAGTCCGCGCTATCGAAATCGCAATGCACAAAAAGTATCAGGTATCAGGTATCAGGTATCAGGTACGCACTAAATACAAAATACCAGATACAAAATACTTGCTTATTGGTCTGACAGCACCCAATAACTATCTCTTTACAAAAGCCGATGGATGGCTCAAAAAAAGGATGGATAATGGTTTAGTTGAAGAAGTCGAGTCTTTAATAAGAAGAGGGGTCAGCAAGATGTGGCTTGAAAGTTTAGGTTTGGAATACCGTTGGATAACCAGATTTTTAACAAAACAAATCACAAAAGATCAAGCTATACAAAGGCTAAGAGGGGATATTCATGATTTCATCAGACGTCAAAAAACTTTTTTTAGACAATTTGCAAATTCTGATATCCAAATCTTTGACATTTCTGCAAGCACTTGGCAAAGCAAGTTAGAAAAAAAGGTGCAGTCTTGGTATATCAGCCATTCACTTCAAGCTTTCGCTTGAAGGGGCTTCCTGATATATCAGAGGAGCGCCCTTCCAATTGAATTGGAAGGCGACCTGCTGATATACTCAGAAAGATGGCGCAAGAAAAACAGGTTATACGGGTTGAAATCTCTTACAAAACAATTATTTTTGCTGTATCATTTTTGGCTTTCCTCTGGCTACTAATTCAAATTAAAGAAATCATTATTTTGGTGTTTATTTCACTAATTCTCTTGTCTGCACTCCTTAAGCCGGTTGAATGGATAAACTCAAAAAGAGTTCCCAGAGTACTGGCTATACTTCTGGTCTATATTGCCATAATAGCGCTTTTTGGCTTTGTAATTGGAACTATTGTTCCACCACTTATTTCTCAATCATCGGCTTTCCTTTCAAAACTTCCCCAAATTATTTCCTCAGTCAATGATTTTTTTATCTTCTACAAGATTCCGGCGGCGGATCTTTCTCAAATAATTGCCAGGCAGTTTCAACAGGTTGCGGGTAATATAGTGGAAATTTCAAAAACTATCTTCTCAAG
>CAYMIE010000096.1:0-3611 GCA_964390405.1 uncultured Gammaproteobacteria bacterium | reverse complement strand
AAAGTCGCGCAGCCCGCTGCCACATTGGCAGCATTACCCGCAATGCCATAGGAAATTGATTCAACCGGTATTTTCCCTCCATACTCAACACAAATTTTGCAGTCTTTTTTATTGATGTCACATTCGATAGAAGCTTCATGAATTTTAATAAATGTATCAACTGTTGAATCGCCGATTGTTATAATGTCAAACTTGCCGTCCATAAGCTAAATTGAAAATTTAGAGTCCTTGTGTATATGTTTCTCTTCGGAAATTTCTTCCTTAAACTCATTTATGGCTCCCAAGGCGTCTTCAGGTCTGTTGACTATTTTAAATACAAGCCTTTCTTCCGGCCTTATATACATGCCGCGGGTAAAAGCAAAAATAATTTCTTGCCAAAAATCTCCGTATAAAATTGATGGTTTATGGTGCCCAAAATAGAGCCGTGCCAGTCCCCAAGCCATCCCGAATTCGGAAATTGTTCCGGTTCCCCCGTTAAAAATAACAAATATTTGCCCGGTTTCCAAGAGCTTTAGCGTCCTGTCCAGATAGTCCTCTTCAACTATTAACTCGTCTACCTTATTAGTTTCATCTCTTCCTTCAAACATTGGTGTGTCTTTGGGGTAAAATGTGATACCGATTGCTTTTCCTCCGCCGGCATGAGCCCCCAAAGTTGACGCTTTCATTATGCCCGGGCCGGCGCCATTTACAACTGTATATCCTGCTTTAGCGCACAGTCGCGCAACCTCATATGCTGCCTTAAAAGGATCATCCGATTCTTTGGCATCAGCATATCCCAAGAATGTAATGTTTTCTACTTTGGATTTTTTAAACGCGAAAGGAAATTGGGCAGGCTCATCCATATATTAATTATGTCTTAGCTTGGGCAATTCTTTCAAGCTTATCAAAAGCGATTTTAAAATCAGCAGCGCTGTAAAGAACCGAATTTGCAGCTAGAAAATCGGCGCCCGCTTTAACAAGTTTCGGTGCAGTTTCAAAATTAACTCCACCATCAACTTCAACAGCTAGTGAAGGGACCATCTTTTTAATTTGCTTGACTTTATCGACCACTTTCTCTTGAAATTTTTGCCCCGAAAAACCTGGCTCTACAGCTAGTAGCAAAAGCATATCAATGTCATCCAAAAAGTGAAATGCAGCCTGAATCGGCGTGGAAGGGTTCAGAGAAAGTCCTACTTGTTTGTTGTGATTTTTTATATGGTAAACGACTTCGGGCAAACCCAATTCGCCCTCAAAGGGTACAATAATTCTTGAGATGTGATCTGTAAACATTAAATCGTCCACATAATTTTGGGGGTTAATTACCATTAGCTGTATTTCCAGATCACTGGAGGAGGGATATTTATTTATTATTTCAGTGCCAATTGTAGTATTGTCTGCAAATTTCCCGTCAATTACATCTATCTGGATTAGGTCGGAGACGTGCTCGGCCATCAAAAGCCGTTTATGATATTCATTTTCGTCATTCGTTAAAATTGTCGGTATTATTTTAGCCACTGTTTTATTATTAATTTGTCTATTAATCGATTTAACGATATAACGATTTAACTATTATAAATTGTAACTTTCTCCCTGCTGGGGGAGTACAGATTCTATATTCAGTTTTTCTCTAAGATTTCTTGAAAAGATAAGAGACTGCTCGCTTTCACCGTGAACAATAAAAACCTTTTTTAACCTTCGAATCTTAGAAATCCATTCGATAAGCTGGGGTAAATCTGCGTGGGCGCTGTAAGAACCGATTGCTTTAACTTTTGCTCGAACCTTCAAATTCTCACCAAATATCTTAATTTCCTTTTCTCCATCAAATATTTTTCTGCCCAGTGTTCCAGAAGCTTGATAACCGACGATTAATAAAGTATTGTGCGCATTTTCGATGTATCTTCTAATATGATGCAGAATTCTGCCGCCGTTCATCATTCCGGATCCTGCAATAATTACTTTTGGATTGGCAGCGCTGTTAATGGCTTTTGACTCATCAACGCTTGCCGTAATTTTGACTCTTTCCAGTCCAAAAAAATTATTATCTGTGTGGGCCTCCTGCAGTTTTTTACTTAAATATTGAGGGTATTTTTTAAAAACGCCTGTAACTTTGGAAGCCAAGGGGCTGTCCAAATAAAAGCTTGGTTTTTCGCACTTTTGGCTCACGCAAAAATGTTCAATGTCATGAAGTAGTTCCTGAGTTCTTTCAATCGCAAACGAGGGAATCATCAGGACGCCACTTGTGGCAATTGTTGACACCAGCACATCAGAAAGCTTTTGTATACGCATGTTTCTGTTTTCGTGGATTCTGCCTCCGTACGTACTCTCGCAGATTAGAAAGTCAGCGCTCTCAACAACCTCGGGAGGATCAAGCAAATCTGAGGGTGTATTGCCAATGTCGCTGGTGTAAACAAGTTTTTTGCCGTCTGCCTCTATTATTGTTAGCGCCGAACCCAGAATATGCCCGGCATTTTTGAGGGTTAATTTTATATTGTCTTCAATATCAAGAGTTTCATCGTATCCAAGTGTTTCAAAAAGCTCCATGGTTCTTGCGATATCATCTTTGGCATATAAGGGAGGGTGGTCATCTTTTTCCGCTTCTTCACTCATTAACTTTGCGCTATCTTCCAGAACAAAGTTAACCAGCTCCTTTGTGGGTCCGGTGCAGTAAATTCGTCCGCGGAAACCATCCTTAACCAATTTCGGCAATCTTCCGGTATGGTCCAGATGGGCATGGCCTATGACAACCGAGTCTATTTCAGTTGGCCGATAAGCAAAAGGAGCGTAATTTCTTTCTTCAGCGAGCCTGTAGCCCTGAAAAAATCCGCAATCAAGAAGAAATTTTTTACCGGAAGCTTCAATCAATATATTAGAACCCGTAACCTCGCGGCACGCACCATAAAAAGTCACACGCATATAAATAGTATTGAGGATTAAGTATCAAGTATCAAGGGGAATAATTTTTTTAAACTATGGTCTACGAACTAATATTCAACGCTTCGGCTATTTTTTGCTGATCAAAACCAAGAATGTTAACTTGTTGACCGTCTTCTTTTGCAATAACTGTAAATGGAACGCCCATCTGGCCTGAGATGGCAATCATTTTCTGGGCTTCATCGGGGTTCTCATCAACCAGAATTTCGGAAAAAGTAATATTTTTTGAATTCAAATAATCCTTCTGCATTTTGCAAAAAGGGCACGTTCTTGTAGTATACATAGTGACTTTAGGCATGGATTCATTGTAGATAAATTGGCTCTCAAGATCAATGACGAAAAACTCACCTGTGGATATTCAAGCAGATTTAAACAGGCAAGCGGATATTAAAAAGGCTCAAGTTTACCAGAGATTTTTTAAAACCGGCAAAGGGCAATATGGAGAAGGGGACAAGTTTATTGGTCTGACAGTCCCCCAGCTTAGAGCAATTGCGAAGAAATATTCAACACTTCCCCTTTCACAAGTTAAAAAACTTTTGCAAAACAAAATCCATGAATATCGGCTAACTGCTCTCTTAATTCTCGTTGACCAATATCAAAAGTCTGATGACAGTGGTCAAAAGATAATCTGTGACTATTATCTCAAACATATAAGATACGTTAACAATTGGGATCTGGTTGACCTGTCAGCAGATAAAATT
>CAYMIE010000095.1:0-3671 GCA_964390405.1 uncultured Gammaproteobacteria bacterium | reverse complement strand
ACTCAACTATTATTGAATCAAATCAGTTAAATGACAGAAAATCAATGCTTTATCTACCGAAAAAAGACAATATCTATGTGGTATTAAATAGGGAACCGGATCCGCCCCAAGGCTGGCCTTTAGAATTAATTGGGGCTTATCCAAAACATACTGAACGTCGCTATATCAAAATTTACAAATATCAATAACATTTTAGGTAAAATTTTAAAAAAACAAGTCAGATAACTTTTTCAAGCGCCGCCACCATATAATCCATTTCAGATTTTTTGAGTCTGGGATACATAGGGAGACGGATCAATGTCGATGCAACCTCCTCGGTTACTGGCAGATCACCTTTTTTATACCCAAGTTTTTTACCCATTTGTGAAGTATGAAGTGGTAAATAATGAAATGCCGATTCAATTCCGAATTCTCTCAAACCTTTGATAATCCTGTCGCGCATCATCCTTGGAACTCGAATTGCGACGATATGCCAGTTTGGATCGGTTCCCTCGGAAACAACGGGCAAAATGATTTTAGATGAAAGCTTTCTTAATTTTTTTAAGAAATATTCTGCATTCTTTTTGCGCAATTGAGTAATCTGCTCAAGTTTTTTTATTTGCTCAAGAGCGATCGCCGACAAAATATCAGAAAGTATTAAGCTTCTTCCAACTTTCACCCAAGAGTACTTTTTGCGTTCGCCTCTCATAAAGGATGAGCGGTTGGTGCCTTTTTCTCTTATAATTTCGGCGTTTTTGAAAATTTTCTTATCCTTGGTTACGAAAACCCCTCCTTCTCCGCTGGCTGCGTTTTTAGTTCCATGAAAGGAGAAGCAGCCAATGTCGCCAATCGTACCCAAATTTTTTCCGTTGAATGTAGCTCCCAGTGCGTGAGCCGCATCTTCTATAACATATAATTTATTTTCATTTGCGATCTCGAGTATTTTATCTATCGCACACGTCATTCCTGCATAGTGCACCACCATGATTGCCTTGGTCTTTTTGGTAATTTTCTTCTCAATCTCGGCTGGATCTATGTTGTAAGTATTGATGTCGATATCACAAAAGACCGGTTTTGCTCCAGCCAACAAAATTGCATTTGCACAGGAAGAAAACGTGAAGCTTGGTACAATTACTTCTTGCCCGCGTTTTAAAAGCAGGGCGCACGCAAGCTCTAAAGCAGCGGTCCCTGAACCGGTTGGAAGAACGTAGGAAACATCGAGTTTTTTTGAAATTTCTTTGGCAAGAGCTTCGCTGAAGGCAAGATCACCGACGCCGGTGCCGCTTCTTAAAGCCGCAATCGCCGCCCTTTCCTCTTCTTTGCCCCAAAAAGTTTTGTGTAGAGGAATGGTGAATTGGTTAGTCATTTTGTAATTCAAAAATCAAAAGCCAAAAGTCAAAAGTGCAAGTAAAAAGTTAAAGGTTTTTGTTTTTAAGTTTTAAGACGCCGCTTGCTATCATGTTGGCAATTTGGATTACCTCATCTAACATTTCGTTTATAATTTTCGCTTCTGCTAGACGAGATTCTTTCAAAAGCATCAACCAATACTTAGCCTCATTCGCGCTTTTTAAAGATATTTCGTGGAATTTTTTGAATTCTAACCTTGAGCTTGAGGCTCTTGCTTCTACAAGATTAGCACCGATCGAGGTGATTGAGCGCAGCAACTGAAGTCCGATAACTTTGGCACTCTGTTTATATGGAAGTGTATCCACAAGTGCAATTACTTTTAAGCTTAACTTAAAGCATCTATCGGTTAAGTCAGTTTTAAATTTTGATTTGTAATTATGCATTTTGACTTTTGAGTTTTGCCTTAAGAATGACTAGGTTTTTAATATAATCTATTGTGTCGGGGAAAAGTTTTACCGTGGATTTCTTGTCAATTCTTCTTTTAAACAGTACGGGAATTTGAGTAATTGCTAGTCCATTCCAATGGGCTTGAGCGCAAATTTCCGTGTCCCAAAACCAATGCTTGCTTTTTACTTTGGAAAGAACCGGCAGTATTTTTGTTCTTCTGAAAAACTTGTAACCGGCTTCAGTATCTTCAACAGGAATATCAACTATGTACTTTACGGCTATTGCATAGATCTTAGAAGCCAGAAATCTCAGTATTGAGTTTATTTCTCCGCCTTCGTAAAATCTTCTACCTACTGCCATGTCAAAACCTTGCTCTATCTCTTTTACAAAAAGCGGAATGTATTTTTCCGAAACTTCAAGATCAACATCTAAATAGCCGCAGATAGCACCTTTGGCCGTTTTAATTCCATCACTAACTGATTTTCCCCGACCCTCGTTTTTTGTGTGGAAGATTGCGCGTATATTTTCATATTTGTTGGTAAATTTTTCGACAGTTTTTTTGGTATCATCCACGCTTTTGTCCTCTAAAAGAATCATCTCCCAATCCTTTTTTAGGGTTTTTGCAACCTCTATTATTTTGTTGACGCTGTCTTCAAAAGTTGGTCCCTCGTTATAGCAGGGGATGATTATGGAAAGATCTACTTTTGGCATGGATACATTTTAGTTTTTAACTTGACAATTCTCAAATGCACCAAAACAAGTCTTGTAATTTTTGCCGGTAAACCAAAAATCTATAGCTTTGCCAGTCCCGAGTGCGAAGTATGCTTCAGATGAGATTGAGATAACAGAATTAGTAAAGATTAATAGAGTCCCCGATGGCGGATTTTCGGCTTCAATTTTTTTAATATATTGTTTTGCGATATTACTTCTTTTAATCACCCAGTTATTTTGATAAGTGAGATGGATATTGGCTACAGATACAAGGACAAATACCAAGATAAAAATTAATCTTAAAGTCGGTTTTTGTAGCGTGAAACTCAATGATATGACAGACGCAAAAGCCCAGATCGAAATATTCATGTAATGCGGCGAAAGATGGCTTGGTATTAATACAAATGGGAATAAACCGATTAAAATCGAGATTATGAAAAATAATGTTAATTTTTGATAGTCACTTCTAAAAATCTTGAGTGTTGTAAATGCTATTGTTGCAAGCCAGAAAATTAAAATTATTGATGTGAAAGTATCCCTCGATGTTTCGGCAAATCCTAAGGTTCTTATAAAGTAGTAGAAAAATGCAGCAATTGCCCCTTGCGAGATTTCGATAGGGTACGTTTTAAAAGTTGTGCCTGAGGTTAAAAACAAAAATCTTACAAGCAAAAACCCTAAAGAAATCGAGATTACTTTTAGCAAAAACAATCTCTCCATTTTTTTTCTTTTGACAAGAAACTCGTAACTTGTAAAAATTGCAGCTCCCACTACCATTGCTTCGGATGCAAGAAATGAAAGCCCAAAAAGCACCAAAGCCCAACTTTTCTTATCTTTCAAATAAAGGTAGAAAGAGGAAACTAAAAATAGAAACCCGATTGTAGTTGCAGAACCTGATATCCAGAAGATTGAGACAAAATGGGAAGGATGCAAAGCATAGACAAGTGTCCCGAGAAATGAAACGTTTGCATTTTTTGTCAAAAGTTTCAAAACTTTGAAGATCATAAAGGCTGCAGCAGTGTGAATTATTAATGTAAGAGCGTGATACCCCGGATAAAATTTTCCAAATAAATTCCCTGAAATTAAAAAGTATAAATTGTGCAAAGGCCGCCAGTGTGTCGCCTTTGACGGATCTATAGTATTTTTGAGATCATTAATTAAATTTTCAGAGGAGAATTCGTTAATTAAGA
>CAYMIE010000094.1:0-3849 GCA_964390405.1 uncultured Gammaproteobacteria bacterium | reverse complement strand
CTAAGGAGAAGAGGCGGGTTGGGGAGCAGTAGATTCTTGAGGTGCAGTTGACTCCTGGGGAGCAGTGGATTGCTGAGGTGCAGATGACTCTTGAGGAGCAGTAGAAGAAGTAGGCTGTGGTTCTGTAGTCGAAGACGATGATGGGGGCGGTGATGAGGTAGAGGAAGAAGAACTACCGCTATCAGACATGCACCAACCACCATTATCACTCATCCAGTGATAACCTGAAGGACAAGAACCGCTGGTTGAGCCAGTGGATCCGCTACTGGTTCCACCAGTAGAACTACTTGATTTGCATGAACACGAGCTATAATCATACCAGCTATTAGTGCCACAGCCACTGGATGGTGGTTGACAAGAGCTAGAGCCACCATAATAGGTACCACCTGATGAACTACTTGAAGAGCGACAGGAACAAGTTGAGTAGTCATACCAACTATTACTTCCACAGCCGCCACTTGGTGGATAACACGTACCACTTCCTGAACCAGTATATGAACCACTGCCAGAATATGTTGGATATTGGCAATTACATGTACTACTATTCCAGGTACCAGCGCCGCAACCCCAGGATGGAGCAGTGCAACTACCCGGAGTATTGGTCCGACAGCTACAACTACCCCAGTCAAAGTAAGCTCCGGATCCGCTGCAGCCGCTACTCGGATAGGTGCAATAAGAACTGCTACTGGAACTGCCGCCATAACTACTACTGCGACAGCTACACGAAGGAGTATCCCAATACTGGTTGTAGCCGCAGCCGCCACTTGGAGGGGTACAAGATGGACTACCTGAATAATTGGGAGTCGGGATGCAGCCTGAGCCATCCCAATAATATCCAGGTCCACAACTACTTTGAGTCAGATTTGGCGAATATGGACTCGCGACACATTGGCTACCATTCCAGTTAAAGCCTCCGGGACAAGCTCCGTCACTACAGCGACCAGTGGCTGGATCATAAGCCTGGCCACCGCAATTATAACCTCCAGGAGGTGGAGTGTTACTGGTGGACGAGCCACTTGTGTAGGAGGAGTAGTAAGAAGTATACCCGCTTCCTGGGACATAAGTACCACCATCAGCCATACACCAGCCAGCTTGGTTGCCAGTTGGCGCCATCCAGTGGAAACCAGCCGGACACTGGCCCGGAGCAGTTGGCTGTGGTCCCGTACCCGGTACCGTACCGGGTGGTGGATTTGTATTATAACCAGTCGGCGCAACTCCATAATAATATGGAGCAGTATAATTGCCCGGAGAACTATAAGATCCAGGGCCTTGGTAGCCGACACTGCCAGGCGGGACTCCGGGAGCTGAATAGTAGGGTGAGTACGGTGTAGATCCCGGACCGCTTCCGGAATACGGAGTTTGATATCCACCTGACGAGCCATACGTACCACTATTACTCATACACCAGCCGCCAGAATCATACATCCAGTGATAGCCTTGCGGACACACGCCCGGGCTGGAAGTCTGCGGACCTTGACCATAAGTCAAACCTCCACTTCCCGGTGAGGCTCCGGGATAACCCACATATGGTTGATAAGGTTGAGGTGTATACGTTGACGTAAAGCCAGGCGTAGCAGGATAATTACTTGAGTAGTATGAATATACTGGAATTGGCGCTCCAGGTGGTGGACAGGGCGTATTTGAAGCAAATGGTGGGGAAGGCAAGAAACACGGTCCGGCAGTATCTCTGACTCCCAGGCTATATGACAGACTTTCGATCCGGGCCAAGTCTACCGGGAGTGCCCGGCCAGGATTGTTGCGGCGATAATTTTCCACCCGTTCAAAGTCAGTCCGCGTGGGTTTGTATTCCTGTTGCAAAGTCGCTACAGCCAGTTGGATATCGCGGCGGTTGCCAAAGTCTTCAATTCTTATAAGATCCGGCCGGATAGTTTGGGCTACATCTTCAATCCTCGTGAGGCGGATATATGGCCGGATCTCGGCTGGAATTTCCTGCCCAGGCTCATATGTTTTTTGAAATTCATCGAGTTTGGTCGTAATATTTTCATTTTCTTTGATAGTTTCTGTCAGTTTTTCAGTTTGTTCTTTGAGCTGAGATGCTTCTTTCAAAGCTGACAATTGCTTAATTTCCAAAAATGCTTGCGGATCAGCTTGTGTTAGACGGATATCAAACAGAGCCAAATCAGGGGACTCGATAATCCCCATACCCGTGAGTTTGCCGACAGCGAGTCTAGCCTCCAGTCGGGTATCGGCAGACTCCAGGGCCTGTTTTTGTTCATCAGTCAGGGTCACGTTTTCGGGAAGATTATCAAGTTTAGCTTGAATTTCTGGGGGGATAGGGGGATCGCCGACCAGATCTGCTGCCCGGTCCAGACCCTGGACAGTGGTCGAGATCGCCGCGCTTATCGGAGTGGCCGCATCCGTATCAGCCAGTACCTCTGCCCGTTGTAATATCACATTTTGTTCGACAACTTGGTCAGTCAAAAGTTCACCCAATTTCTTTTTGCCTTCATCACTTAAATTCATATTTCCACTACCCAGATCGTTGTAAACTTGCTGCATCGTCTCAGTGTAGTCAGCCAGAGATGATTTAAAGCGTTCCGGATTGTCGTTTTTCAGCATGGTATAGGCCTCGGCAAATCTTTCTTTAGCAATAACCAGTCTGAATTCTTCGCGAGCTTGCGGAGTTAAGGTAACAGCTGTCTGGACTACTTCAATTGCCCGGTCCAAGAAATAAAATGGACTATCAGGGTTAACTAGTGTGGGTTGTGGTACAGTCACTTCAGCTACTCCTGTCGGAGTCGGCACCGGAGTAGGCGCAGGGACACATTGGCCTTCACTCCAACTCCAGTAACTGCCTGGTGTTTGACATTTTGGTTGAGACTCATCTTGATTATATGTTCCATCAGCGTTCATAGGCACACATTTGTTTTGCGTGAACGAATAAAAAGAATTTGGTTCATCACATTCATATTCACGATAGTTTCTCACCGGTTCATTAGTTTCATCCCAGACACAACCTCGGGGTGGGGTATAAGTCGCGCCGGCAGGACAAATCTCTCTGCCGATTTCAATATCTCCTGGAGATGGACTCGGCCATGGAGCAAAGCTTGGAGGTGGACCCTCGCCAGCTTGACAATCACTGGTAGACCAGGACCAGGTGTAGCCAGCCGGACAAACCGGTTGGCCATCAGGATATGGATTGGTTCCTTGACGATTGGTATCCACACATTGTTTAGCAGCAAATGACCAATATTGACCAGGTCGGCTGCAGCGATATTGTTCATAATCAGACAAACTTTTACCCGTATCTTCCCAGACACAGCCTTCAAACTGCTTAAACACGGCTCTCACTGGGCAGGCGGTCAAAACTGCATCGTTTCCTCCCGGCGGAGTGGGTGGTGTCGGCACTGGTTTTATGGTCGCCTCAGGAGTCGTCGTCGCAAGAGGCGAAACAAGCGGAAATTGACCACTGTTTATTGGTCGAGCTTTCTTTTTTAACCTTTCATACTCTTTGAAAAATTCTTCACTTTGTTCCAGATCATCAGGATCAATTTGAAGCGGATCAATCGTGTTTTCAAGATAGCCTAAACGCTCGATATTACTATTATTGGTAGCTTTAAGTGTGGCTGTCTGGGCAAATTCTGCTTGAATGGTGCGCAGTCTTTGGAGTTCCTCGACTTTGCGGATTTCCACCAATTGGTTGTATTCCTGTGGACTGGTCAAATTTTGCGCCTCGTCAAGTTTTTTGGCATCAGCTGGCGGGAAAGAACCGATCTCCGAGAGTTTGCGGATTTTTCCCCGGACTTCAGCGCGACTATCAGCGTTAGTGATGCCTGTTGCTTCTTCTTCTGTGATCAAACCTTGGGCTTTGAGGTCTTGGATCCGGTC
>CAYMIE010000093.1:0-3991 GCA_964390405.1 uncultured Gammaproteobacteria bacterium | reverse complement strand
GCCGGGACTCAATAGATTGATAAGAATTGCTTATGACGTGCTTGGACTGATGAGTTTTTATACTGCCGGTGAAAAAGAAGTGAGGGCATGGACTGTCGGCAAAGGAAGTTTGGCACCCCGCGCCGCGGGGGTGATCCACGGCGATTTCGAAAAAGGTTTTATTGCGGCCGACGTTGTGCCTTTCGATAGATTTATTGAAGCAGGCGGGTGGCGCGGCGCGCGAGAAAAGGGTTATGTTAAAACAATCGGCAGAAGTGAAGTAATGCCCGAGGATTGCGTAGTGGAATTTAAATTTAATGTTTGATATGATTTCTTTTCAATATGCATTATATCAGCAGTTTCCCGCAGTGTGGGGCTCCTCTGATATATTTCATAAATTTATACAGTTAAATAGGTAATTTATGAATTATGAATTGATGTTGGTTACAAATACAGAAAAGGGTGATTCGCTTTTGGTGCGCGTGGAGAAAGTTTTAAAGGAAAGCAGCAGCAATTTAAAAGTTGAGAGGCTAGGGAAAAAAACTTTGGCTTACAAAATTAAAAAACAGGCTGATGCGAATTATTATGTTTTGAGTTTTGAGGCAGAAGGAAGTTTTGTTAAGCCTTTGACTGATAAGTTGAGGCTGGAGCAGGAAGATTTACTGCGATTCCTGCTTCTTAAAAAAGTTGAGAAAAAACCTCGTCGTAAAATTAGAAAAGTTGTTGAGGAAGTTAAAGAAGAACCCAAAGACAAGCCAAAAGTAACAGTTGCAGTTAGAAGCAGGGCAAGTGTAAAATCTACTAAAGTTAAAAGTACGAAAAGTACGAAAGAGAAGAGTAAATAACCACCGATGGCGTCTAGAGCATCCTTAAATATCAGCCAATTAAATAAATTAATTCGGATATTAATCTGTGGCTAGAAAGGAAATAATTATGGCATCACGCGCCTCGCTTAATAAAGTAATGTTAATAGGGAACTTAACTCGTGATCCGGAAATGAGGTATACGCCTAGCGGTGCGGCGGTTTGTACTTTTGGAATAGCCACCAATCGTTACTATACAGCTTCAGACGGAGAGAAAAAGGAAGAAACGGAATTTATCAAAATTGTTTCTTGGAATAAGCTGGCAGAACTTTGCTCGCAACTTCTTGCAAAAGGGCGCAAAGTTTATGTTGAGGGCAGACTGCAGACAAGATCTTGGGAGACACCGGACGGGCAGCCGAGACAAACAACCGAAGTGGTAATTGATGACATGAGGATACTTGATTCCAGAAAAAGTTATGAGGAGGGTGGCGGTTATCAAGCAGGTGGAACACCAGTAGCAGAAAGTGCATCTGTTTCTCAAACCAGCCCGACTGAAGAAAGTGCTGAAGCGGAGGAAAATATCCAGAACGATGCCAAAGAGGAGAAAAAAAGCAGCAGCGCAAAATTAAAAGATAAAGATTCAAGCAAAAAAGAAGTAAAAAAGACCACAAGTCCAGACGTTCCTAACCAAAAGGAGGAGGGCAAGGAAGACATCGATCTTGACGATCTCCCTTTTTAATTCGTGCCAAAATTTATCAAAAGAGTACCGAGAGCCAGAAGATGCCCTCTTTGTAAGCAGGATATAGTTGTTGATTATAAAGATATTGCTGTTTTGAAAAAGCACATTTCCGAGCGCGGAAAAATTTTAGCCAGAGGGCGAACCGGAATTTGCTCAATGCATCAGAGACAAATGACCAGAAGTATTAAAAGAGCAAGATATGTAGCTTTGCTGCCCTTTGCCCAAAATTAATTGTTGACAAATGCCTTCAGAAAAAAAAATTGCCCAGAGTGAAATAAATCCTCAGAAAAGCGAAACTGAATCACCCCCGCAAGGCGGGGCACCGGAATCCCAAGAAACGAATAGTGAACAAATTGAGAAAAAAGGGTCGCTCGTTGGTTTCCTGGTGCAGTTTTTGTTAGTTGCTTTTGTCTTTTTTGCAATTGGTTTTGTCGTCGGCCAGAAGAAAATTGAGATTGACAGGCGCGGAAAAGTTCCCATTGTCAATGTTTCCAACCAGACTTCACCTGAAGTTCAGAACGTAGATTTTTCACTTTTCTGGGAAGTATTTAAGATTCTACCTGAAAAGTATATAGATAAGGATGCCGTCAGTGCTCAAGAAATGGTTTACGGGGCAATTTCCGGAATGGTGCGTTCTTTGGGGGATCCTTATACGGCGTTTGTTAACCCCAAGCAAAACGAGCTGATTAAAAGTGAATTGGCAGGGGCATACGAGGGAGTAGGTATTCAAATCGGATTTAATGAGGACAAAAGGCTTGCGGTTATTGCGCCTTTAAGCGGAACTCCAGCAGAAAGGGAGGGTATATTTGCCAAAGACATCATTGCCAAAATTGATAAGCGGGATACTTTTGATCTGACACTGCCTGAGGCAGTAGAGCTAATTCGGGGTCCATCTGGAACTAAAGTAAAACTAACTTTGATTCGGGAAGGAGAAGCCGAGCCTATTGAAAAAGAGGTTGAAAGAGCCAATATCGATGTCAAATCAGTTGAAGTTGAATTTAGAAACGCTGGCTCAAAAGAAATTGCGATTATCAAGGTTTCCAGATTTGGCGAAAAAACAGACAGTGAATGGGATATTGTAGTTAGTGAAGTTGAGGCACGAGACGTCGACGGAGTGATTGTTGATATGAGAAATAATCCGGGAGGGTTACTTTCCAGTGCTATTCATTTAGGGGGCGAATTTGTATCCGGTACAGTTGTTAAACAAAGAGACGCTAATGGTCGAGAGGCAGAGTCATCTGCAGAAAGCCAAGGTAGACTTTTGAAGATGCCACTTGTAGTAATAGTTAACGGCGGGTCAGCATCCGCCGCCGAAATTTTCGCCGGCGCAATTCAGGACAAGCGAAGAGGTCAAATAATAGGCGAGCAAACGTTTGGCAAAGGGACAGTTCAGGACGTAGTCGATTTGCCGGGCGGTTCTAGCCTTCACGTTACAATTGCTCAATGGCTGACACCTAACGGTAATTCAATTCAGGACGCGGGAATTACTCCGGATATTGTTGTCGAATTAAATGCAGAAGACAGAGAGGCGAAGCGGGATCCCCAACTTGACAGAGCGCTTGAGGAAATATAATGTTTAAAAACTTCAAATCTTCAATTTTGGCGATTATTTTAATTGTAGTTGCACTGTGGATTTTGAGTATTTACGGCGCCTTGAGGTTTTTCGGTAAAGTGCCCTCGCCGGCTCTTGAAAACGGTAAAGTTTTAGAAAAGCAAAGGGTAGTTGAAGAGGAATCGACAGTTATCAATGTTGTAGAAGCAGTGTCACCGTCGGTAGTTTCAATAGCGGTTGAGAATAGCCCAAGCATTAACTTTTTTGGAATTCCCCAAGAGGGTGATTCTACCCAATCGGGTATTGGAACAGGCTTTGTAGTCAGCAGCAGTGGTTTAATTATTACCAATAAGCACGTTGTTTCTTCTGACAGTGAAAAATATACGGCAATTATCAGTGACAATGGTCAGGTTCGCGAACTGGAAGTTAAGGAAATTAACAGAGATCCTTTTAACGATTTGGCAATTTTGAGAGTTGATGCTAGTGACTTAAAGCCGGTGGAGCTTGGTGATTCTGACAGTTTGAAGGTTGGGCAGAGAGTGATCGCCATCGGCAATGCACTAGGCCGATTCCAGAATACGGTAACTGTTGGAGTTGTTTCTGGTTTAGGCCGCGGGGTAACCCCTTTTGATCCTTCGACAGGAATTGCCGAAAGGCTTGATGATTTGGTGCAAACAGATGCTGCTATTAATCCGGGCAATTCCGGCGGGCCACTGGTAAACATTGCCGGGCAGGTGATTGGTATAAATACGGCTGTTGCTTCTGCCGAAAATATTGGTTTTGCAATTAAAATCAATATTGCCAAGCAGCTGATTGATGAGTTTACCAAAAGCGGCGGCAAAATTTCCAGGCCGTTTTTGGGTGTGAGATATTCGTATATTTCTCAAAATGTGGCACTTCTTAACGATGTGCCGCAAG
>CAYMIE010000092.1:2092-4138 GCA_964390405.1 uncultured Gammaproteobacteria bacterium | reverse complement strand
ATAATATGACCGCTCCTTTGTTTTCTCATTAACGGCAAAACCGCCCGGCTGCATAAAAACGTACTGTAAATATTTGACTCCACTACATCTCGAAACTCGTCAAATGAGGTCTTACTAAACTCTTTATAAATAAAATTGCCCACATTATTTACTAAAAGATCAACTCTGCCTAATTTTGTAATAATGTCCCTGAAAGCTTTTTCAACATCTTTCTTTTTTCTTAAATCTCCCGAAACAATTATTGAATCAGGAGATTTTTTGCAAACCAACCTAAGAACTTCTTCCGCTTCTTTTCGGCTTTTTCGATAATGCACAACAGCCGTATAGCCATAATCGGCTAGCGCCAAAACCAGTGCCCTGCCAAAACCCTTAGCACTTCCAGTTACAACTGCGACTTTATTCACCTATGCATTAAATCATATTTTGACATCAGCCTCAATTTTGATTATTCTCAAGATGTAGTGAAAAAACTCCAACTCTTTGTACTACTTTTAATCCTTGTTATTCTTGCAACAGGGATTGCTTACTTCATAGTTCAAAATCAAAAGCTCACAAAACAACTTCAGTCCTCCTCGCAGCCACCTACCTTTTTGCAAAGCCCACAAAAAGAAGCACAAAGCCCGTCGCCTGAAACCAAAAAGAAACTAACCAGCAAAGAACTTGAAGAACAAATTGAAGCAGCGGTAAATTCCAAAAACTATCAGGCTCTGGCAGGCTATATGAAACAGCCAAAAGTCAATTTTTCTCTCATGTCCTCCGAATGTTGTGAGCCAATGATACCGGACGAAGCGGTAGATCAAATGGACTACATCAGCCAAGGCTTGCCCTTCACCTTTAACCAACAAAATACCACAATCCAAAATCTTAAAACTAAAAACACTCAGCTTGCAGACACTTTTATTGGCCTCTCAACTGTTGGTGAGCAAACCGCGTCTTTTACAATAGAGGGCGACAACAAAATCTCGGCAATCCAGCTCTCAATCTCTTACAAGCTCTACAATCAGTAATCAATTAATAAGTTTTTTAACAGAATCCTCCCACGATTTATCACCAATACGCGCTCTATATTGCCAAAAGTGGGCACCCCATAACCCCATCGAGTTAATTCGAAAAGAGTTTAAAAAAGTAGAAGCCGCTTCAATATCGCCGGCAGTAAAATAGCTCTGATTCCTTTTCGCATCATCGAGAGCTCTAATATAAGGCTCCGATTGAACTTCAAGAATCCAGAAATCCACACCTCTTTTTTCCGATTCCTTTTTCAAATTAGAAAAATTAGGGGAAAAACCACTCCAGGATTGCACAGGCCAAACTAAAAAGTGCGGCCAATCAATCTTAACCTCTTTACCAAAAATTCTAAATGCCATCAAATAAACACCTTGTGTTTTAAAATAGGCATTAACCCCAAATACATCGCCCGGTAAAAGGAGAGAGAGCAAACTCTTGTATCTTTTATCAAAAACTGCCGGGCCTACATGATTCAAAATTACCGGTCGCATCTTGGGATCATTCTCTCTGACAACTTCAATTTCTGCTGATAGTAAACTCTCATCTATTTTCCAATTATTAACGTTAGCTAAAAACGGCTCGTTTTCCACTTGCCAGTGTGAGATATTGTCATATTTCGACAGTTCCCTAACTACTTTTTTATCAATTTCCAAAATCTCCGCAGCAATCGGATGGTCAAGGCCTATCGTCTCACCAAATTTCAGCTGATTTTTAATACTCCGGGGCAAATGATACTCGGGGTAATAGGGCACTTTAGCACCTAGGGCAATAACAACTTTCACATTTCTTTTCTTCGCTTCTAAAATTGCAAATTCCAAATCCTCAAGTTTTAAACTTCCTTTTTTATCAACCATCTGATCCCAAAAAAAGGGCAGCCTTACCCAGTCAAATCTTGTAGTATCCAAAAGCTCAACAAAGGCATCTCTTCCATCAAGCCCGTACCATTGAGCTTGCTCGAAGCTATAAGAAACTCCATAGCTTACTTTAAATCCCAAAGGCGAATTTTTTTTTGGAATCGGGTTCAAAAACGCGTTTAAAACA
>CAYMIE010000092.1:0-1992 GCA_964390405.1 uncultured Gammaproteobacteria bacterium | reverse complement strand
CGTCCATCAATTTCATAATTATTAAATTTAGCGATTGCGTCTTTTGCCTCTTGATCTGTCGTCATTTCCACAAATGCAAAACCTTTACTCTGACCCGAAAACTTATCTGTAATTAAATTACAGCTTTCAATCTTACCGACTTGAGAAAATAACTCTTCAAGCTGGCCTTGAGTAACCGAATAAGGTAAACTTCCAACAAATAATCTTTTTGCCATATTTTTCCTCCTTTCTTACTACTTAATGGGAATTATTCGAAGAAGAAGTTAAAAAAGAAGTTCAACTATCTTACGATCTGATTACCGATTAAGTTACCACATTATAACAAATACCAAGTCCAAATCCAACATCCCCAATGAAATGAAGGAGTTTACATTGAGTACTTCGATTCTACTCAGTATTATGATTTACGAAATGTTTACACTGAGTTTATCGAAGTGAACTTTTTGGGTTCTAAATTAATTGTTAACTTGTCGTTAACTCTTTTCACATTAATAACTTTTAAAACCACCTTTATATTAACAGCTATAGCAAATACCAAAAACGAAACTAGAATCTGGCCAGTAATGGCACCAAGGGCTAAAATTAACATTCTGATATCCCTTTTGAAGGGGAAGTCAAGAGATGCATTTAATTTTTTACGCGTAATCAGAAAATATTTAGCAGACATATAGTCCTGTAAAACATCAACGAACATGACCATAATTGCCATAAACAGAACAAACTTGCTACCGGTTGCATTCCAATACCCATAAGCCATTCCAGCTATCAAAAACATATCCACGTATCTGTCTAAAATAGGATCAAGCCATGCTCCAAAAAAAGATTTCCTGAATTTGAGTCTGGCGATTTCACCATCACAGCCATCTATGATAGACAAAAATTGAATCATTAAGCCGCCGATAATAAGCCAAGGGTAAGTGCCCTTCGAAAGCAGAAAAAAAGTTAAAATAGCCAAAGCCGGAATAAAAACAGAAATCATATTTGGAGTAACTGGTGTTTTAACTAAAAAGCGCGTTATAAAAGTAGAAACTTTCCTGTTAAATCTTTTGGACAAAATGCCATCTGCAGTTTTGAATAAATTTTGTAAAAGTTTTTTTTCTGCAAATTGAATGTCTTCCCAGGTATCACAATCTGCCCAAAAGCGGCCTTTATTATCCAAAGTTCTAAGTTTACCTTCCGATATTAGCACCCTCATACTATGACTCAAGGAATTTTTACCCAATTTAGTAGATTTTTCCAAAACCTTAAAAATATAAGGAGAGCAAACAAACATTCCGGTATCGTAAGCATTGTAGGATTCAAGATTTTTGTTTAAAGCAATAGCCTTACCGTTTTTAACTGTAACTTTCGTTGTGTCACCAACATCGAGAACGGAATCCAGATTTTTATCAATTGCCAGGGCGCATTCATTATTTTTGAGTTTAAGCCTTTGAATTCTTATCAGCGTTTTTGGGCTAAATACGTGATCACTCATTAAAAGAACAAAATTTTCACTAAAGTATTTTTGGGCTGCAAGAGCTGAAATTCCATTCGCTTTTTCCCAATTGTCATTTTGAACAAAGGATATCGAAATACCGTATTTTGCGCCGTTGCCAAGAAATTCTCGAAGTTCTTTGCCTTTATAACCTGTTACTATTACAAACTCGTATATTCCCGCTTCTTTTGCGCCTAAAATTACCCGTTCTATAATCTTTAAGCCCAAAAGAGGCATAAGCGACTTATGCCGACCTTGTGTTACGGGTTGCATTCTTGTACCGTTTCCAGCTGCTATTATTAATGCTTTCATAAATTCCCTTTTATATTTTTCAGATTACAAAAATCAGGTATTTTAAAATACCTAACCTATCAATAATTGGCAGATTATAATTAAGATTTACTCTATGCTAAAAAGAAGACTGTTTTCACTGGAGTAAATATCTAATTCTTTTAATAATTATTTCGTAAAATAAAAGCTGAAGCATTATACCAAAATCATTGAGCACAATCACCAAT
>CAYMIE010000091.1:3019-4140 GCA_964390405.1 uncultured Gammaproteobacteria bacterium | reverse complement strand
TACGACGATTTTTCGCAAATATCTACTATCTCAAACTTAACTCCCGGTGAAAAAATCAGCATCCAAGGTGTAATTTGGCAAATTAGAAACATTAGAACACGAAGCGGCAAGTTTGTCACCGTTGCCACTGTTGCAGACCAATCTAGCACTATAGAAGTTATCTGGTTTAATCAGCCATACTTAACAAAAACTCTAAAAGCAGGTTTGCCGGTTTCTCTTTCCGGTAAGGTTCAATTAGACGGCAATCACCCCAAACTTATCTCACCATCCTACGAAGTTATCAGATCGACTGATCACTCATCACTGACTCGTCCTGAACAAAGTCGAAGGATCCCTAATCACTCTACCTTACACACCGGCCGACTTGTTCCCATTTATCCCGAAACAGAAGGTTTAACGTCCAAATGGATTCGA
Source organism: uncultured Gammaproteobacteria bacterium (assembly GCA_964390405.1). Taxonomy (GTDB): domain Bacteria; phylum Patescibacteriota; class Microgenomatia; order Curtissbacterales; family GWA2-41-24; genus WO2-FULL-40-11. Next base: position 3,726 of record CAYMIE010000091.1, on the reverse strand, counting down.
GCAAAAATCGCCAAATTACTGCCTTCTTATTTACATAATTTGAGAGATTTTCTCCCGCAGCCGATAATTAAACACCAAAACCTAGCTGCTCTAAATTCTGCTTTAGCAAAAATCCACTTTCCCAAAAATTACCAAGAGGTTGAAATGTCGCGAAAAAGGCTATCATTTGACGAAATTTTTTTAGTTTCTCTTATGTCGATCATCAAAAAACTCCAGTGGCAAAAACTAAAAAAAGCTCCAAAATTAACTGTCAAAGATACGAGAATCGAAGAATTCACAAAGAGCCTACCATTCGAACTGACAGATGCTCAAAAAAAGGCTATGGCTGAGATCATCAGCGACCTCAAACAAGAAAAACCCACCAACAGATTGTTGGAAGGCGATGTTGGCTCAGGCAAAACTGTAGTTGCTGCAGCTGCTTCACTTATTGCTTTTGATAACAACTTCGACACCATCTTAGCAGCTCCAACAGAAATTCTTACCTTTCAACACCAAAAAACCTTAGCGCAAATTCTTAAACCTTTCAAAATTAAAGTTGGTATTTGGACCTCAAGCAAGAAACAAAAGGGTCACATTACCTGCGGTACTCACGCCCTTTTGAATTCCTTCAAACCAGACAGACAAATAGGACTTGTCGTGGTTGACGAACAACACAGGTTCGGAGTTGCCCAAAGAGCCAAACTCTTTTTAGATCAGTCAGCAAAAAT
>CAYMIE010000091.1:0-2919 GCA_964390405.1 uncultured Gammaproteobacteria bacterium | reverse complement strand
GGGCTTGCCCAACTACACCAACTCAGAGGAAGAGTCGGCAGGGGAGAACATAAATCCTATTGCTTCCTGTTTACCGATTCAAATGCCCAAAATTCGCTTAAACGCCTCAAAAGCATGGAAAAAATTCACGTAGGTGCCCAACTTGCTGAAATTGATTTAAATATGCGCGGCGCAGGTGAAATTTTTGGGCTTAAACAATCCGGTTTCGAAAATTTCAAAATCGCCGATTTTTCCAACCGCCAATCGATAACCGTCGCGCAACTTCAGGCTAAAGGGATCATTGACTCTGACCCAAATCTTAAAAAACATCCGCTTCTAAAAGGAAAAATATCTGCGCTCAAAGAGCAATATTCCGAACCAAATTGACATTTTATGTTAAGCTGATATAATCCCCTTAACTTTTAGATTCCTTGACCTCTTGATACTTTTTCAAGTTTATTCTTTTCTGTTTATAGTTTATAGTTAAAATATGACACCCTTACCAAAGAAAAAGCACGCGAAAAGTCGCACTAGAGTTCGCAAATCGACAAAAAAGATATCTCTTCCCAAACTTGTTAAATGTTCAAACTGTACTGAACTCAAAATTCCTCACCAGCTTTGCCAAAAATGTGGCAAATATAAATGAAGAATAAATCCGATCCCAGACACCAGTTAAGAGTAAAAACTATGAAACAGCTGTTTGAAAAAAACTTCAGGGTTACTCAACTTGCTGAAACTTCTGACGCATACCAAATCTTTAAAAACCGACAAAAAATCGACAAAATAATTTCCAAAAATGCCCCTGCTTGGCCCCTGAATCAAATTCCCTCTATTGACCTAGCCACACTGCGTTTGGCCATATGGGAATTAAAATTTAAAGAAAAAAAAGAACCTTATAAAGCTGTGATTGACGAGGCGGTGGAGCTTGCCAAACAGTTTGGCTCTCATTCGTCTCCAAACTTTGTAAATGGCGTCCTTGGCTCAGTAGTCAAAGGCAAATTTAAACAATGATTGATAGCGAAATATTTGAAGATCTAAAAAAAATTATTCATAAAGAGTTCGGCATTGCCGAAGAAAAAATAGAGGAAGATTCATATTTTGATTCGGATCTAAATATAACCGATCTTGAAATTGAAGATCTTATTTCCAGTGTCCAGGAAAAATATGGCCTTACCATTTCAGAAGATAAACTGCCTTCCATAAAAAAAGTCTCTGATTTGGTTGCCTACATTTTCGAAAATGTCGATTCATCCAATTAAAACACTCGCAAGCACAGACAAACTTCGTGCCACTTATAGCTTATCTGACTTAGAAAAACAAATCTCGGTAAAATTTGAAAATAAAAACCTTCTCAAAAACGCTTTCGTCCACAGGTCTTATTTGAACGAGCACAAAAAATTCAAAGGCTCTTCCAACGAACGGCTGGAGTTTTTGGGTGATTCGGTTCTGTCAATAGTAGTTTCATTGTTTCTCTACAGTCAACTTCCCAACAGCCCTGAAGGAGAACTAACTCAACTGAGGGCATCCTTAGTCAGGACTGAAACCCTCGCCAAAATTGCCCAGAAACTCGCTCTCGGCAAGTATCTGTATCTTTCCAAAGGCGAGGAGGAATCCGGCGGCCGCACCAACAGCTCAACTCGTGCCAATACATATGAAGCGCTTGTTGGTGCTATTTACCTTGACCAAAAATTTGAAACAGTCGAAAAGTTCATCAAAGAAACCATACTCAAAGACTGGAAAATTTTGACCAAGTCGGCAGTTTCAGACAACAAATCAAAACTGCAAGAAGTGATGCAAAAAAAATACAAGGTTTCCCCGACATATAAACTTATCTCTAGCTGGGGTCCGGACCACTCGAGACAATTTCAAATAGGCGTCTACATGGGAACAAAGCTACTAGGAACAGGAGAGGGCAAAAACAAACAGCAAGCTGCACAAAATGCAGCGCAAAGTGCTCTTGTCAGTATTTAAAACTTGAACTTAACTACCCATGTTTGAGATAATCTGTAATCATTAAACCATGAGCGTTAAATTAAGGCTTGCAAGAACAGGCAAAAAGAACAGGATCTCTTACCGGATCGTTGCGCAAAACACTAGGAGCAAAAGAGACAGCAAGTTCCTTGAAGTATTGGGCTATTTCCTGCCGCATGAGAATAAAGCCGTTAATCTAGATATAAAAGCTGATAGGGTTGCTTATTGGGTTTCTCGTGGCGCTAAGCCGACTGAAGCAGTCAGTAAACTTCTAGAAAAGGATAAAAATGCAGGATCTAATAGAAAGTCTTCTTGAACCACTCGTAGAAAATATCAAAAAAGTTTCTATAGAAAAATCTCAGGAAGGGAAAAATGTAAAATACACTATTCGCGTGCCCAAAAAAGATATTGCCAAAGTAATTGGCAAAGAAGGCAAAATGATCAAATCAATCAAAAATTTAGTAAAAATAAGAAGTATTAAAGAAGATCTGTTTACAACTATCGAGGTTTCGGAAGCGTGACATTCTATGTCCTGACTCTTTTCCCCCAAACATTTTCCTCAACTTTTACGCAAAGCATTATAAAAAGGGCTGTCGATAACAAAATTATCAAGATCAAAACCATTAATATCCGTGACTTCGCGCAGGGCAAACACAAAACAGTAGACGATCGGCCCTATGGAGGAGGAAAGGGCATGATTTTAAAAGTAGATGTGGTCGCACGTGCCCTTGAGTCAATTAAACCCAAACCATATTCAATTCTCCTGAGCGCATCCGGCAAAAAATATAACCAGAGAAAGGCTAGAAAATATTCAAAAAAGAAATCTCTGGCGATAATTTGCGGCCATTACGAAGGGGTAGACGCACGAGTAGAGCAATTTGTTGACGAAGTGATTTCAATAGGAGACTATATTCTAACCGGCGGAGAAATAGCTTCAATGGCAATAATAGATTCAACTGCCAGGCTACT
>CAYMIE010000090.1:0-4147 GCA_964390405.1 uncultured Gammaproteobacteria bacterium | reverse complement strand
GGTGGCATTACCATGACCCAGTCAACAACAATAAACGGCAACATCTACTCAAACGGTAATATTTCAGCAGGCAACGGCAGCCAGCAAACAATCGACGGCGAAGCATATGCTGTTGGCACCATTGATTCACCACCGATAACCGTTACTTCGGGTGTAATTGAAGAAAATCAAGAACCCGAAGATATGCCCACCATCGATTACCAGCTCTGGAAAGATGAGGCTACTGCCGGAGGCATTATCGATTGCGCAATTACTCCCAGCTCTTGCAATATCGACGGCGTAATTGCCAGCATCGGGCCAAAAAAATACATAGGTAATTTAACTATTTCTAATCAAGCAAAAGTTACCGTAACGGGCCCAATCTATGTGGAAAACGGCAATATAATAGTGCGAAACGGCGGCACGCAAGTTAATTTGAGTCAAAGCTTTGGATCGGAAGGAACTGTCATAATTACCAATGGCACTATCACTGTCGAGCAAGGTGGTGCCTTCAACCCCAATAGCGCCAGCCCGCCGGGTTACATACTGGTGGTGACAACTTCGACACTGGACCCAGCCATGTCAGTATCTAATCAAGGGGCCAATGCGGTTTTTTACGCCCTCGACGGCGGTGCTGAGCTTTCCCAATCGGCCCAAGTTAATGCTCTAGTTGCCAAAAAACTGATCATGCGAAACTCGGCAACTTTAACTTATGCCTCTGGCCTGGCCTCTGCAAAATTCTCCTCTGGCCCGGGTGGCAGCTGGGAAATCAGAAAAGGCAGCTATCAGTACACGAAGTGAGAATTAGGAGATCTTAACTTCTTTATGCTCTGTAATCTTGCGGCAGCGTTTACAGTACTTCTTAAAAGACAACTTTGTACTTTGTGATTTTGTTTTCAGTGTAATGTTGTCCGGGTTTTTTGAACTCGTATAATTGCGAGATTTACACGCACTACATTCTAGTTGAAAAAATACACGTTTAGATTTGGCCATTTTATTTTAGCAATCATAGAGTTTAGCATTTTAAGAACTTCTTGTAAAACACTTCTTGTAAAAGACTACTTTAAACCTATAACAAGGACGCACCCTTTTAAGGTTGTTGCAATGGGCTTATCACATCATGCTTGCGAATACTGTTACAAAACCCTAAGCTGTAATTAATGCCCTTCCATAAAGCTCTGAGATCAGAGATCGTAGATCATAGTAAGAAATCTATGAATTATGAACTCAATTCTCATCACTTCAAAGTTAAACTTGGTTTCACTTTGATTGAGCTCATCGTCGTCATCTCAATTATCGGAATTTTAGCAACAATCGGCACGGCAACATACACTACTGCTCAGCAAAAAAGCCGGGACGTAAGGCGCAAACAAGATCTGGGTGCCTTAAAATCCGCACTAATTCTTTACTATCGGGATTATGATAATTTTCCGTCCGCCGATACCACAAACGACGAATACTTCGCTTCCGATGGATCTTTAAACTGGATTCCGGGACTCAAAGACTATTTGCAGAAACCAATCAAAGACCCCATCCAAACCAGTTTACCTATTTTCCTAGCTTTTGGAAACTTTTTTCAATATGTTTTTGATAATTTAACCAAACCTTCAGAAGTTTTTGCAGCCGTTACAGAGCATCCTTTGCAGGATAAAGGCCTATCCGCAGCGAACGTCTCTTTCAATTTAGTTGATTGGAATATGGGCTATAAATTTACGCCAAACGTCAATGGGCAGATTACCCAATTGGGCCTGCGATGCAATAGTGGGTCTAGACCCGTAAAACTCTATGATTCCACAGGAACAACGATATTAGCAAGCAAAAACGTAACAGCGGCAGGAACTAGCACCTGGGTTTACGAACCCATAACCCCTTATCCTGTAACTGCAGGAACAAGCTACATTGTTGCAGTGCGATCCAAAGACGTAAATACCGGCCTCGCACTTAATTACTGTCTTAATTCTCTTACCACTTCTTATACTCAAGGAAATGTAACTGTCAATAGTTCGAACTATAAAGCCGCTAGTGATGACATGATAAGTTCTCCTACAGACACAGCTACGATATATGGTGAGGCGGATGTCGGGTTTGAACCTTCTACTACAGAACCTCCTCCCCCAGTTGGTAGCACTACCTGCCAAACTAACAATGTTTACTGTTATTTTGTACCCGCAGATAAACTTACTTTCACTCTTTGGGCCCAACTGGAAAATACCAAGAGCCCTGATCTTTCTTCTAACCCTGATGCTCTTTGCTACAATACCAATCCTCCAAGTCCACAACTCAACTACTGCCTAAAATCACCATCGCTTTGAGGCACAAAAAAGCAGGCGCGGAGGGAATCGAACCCCCGTCGTTGGTTTTGGAGACCAAGGTCCTACCATTGAACGACGCGCCTAAATACTTGCATATTATACTAAAATCTACTTGACACTTCTTCGTCCATCAACTTATCCTTAAGTTAATGGACGAAACCAAGAATAAGCCGGCAGATCAAATTGCACCCAGCGAAGAAACGCCGCTTGAGACTCAGTCTCCGGTTGCCCCTAAAACCGACGCCACAGATTTGCCACCCCTAAAAGAGAATAAAAAAACAGACGAGCCATTTTTCAAAAAGCTCAGACGCGGTTCAGACCAGTTTAGCGCCATGCCCAAAGAGCAAAAGTTCACAGAACCTCCGGCTACCCCTCCCGTCGCCAACACGCCCCTGCCAACCCAGCCTCTGGCAAATACAGCGCAAGACTTAGAACAGAAACCTAAAAAATTCATTACACCTCTTAAGTTAACAATTCTAATTCTTCTCCTTCTGGCAATGGGTTTAATTACAATTTCGGCAACATTGGTAGCTACCGAATTCACGATTTACCAACCCCCCCAGCCGATTAAAAATTTTCTGGAGAATATTTTCTCTGGAACTTTTGGCTGAATTCTCACTTTTTGAAAGCTGCAGCAAGTTATTTAATTAGTTGATAACTGTTGGCTAAAGTGGCATACTAAAAATAGAGAGTTTTAGTTCGTATGCTGCCTAAATTCAAATCCGGCATAATTCATTTGGGGATTATGGCGATTGTGTTCGTCAGTTTCTTCGCGATCGCATCTATCGCTATTTTTGCCAATCACACAGCTTCAAGCGAAAGATTATTATCCAGAGCCAATATTTACCAGAGTATCTGTAAAAGAGATCCAGTTCGCTACGCAAAATACTGCCAAAAAGCAGAAGAATTTAAACAGAAAGCAACAGCCGCAAGGATAAAAGAAAACCAAAATCCTGCGTCTTCAATTTCCATTAGCCCAACTGGTCCCTGCCGCCCAATTGGTGACGTAAATCGCGACGGCATATTGGATGACCAGGACGCTGTAGCTATCCTTAATCATCGTGCAGGTATTAACATAATTCCTTCCAATGATCTCGACAGACAAACTAGAGCAGACGTAGACAAAGACGGACAAATAACCAGCAGTGACGCTAGTTTGATTAGACAATATTTGTCCGGCCAAATAACAACATTCCCTCAATGTCCCGCTGAAAATAGCAGTACTCCTACACCTCTCCCCAGTATTTCCTCCCGTGGTCCATGCCCCCCAATGGGAGATGTTACCGGAGGAGAAAATAGATTGGACGACACAGATGCTCAGGCAATTGTTGATCACGTAGCAAACATTAAATTACTTAGCGGTTTCGACAGAATAGTTAGAGCAGATGTCAATGGCGATGGAAAGATAACCAGCATAGACGCTGCTTTAATTAGACAATATTTGGCCGGACAAATAACAACATTCACCGGCTGTAAAGTAGCTCTACCTGCACCTGATACTGATTCTGATAAAGATGGGTTTAATAACGCTATAGAGCTGGCAATAGGTACCGATCAATTTGATGCCTGCCCCGACAACTTATCTGACGCTGCCTGGCCTCCGGACTTCAAAAATGATAAGTCAGTAGACCTTAGTGATATCCTCGCTGTCGCTAATAAGCAGGGGACAAGTGAAAAACGCTACGACTTAAACGCTGACGGCAATGTTGACACCAAAGATATTGACATTATTAAAAGCTACTACGGTAAAACCTGCTCAAATTAACAGTTAAGCAAAACGCCACGCTTTCTTGCTTAAAAGCGCTCCAGTCTATATAATTTGCTACCTATTGTGGATAGAATTAATAAATTTACTA
>CAYMIE010000089.1:1309-4187 GCA_964390405.1 uncultured Gammaproteobacteria bacterium | reverse complement strand
CATAACTTAGTTTTATTTTTTATTAACTAATTTCAGCCTATCAAAATTTCGATCTTTTTGCACACCTAATCTTAAACCTCAAGTTCTTAAAGCCAAGCCTGTTGCAACAGCATAAAAACTGCCCTGGCCAGGTATTTTTAATGCCAATCCTTCTTTGCTAAAATTTGCCCAAGGATCGCCCAGTGAAACTTCAACACTTGTTTTTTCGGCTATAAACTCGGCTAGTCCCGGTAAATATGCACCCCCGCCGCAAATAATAATTCTGGAAAGCGGCTGGTCTCCCATATGCGATCGGGCGTAATCAATTGCTTTCAGAATTTCGGCAACGACAACTTCCAATACTGGCTTTAATATTCTGGCGATCTTTCCCGAAAGTTTATCCTCCAAAATACCGTAGGCCATTTTATATTCCTCTGCCTGATTTTGTGCCAAGTTAAACTCTGCCATAACAGCCTTAGTCAAAGATATGCCACCGGAAGCAATTGACCGCGTGAAAAAAATATTTCCTTCTTTGACGAGGACAAGTTCTGTAGACGATGCTCCCATAGAAATAATCAGTGAGGATGGATCTTTTTTGCTTGACAGTGATCTGGCAAGCGCAGACGACTCAGTTTCTATAGCAGTAAGTGCCAGTTGGGACATTTTGACCACCTCCAAATACTTATCAATTACTCTTTTAGGTGCAGCCACCAATAGTACAGACATCTTTCCACCACTGCCAGGTGAAGGACGGGACAAAACTTTATACTGCAAATTCACGTCTTTAATCGGTAAGGGAATATACTGGTCTGCTTCGAAGTTAATCGCTGCTGAAAGTTCTTTGTCCGTTAAATTAGGCAATTCAATTAGCCTTGTGACAGCTTGGGCTTCCACCATTGATACAACAACCTTATTAGTATGAATTTTGGCGCTTTTTACAAGAGATTTAATAGCTTCCGCCAGCTCCTGAAGTTGGGGCTTTGCTTCTGCTCTCATACCGTCTACTGGAGTCGCTGCACTGCCAGCTGCAATTAGCGTGCTTGCGCTTCCGCTAACTTTTACTTGGACAACTTTTATAAACGATCTACCTATATCTAATCCGAAAATTTGGGCAGGCATAACTCTTATTACTGTGCTGACGGGCTTCCCTCCAGTTCCAGCTCGGCTGACACTGTGGCCGGGCTGGGAGAAGGCAATATGACAGGTGCCGGAGTCGGAATCTTTCTAACTACCTCCTGAACTGTCTCAGGATTAATACTTCTATTTTCCGAAGTGGTTTCGAGCCGCTTAGCGCTCCGATTCGTAAAGAAAATAAGCAACACTACCGGAATTATCAGCGCGCCTAAACCGATTAAAGAAAGTATAATTTTTTTCTTTTCCATTTATTTTATAATATCGTTCTCCGAATAAATTGCATAGTCAAATACAGCCGGCACTTGCGGCAGGCGGGATCTGCTTACCTGCACTTTTCTGGTAACTCCGATTTCTGTTTTTGCGGTAGATGAAACATCATACTTTTGAAGACCTAAAGGTTCATCAACACCCGCAACTTTGACGGTTGTTCTAGTGAAAAAAGGTCTGATTCTTAAAACTTGAGGCGGTTGAAAAGATGAAATATCTACGACTACACAGTGCAGGAATCCATCGGGAGTACACGATAAAGTACCAGAAGGATTAGAAATAAGCGGAGCATTCTCCCCAACTCTTATTAGATTTCCCGAAAAATACCATCTTTCAATATCGTACGGAGATGCACCATAAACCAGCGAAATTTCCACTGCTGCCGATCCGCCATCTTCATCCGAAAACTCAGCATTTCCTTTTGCCCATTCAACCTTAACATTATTTCCAGAAAACCCATCTAGATCTACCTGCGCCACAAAACCAGGCCTGGTTTGCTCTTCATAAACAGGAGAAGATTTAACCTGAACTTTTGCTTCAAGACCGCCAACATCCACATCGCAAGTAGATATATCACCAGCTAGATTACACCCAAGACCAGAATCAGCTCTAGCATAAGCCGGAAGATCAGATAACACATCTTCTACGCCGCCTTCGGCAGCTGTGAAAGCCCTCTGGGATTGCTCTGTCTGTGTAGAAGTTCGCAAATTAGTAATGTTTCTGGAGGCAACCGAAAGACCAATTGCTAAAACTACAACAACAGCCAAGAGAACAAGTATCAAAATCTGACCTTGCTTCATATCTTATTCCATTGTCAAATGTCACAGGCTAAATGTCAACTGCTTCAGAGAGTCAATACTGGCGCAGAGAAATGGTAGTTCTAAAATCGGCTTTACCGGCAAATTCAACTCTTTCAGAATCCTTTTGGACTGTAAAACTTATGGAAACTATTGCCGGCACGGGCAATCCCGAACTGGAAATAGTAGCAGGGCTTACGGTAATTGTGCAAGGATTAATACTAATACCATTATCCCAGTCATCATTTGAAACACTTCTCCAGCTTTGATCACTTTCGATTAATATGGGACGCGGATCCTGCGCCACCGCTATTCTGCTTTTATAATTATCAGTTAATTCACTAATACATGCTATATGCAGTGGATCACCAAATTCACGCTCAAGCCTAATGTAATTAGGAGCGTTATCTACAACATTGATTGCCCCTCTTATTTGTCTTTCAAGAGAATCCAAAACTGCCTGCCCGTTTTGCTTTACTTCAGCAGAAGCATTAGCCTTATTTGTTCCCCTAAAAACAGATGTCAGAAAAACAGTAAGTGCCCCGACTGTCATGGTCATAATTCCCAACACCACTAACAATTCAATCAGCGTGTAGCCGGCTCGCCTTCGGCGAGAGTGAATAGTGAAGAGCGAAAAGTGAAATGATTTTTTAATTCTGTAACCTGTAACTCTTCGAGCCTGAGCCTCAGAGCCGAAGGCC
>CAYMIE010000089.1:0-1299 GCA_964390405.1 uncultured Gammaproteobacteria bacterium | reverse complement strand
AACCAAAACGAAACTGTTTAATTGTTAAATTGTTAAATTGTTTATTTCTATTCAGCAATGTAGCAATGTAGCAATGTAGCAATTCAAATCGCATCATTAACTAAACTATAGCACAAACAATAATAATTACGAGGCTACTTTGAAGCTAAAATGACTCCCAATCGCTGAAAATCGTTTCATGCTTAACTTCCCTTTGCCCGCCCGATTCATCCCAAGTAACCAAGATTGTAACTGCCTTTTTATTCGAATCGAGATCTTCAATAATAAGCGACCTGTGAAAAGTCACAGTACCAAGAACAACATCCACAGGGCATATAGGGCCTCGTAGCGCCCAGTTGTCTGGATCTAGTTGTGTATCCAAACGACATGCGTTTGTATCCAAATCAGCAAAATCGTGCCTGTCTCTAAACACTCTCAACTGTTCTACCCATTCTTGAGCTAACTTTGTAGCTTCCGTATTATTACGAGCAGACTGTGATGTTCTTTGAGTGATAAGGGTAGTTGAAATTAGCGAAATTGCTAAAATAGCAGCAATAGCAATGCTAATTACAACCTCAATCAACGATTGCCCTAATTTATAATTTTTTCTCATTAATTTCTCCAGAAGTCGAAATATTCACATCATAAATAGTATCAAAACCTTCCAACCTTAAACGCAAGGAAATCTGACCACTGGCAGGTTCTTCAAGCAAACCAGCAGTAATAATATTTCCTGTACCATCTAAAAATGGCGGGGTTGAACTGTTAAAAAAATAGACCTCGCGCTCGATTGGTCTAAAAAGAATATTAACTGTTGTATTTACAAAGTCCTCAGGATAAGCACCGTCGTAATTAATATGTGTTAAAGAAACACCATCCGGGTACGCATAAGTTTTAGTAGAAAATCCCACCTCGCCGGAAGTAGTTTGACAACTACCAACAACTTCATAATTAGGGCTTCCGGTGTTAATCCTCACAAACCAACCAACGAGAGTTGAAAAAGTATCACAGATTTCAGTTGCTGGAGATCCAGCTATTCCTTTGTCACCGGATAGTGCCTTGTTCTGAGCAAGTCGTAAATTACTTTTTAAATCTAAGGCTGCACTTTTTACTCTTTCTCTTTTTTCAAAAGAGAGATAAGCTGCCGAAACCAAAGTAGTGGCAATTCCCAAAAGCGACATAACAATCAAGAGTTCGATGATTGTGAAACCTTTTATAAATTTCCAAACTCCAAAATCCAAACTGCAAAATTTGAATCTAAAATTAAGTTTGATAATTGGGATTTGTAAATTGGTCATTATCTTTAATATAACATCGCCA
>CAYMIE010000088.1:3095-4208 GCA_964390405.1 uncultured Gammaproteobacteria bacterium | reverse complement strand
CGGCTTCTTTTTTAAATTCCAAGTGGCATTTGGGACATATTCCTTTTGGAATGTATTTTTTAAGAGGGGTTTTGCATTTGGGGCAGGCTAAAATTTCTTTTAATTGAAATTTAGACATTGTTATTTTTGAACTTCCAGCTCGTAGTAAATTACTCCCACTGGAAATATATAAGCAAGCCTTTTTTCATAGAAAACCTTATTTTTGTTGATGACTTTTAGAATCAAATTGAGCAAAAAATTTTGAGTGTTTTTTGGCCCAAGAAGCACTTTAATTTTCCTGAACTTTGCTTTTGAATATTTATATTTGTACAAATCTTCACCTTCAACAAAGTAATCGAATGTCCTTGAAGTGAAAAAGTGTTTATGGGTTGGGTCATTGAAGCTGTCGACGCTGGTGAAGTGACTTGTTGTAACAAAAACTCTGGCTTTATTTTTTGAAACTCTATGAATTTCTTCCATGACTTTCGGTAAGTTTTCAAGGTGTTCCAGTATATTTTCGGCAACGACTTTTGAAAAGGTGTTGCTTTTTAAGGGATAGGGAAGTTTATCCAGGTTATGGATAATGTCTGCCTGGCTATTTTTAAGGAAATCTATACCTGTGCTGCCTGCTATTTTGTTGTTGCCGCATCCTAGGTGTAGGACTTGTTGTTTACTTTTCATTTATATATTCCTTGCTTTCAAAGTTTTATTCAAATTTTTCAGATTCCAGAAAAACGCCTTTAAGAAAGGGAAGAACCTGTCATCTCTTAAGACTATTGCCCTGTGAGGGGTTATTAGAAATATCTGTAAAAGAAGGATGCTTAGGACATTAATAAATGGCATATTTTTGATCAGGAAGCGAATTTTACTGCGATACCAGTGATAATACTTAAAACTTTTGTTTTTGTCAGCGCTAATGCTTTCTCCATGCCAGAAGACGGCTTTTGGTAAGTAAACAACTTTTAAGCCTGCCCGTCTTATTTTCAGGCATAGGTCGAAATCTTCAAAAAAGTGTTTGTACTCTGAGTCTAAAAAACCAACCGAGTTTAAGATTTTTTTAGTAGTCAGCAGAGCACATCCCTGAAGCCAATCCGCCTCTTTTATGATATTTGGTTTGGGATCTGATTTTACATT
>CAYMIE010000088.1:0-3085 GCA_964390405.1 uncultured Gammaproteobacteria bacterium | reverse complement strand
CATTGCCTGTCCATTTGTTCATGGTGTAGCCTGCGGATGAAAGTTTTTTAGGGTTACTTTTTAAAAATATTTTGCCGCTTGTTATTCCGATTTGGGGATTTGAAAGCATATACAGAATTAGATGTTTGAGACTATTTTTTTCAAAAACAAGGTCGTCGTTGGCGATAAATACATATTTTCCTTTCGATTTTTTAATTGCCTGATTAACGGCAGAGGCAAAACCTACGTTTGTACTGTTTATGATAATTTTTACAAACTTATATTTATCTCTGATTCTTTTTCCTGAACCGTCGGTTGAATTGTTGTCGACCACAATTGTCTCTAATTCATTTTTTGGGTAGTTAAGCTTTGTTATTGATTTGATACATTCTAAAGGCTGATTACCGCCGTTATAAACCGGAAAAACAATAGAAACAGAAGGAAGCTTTTGTGACATTTTATTGTAGGCTTTGAAAGGATATAATATTATTTTTTTTCAACTGCCAGAGAATCCAGACCGAGAACTTATAAAAAAGAAAGCCAAATGTTGAGAGAGGATTCTTGATCAAAATATTCCAGGATTTGGCCCAAAGACTGAGTCTGTAGGAAATACTTGACTGCTTCGAGAATATTTTGGGATATTTTTTGGAGTAAATTTCAATATAGTTTATGTAGTAGATTTCTTTTTTTATCATATTTATTAGGTTTTCTTCAGGTTCAAAGTGAAAAAGGGGAGTTTTGGCAATTTTTAGGTCAAAGCCGGCTTTTATAAATCTATTTGTAAGATCCCAGTCTTCGGCAGCAATGAGATTTTTGTCAAAGCCTTTTTGGTTTGTGAAATCTTTTCTCGGGAACATTCTGGCTGCTGTTAGAAGATTCTGGCCGATATAACAGTTTCTTTCAACTGAAATTGCTTTACCCCAGAAAGTTTTACCGATCGAAATTTCAGGAAGGGCGATTATTGATTTTTTTGATGATGAGGCCAATTGCCAGTATTCCTCCAGTGCCTTTTTCTTAAGCTGCATATCGGCATCTAAAAAGAGAAGCCACTTACCGGAGGCTTTCTTGGCGCCATAGTTTCTTTGGCTAGATCTTTCGTTGCCTGTGTGAAGAAGTTTATCAACAAAAGGTTTGGCTATTTTTGATGTTTGGTCAAAAGAAAAATTGTCAACCAAAATTGTTTCAAAACCAGAAAAGGATTGCTTTTTAAGGCTCTTCAATAATCTTTTAATATTTTTCTGCTCGTTTTTAGTTGAAATGATAACGGAAATTTTCATTTTGCTATTTTTCTTGCTTTGAGGCCGATAAAAGCGCAGTGAGTGGGATCGATTTTGGAAAATATTTTTGAGAGGCTGCCCCAAAAAGGGTAATATCCAGCACCGAAGCTTTTTTCTATTTTGAGTCGATGAATTTTTGTTAACTCCATTAAGCCTCTTGGTGTAAATATTTGTCTGTGAATGTCTTCTCCTATTGAGTTACCCCATATTCTTAAGGGATTGCCGATGTTTTTGAGGTGAGATATATGCTGGGAGAATGCCTGCCAGCCCATTAAAAGGGCAAAGAGATTGTGCCATGAAGATAGGTTTTCGGTGGATAAGATTAGATATCCCTTAGGTTTGAGTACTCTGTAGATTTCCTTCATAAACAAATCTACATCGACTAAATGTTCAATAATTTGATTTGCAGAAACTATGTCGAAGAAATTTGACTTGTAGGGAAGGCCTTTTTCGATGTTAATTTTTTTGGTTTTTATTCCGAGTTTTTTGGCAGAAGAAATTGCTTCGTCGTCTATATCAACAGCATGAATGTGGGGATTTTTTATGTTTTTGAACCTTTCGACTGCCAAAATTCCCCTAAAAACACCTATGTCAAGAATTCGGGCAGTTTTTGCCGGTTTAACGTAGGATATCAAAATATTATTGTTGAGCGAGGCGGAGCTTTGCCAGATCTTTTTTTGATAGTTTGAAAGAAAATCCATTATTGAATTTTAAGTTTTTTGTTTAGGTTGCTTTCAAGTAGGACGAGAACTTGCTTTTTTTCAGAATAGATTGCATGACAAGATTTGCACTTGTAAGAGATTTTTGAAATTTGAGAAAGGAGCCGTTCCTTTTTTTTATGCTTTAGACAATCGGGGCAGATAAGAAGTTGTTTGAGATTTTTGTTGAAATTTGAAAATTTACCATTTTTTGTACAAATTGCTTCAAGTCCGCCCCCAAATAAATGAAGGGCAATTTGAGTTTTTAGTTTAGGAAATATCCAGTTTTTTTTGTAATTTTTTTCAACTGTTTGTGTCGGGCCGAATGGAAAAGCTTTCATGGTTAGTTCAACTCTGTCAAAAGTTGATAAGGCGTCTTGCCAGGTTTTCAGAGAAAAGGTTCTTTCCAAAATTCCTTCTTCTACTTCTGTTTTTCCAATATTGGAAATGAATGGAAGAATCAGCAGAAATTTGAGAATTTTTTCCCATGGACGAAGTTTATTGGGTCTATGCCAGAGTCTTATTTTGAAGGATTGTTTGATGGGGTCTGAGCCGACAAGGCAAATACCACCAGGAGCAAGAACTCTATGCGCTTCCAAAAGAGGGGGAAGAGGGTCGGGAAAGTGGTGAAGAGTCTCGTACATAAAAACAAACGGAAAAGAGTTGGATTTAAATGGTAGGGTATAAGCGTCGGCGCAAATTGTTCTTGGAGATTTTTTAAAGCCGAATAATTTAGTGAATTTTTGCGAGTGTGACAGAGAGTAAAAAGAAATATCAGAAGCAAAGCCTTTTGCTTCAAATTCACTTTCCAGAAGGGAGGGCCTTAGTGCGTGTTCGGAACCAATTTCCAAATAGGGAGATAATATAAAGCCCTTTTTTTGGAGAAATTTAAATATTTTTCTTGTTGATTGGAGTTTTTGCGAAAGCATTCGTTTAAATTCTTCCGGAGACATTTCGTTTTTGTTTACTTTTGATTCGCCCAACTGTTGTTTGACTATTTTCGATCTATATCTGACTTCGCCAAGCTTTGAAGCGGCAGATTGAAACTTCATTTTCGTCTGAAATTTTATGACCTATTGTATGTTTAAAACTCTCCGCGAAGGATTCAACCTGGAAGAAAAAAAATCTGTA
>CAYMIE010000087.1:0-4264 GCA_964390405.1 uncultured Gammaproteobacteria bacterium | reverse complement strand
AGGTACTTTTCGTTTTACTTTTCAGTTATATTGCCTTTAAAGACAAACCCAAATTTGAAACACTCATGGGGAGTGTCGTTATGATAGCGGGAGTGGTTTTAATAAAGATTGGGTTATAAATCTTAAAGCTTGATTTTTTAAGAGTTGCACTCCTTTGAGTTGCACTCCTTTGACCAGTATGATATACACTATTGAAGAAAACATTCTGCCGAAAACGAGGTGATAGATAATGTTTCATAGAGAAATTTGGCATGGTGCAAACATCACTGGTGCAGAACGCGGTGGTGCAAGGTCGCGCGAACTGAATGCGCGGACATCACTCTTGTAGATTTAAAAGATAGAGGTGTAAAATTACAAATCGCTCGTAGAGATGATCAGACTATTGCTCCGGGAGAAACCAAGCGCGTTTTTATTGGTCGCCGCGACTTAGTAGATATTACAGGCACTGCGGATGGAGAAGTAACGCTCAATGGACATCCTGCAACTCCGGTGGAAAACGTTGCTGAACAAAGGTATCCCAATGAACCGGCGGATCTGCGTTCACCGTAACAGAAACACTTCAACTGCCTGAGAACCAGTAGGGACTGCAAGTACTTTAATCGTTGACAAATAAACGATTTTAGTATATACTTCTCCTCAAAAGTATGAAAATTGCCTCTCTTAACCAGGTAACATCCTTAATAAAAACTCCCTTTATTGACCGCGCGATTCACGCCTCGCTTCTGTCACACATCAAAGATGCCATCGAAATTACCATTCTCTATGGACCAAGACAAATTGGCAAAAGCCAAGAAATCTACACCTGTCTTGAACAGCTTTTTCGCTCGGGAACATCAGACCTTTTTTTATACAACCTGGATATCATCCCAGATGAATTTGAATCTCCAGATGCCTTTCTGGCAACTATTGTAGCCCAAAAAACCAATCCTGCGGCTAAAACGTATATCTTTCTCGATGAGGCACAAAGACTGGAAAACGTTGGTTTGTTCGTCAAATATCTCTATGATCAGAACAAAAATATCAAATTTGTCTTAACCGGATCTGCCTCATTAGACATTAAAGCCAAAATTAAAGAACCGTTAACGGGTCGCAAGCAGGAATTCTTCCTTGCTCCTTTGACTCTCAAAGAGATCACACATTTTAGAGGGATACAGACGAACCAAATCATTTCCGATTTCCCGCTTTTAGACAAAATTCTAGAAGAATATTTGCTTTTTGGTGGATATCCCGAAGTGGTAACATTTGGAACCAGACTGCAAAAAATTGCCAAGATTTCTGAAATCGCCAACTCCTACACGTTGAGAGACGTTTCTACCTTTTTTGACTTTGATAATCCAAAAATTCTGCAACTCGTCTCCAGATTTTTAGCTGAAAACATCGGAAATATCCTGAGCAAAGACAACATTAGTAAAATTGGCGGTATATCCAAATATCAAACAGAAAAAGCACTCGAGGCTCTGGAAAAAAGTTTCATCATCAAACTTATTCCCCCACTGTCCAAATCTCCAACGAAAGAACTGTCTCATCGACCAAAAATATTTTTCCAAGACCTAGGCATAAGAAACGCAATTTTGAATAAACTCGAACAGACGTTGATATCCGCTGACAAAGGACAACTGTTCGAAAACGCCATTGCCACAGAACTATTATCAAAACAGGAGCCAGATTCTCTGAAATATTGGCGGACGACCAATCAAACCGAAGTCGATTTTGTCGTCATGAAACCAAATGGTAAAGCCGATGCTTATGAGGCTAAATATCAATGGGGGAATAAAAAATCTCTCCCTAAAAATTTGCAGAGTCTGAAAAAACAGTATCCAGACGTAATAGAAAACACCGTAGTACTATCAAAATCAAATTACTGGCAACTTTTTGCAAATTACACCTACTCCATTCAATAGCACATTGTATATCAAGATGAAACGGGCGGCGGATGCGACACCTGTGCGCGGTGGTGCAAAAATTCCATAATTGCGCCTGCAGTCTCCTCAGACTTTTCGAGACTCACGATATGCCCCGCTTCGGCAATAACGGATAATGTTAAATTGCTGTTAGTTGGAATAACGCTGGTTTTGGCGTGGGTGGGGGCAGATATTTTATCTTCTCTTCCAAAAACCAACAGCGTGGGTATCCCTACTTCCTGGAGCGTCCTGTCTAAATCATACTCTGCCGAGGAAATCCCCATCTCCACATAAGCATCCGGCGTCATTTTTCTCTTTCCCCGCATGCCATAGCGGTCAATGAGGTTTCTGTCGAATCGATACATATTTATATATTTGGCTAATAAGTATGCCGCTGCCCGCGTATCGACGATGCGCTTGAGGATTCTTCGTCCTCCCGGAACTATGGAAACAAATTGAAAAAGATGCTTGGTCGCATCCACACCCGGATGTTTGTCTTTAAGTACCGGACCCATCACCACTGCCGTTTTGGCCACGTGAGGATAGACTCTGGCGCATTCGGCGGCGATGAGCCCACCCATAGACAATCCAACGATTGCGACGGGAGTAACATCCAGCGCTTCAATGAGTTTGGCTACATATCGCGCCATCTTGCCGATGCTATATTGATTCGATACGCCCGAATCCCCGTAGCCGGGCAGATCGGGAATGATCACCCGATAGTGTTTGCTTAACGCTGTCGCTATGGGGATGTGTCCCTCCCAATTATTGGTAAGCCCGTGAATGAGCATGATGGGGAGTCCTTTTCCCCATGAAACAACGTGGATTGGCGTGTGGTCTACAACGACGATCGCTGAAACATGTTTCATGTACTATGATTATAATAGATGTATGCGCTGTCCGCGTAGTGACGGAGAACTCATTGGTCGCTCAGCAGTAGATTCCGGGGGTATGGCTCTGACCTATCATATTTGCTTAGGGTGCCTTGGTCATTGGATAGCACCCTTCGATGCCAATTACCTTCCACTATCCGTGCTCTCGGGCGATACAACAAGACCAGAAAACATAACGTCGTTTCGTTGCCCGGAGTGCCACGAACCGCTGGAGCGAGCACATCAAGACGCGATGGCGCCTGATGTTCTTGCGTGGTACTGCAGTTCCGGCCACGGATACTTTTTTCCCCGGGGAAATTTAGCAAAATTCCGTGCTGCCCAGGAAGCACGCGTAACCTATCATAAGCTCTGGAATATTCCCTTGCCTGCCATTCGAACAGTTCTTTTGGGAAGCGTTGTCCTTCTGGCAGCTCTTACAGCGGGCATCGCTATCGGTGAAATACAACGGCAGCAAGTAACCGAAACGCAGGCCAAAATCGTTCTTGACTACCAGAATGTCGTCATTACAAACGATCGGACGGTACTCATTACCGCTCACACCCTCGAGGCTACCCAACTTTTTCTTTCCATTCCGGCACTTGCTTTAACGAGCCCCATGGACTCCTCCGATGGTCTCACGCACACCTACTATTTTGGACGTCTCAACCCGGGATCATACACGTACACATTCTCGTATGTTCGCGAGGGGAAAACCATAGAAGAATCGTTTACTTTCAGCCTTCCGTAGGGTGGGCGTGTGGCCACCAATAGTGCAAAATAAACTCATGAACTTCTTTGGCAAAGAATAACAGGGCAAGCCAAACCCAGGGAGTAGCAGGAGAGAACAAAAGCATCCACAGGAACGCCATGTCAAATAGATTCGGGAAGAAGATAAAATACACCCGCTTATTTGTCCGCATAAATCCAACAAACCCTACAAATCGATACAAAAACAGAAAGAGAAACGGGACAAAAAACCCGTAGCGGGCTGCCACAACAAGCTGGGTCGCGTACGCGCACCAATCCACACATTTATCCCATCTTTGATAGGTCATTCGGTTCATTCGTACCACATGAATTAAAATCTGTGAATCGAGATAGTCAAAAACCATGGACCAAAGGAATCCCCACAGGGGATGTACTAAAATATAAAGTGCTAAGCTCACCCGAATTAATAGCGTTGCGATCGTCAGCGGATGCCAGGAGAGGGTTGTTTGGATATGAACTCGTGTACTCATACCCGTTTATCTGGGTTTTTCCCGTCCCCAGCGGCGCCAGTTTGGATTAATTGCACCTAGCATAAATACATCATCGGCAATATCAAAAATATAATGGACAAACATCGCACCGAAAAGAATAATTCCAACGCGCCATTCATAGAGCGATGACGCAAGGGCGCTTCCCAAAAGAATCGCCATGAAATAATAATTGTGTGACGCGAGATTGGTTTGATTTTTGTGTCCGTTTTGAAGAAATACGGTAAGATTCCTC
>CAYMIE010000086.1:0-4274 GCA_964390405.1 uncultured Gammaproteobacteria bacterium | reverse complement strand
CCTACAATAAGCGGCATTTTCCAATGCCCGAAGTTAAATTATATTCGCATTAAGGTAAAAAGCGCATGCGCCGCTTCGGATCTGTGGATATACCACAGGAGGCATTTCTAGCTGTATTATAGATATAATTCTTTTATGGATGAAGCAGTTATTTTCGATATGGATGGCTTGATGCTTGATACGAAGCTGACATGGCGTCAGGCAGAAATTGAATTACTTAAGGATTTAGGCAAAGAATACGACATCAAAATAGCAAAGAGATATCAAGGCATGCGTGTATCCGGTGTGGTTGAAGTAATGATAAGAGAATACCATTTGCCTATCAACCAAGAAGATGGAGAAAAACTTTTAACGGATAAATTGGTTCAAAGTTATGACAATCCGGCACTGGAATTGCTTCCAGGATGTGAAAGATTAGTAAAAGATTTAAGCAATTCTAATCAATTTAAATTAGCCATCGCATCATCATCCCCAAAAGTAGTAATCGAAACAATGACACGTCACTTTAATTTATCCCAGCTTTTTGATTTATTAGTTTCCGGAGAAGAAGTTAAAAATGGCAAACCTGCACCGGATGTTTATCTAAAAACGTCAGATGAACTGGGAATTGAATCAAGAAATTGCGTTGTGCTGGAAGATGCTCCAAATGGAGCAACTGCCGGCAAAAAAGCGAATATGAAAGTAATTGCAGTTGTAAATAAAGTATTTTTTAAACCGGAAGAATTTGAAGGCATTGCGAATCTAATAGTCGAATCTTTGGAAGATTTAGATCCAACAAAGATAGCGAGTTTTTTAGAATAAGTGAAGGTAACAGCTGGTTTCACAAATCCCGTAAAAGTTGAATCACTTTGAAAATGATTAATTGCACTTTTGAAAACGGACACAAAGCTCCGCCCTTGACCCTTCGATCCTTCAGTGAATTCAGGACAAGTTAACTCAGGATCTGCGCCCCGCTCAGCAGGGGTTGACTCTTCGATAAACTCAGAGTCTTCAAGCTCATAAAATTCGCTCTTGACATTCATTAGCACTCGTGATACATTGTCTGCTAATCCCTCACCAAATGGTTCGGGACGAGCCCTTATTTACTAATTGAAATCAATGACTTGTCCTGAGGACTGAAAGGACGAAGGATGGATTTAACTGAACGCCACAAAAATTTGCTTCGGGTAATTATCGAAAAATATATCGAAACCGCTGAGGCTGTTGGCTCGGAAACTATTGAAAAGGAATTCTCACTTGGAGTTTCTCCGGCAACTATCAGAAACGAAATGGTCAAGCTCACCAACATGGGTTATCTAAAGCAACTCCACACTTCTGCCGGTCGTGTTCCAACTTCTGCTGGCATGAAATTCTACGTCGATCAATTAATGGAAGAAAAATCACTCTCACTTAAGGACGAGGTTGCCATCAAAGAAGAATTGAACGAACCAAATGAACCCTACGAAAAACTCCTTCGTCACACAGCTCGAGCTCTTGCCGACCAAACAAGATCTCTGGCAGTTGTAACCGACGATGTAGGTGACCTTTATTCGGCAGGTATGGCCAACATCCTGGATATGCCGGAGTTTTATGATATCGATATCACAAGAGCAGTTCTTTCAATGTTGGATAAAGCTGAAATGCTTGCCCCAATTATGAACCTGCTTCCCCGTGAAGAACAGCTCAGGATTTTATTTGGCGAAGAACTTGGTATTCCTTATCTTGAGCCGTGCAGCTTTGTAGTAACCCGTTATCAAATGCCCAACCATCAGGGTCATCTTGGAGTTATCGGTCCGTCCAGACTAAATTATTCAACAATTATTCCAACAATGAAATATTTTTCCCAGCTTCTTTCTGAAGTAGGAAGGTAAAATGCCAAAATCAAAAGCAACAAAAGTAAAAAAAACTGACAACTTAGTCGAGCATCATGAGCTCGAGGATCGACTCAAGCGTGCCCTTGCCGACTACCAAAACTTGGAAAAACGGGTCGAAGAGGAAAGAAAACTTCTGTCTAAACTTTCAGCAAGCCTACTCATCGAAAAACTTTTACCGGTTCTCGACAATCTGGAAAAAGCCCAAGTTCATCTTAATGACGAGGGTTTAGAAATTGTTATTAAGCAATTTAAAGAAATCTTAACTGGCGAAGGCGTGGAAGAAATTGCCGCAGAAGGTGCTCAGTTTAATCCGCACTATCATGAGGCGGTTGAGACGCAACACGGTGAACATGATAATCTAGTTATCAAGGTTTTGACCAAAGGCTATAAAATAGAAGATACAATCCTTAGACCGGCCAAAGTCATTGTTTCTAAAAAGAAAGTAGAACCGGCGGTAAAGGAGGAAGCTTATGTCTAAAGTCATCGGTATAGATTTAGGAACAACCAATTCGGTTATTGCTGTTGTCGAAGCGGGAAAACCCAAAGTAATCCATAGCGCGGAAGGTAAAAACACTATTCCCTCTGTTGTTGATCCAACCAAAAATGTAGTTGGTGAACCGGCAAAACGCCAAATGGTTGTTAACCCGAAGACAACCGTATTTTCTGTTAAGCGTTTAATGGGCAGAAAATACAAAGATCCGGAAGTTCAAAAAGACATTAAATGGCTTCCCTACGAGGTTAAAGATGGCCGTGAGGGCATGGCTGTCGTAAGTGTCGAAGGTAAAGATTATACACCTCAGGAAATTTCAGCTATGGTTTTGGGCAAAATTAAAAAAGATGCCGAAAGCTATCTTGGCGAAAAAGTCGAAAAAGCAGTTATCACTGTTCCTGCCTATTTCGACGATTCTCAAAGACAGGCAACTAAGCAGGCAGGTGAAATCGCCGGTTTTAAAGTTGAAAGGATTATTAATGAACCAACCGCTGCAGCACTTGCCTACGGTCTGGATAAATCTCATGCTCACATAATTGCTGTCTACGATTTAGGCGGCGGCACTTTCGACATCTCTGTATTAGAACTTGGTGAAGGGGTTTTTGAAGTTAAGGCTACCAATGGTGATACCCATTTGGGTGGAGACGATTTCGATGCCAAAATTGTTGAATTTTTAGCATCTGAATTTAAAAAAGAACAAGGCATTGATGTCAAAGAGGATAAGCAGGCGCTGCAGCGCCTTAGGGATGCTGCCGAAAAAGCCAAGGTCGAACTTTCATCGACAACCGAAACCGAAGTGTCAATTCCCTATTTGACTGCTGATTCAGCAGGGCCAAAGCATTTGCAACTCAAACTTTCCCGCGCCAAATTGGAATCAATAGTCGGGGAGCTCGTAGACAAAACATTTAAACCGGTTGAAAAAGCATTAAAAGACGCAAAACTCGATGCTAAAAAAATAGACGAAGTCATTTTAGTTGGCGGCATGACCAGAATGCCGCTGGTTGTTAAAAAAGTACAGGAATTTTTTGGTAAAGAACCGCACAAAGGCTTAAATCCGGATGAAGTTGTAGCAGTAGGGGCTGCCGTGCAAGGTGGCGTTTTAACCGGCGAAATGAAAGAAATGGTTCTTCTGGATGTTACTCCCCTAACTCTTGGCATCGAAACATTAGGTAGTGTATCAACGGCGCTTATTACCAGAAACTCAACCATTCCAACTTCCAAAGCCGAAGTTTTCTCAACCGCTGCCGACAATCAGACAACTGTTGAAATAAATGTTTTGCAGGGTGAAAGGCCAATGGCAGCCGACAATAAGTCTCTGGGCCGCTTTATTCTCGATGGAATTCCACCGGCACCCCGCGGTGTTCCCCAAGTCGAAGTAACTTTCGATCTTGATGCCAATGGAATCCTAAACGTTAAAGCCCGCGACAAGGCAACCGGCAAAGAGCAGTCAATTAAGATTACCGGCTCAACAGGTCTAACGGATGAAGAAATAAAGCGCATGACCCGCGAAGCCGAAGAGCACGCCAAAGAAGATGAAGAGAAAAAGGGCGAAATTGAAACCAGAAACCAGGCAGATGCCCTTGTATATCAAGCTGAAAAAGCCCTTAAAGACGGCGGCGACAAAGTTCCCGAAGACATTAAAAAAGATGTTGAAGAAAAAATAAAGGCCGTCAAAGACATTCAAGCTTCCGGTGCGGTCGATGAAGTTAAACAAAAGACCGAAGAACTTTCATCCGTTCTTTCCAAAATTGGTGAATCAATGTACAAGGGAACAGAAGGTGCCAAAGACGCAGACGCTTCTAATGGACAAACGAAAGAAGAAAGTCAGTCAGACGGCAAAGGCGAGAAAAAGTCAAAAGACGAAGAAGGTGAAGTTCAGGAAGGTGAAGTAGTTAAGGAGTAGATGTGGCCAAACTCACTACCGATATCTT
>CAYMIE010000085.1:1760-4285 GCA_964390405.1 uncultured Gammaproteobacteria bacterium | reverse complement strand
AAGGATGGCAACACTCATCGATTCGCAAAAACCAAGAATTAAAAACGAGCTTCCAATTGTGCCTCTCAGGGATACGGTTGTCTTCCCGTCATCAATGGTTCCGATAACGGTTGGTAGGCAAAAGGTCAAGCTAGGCCTCGACGATAGTTGGTCCACAGACAGGCTGGTGGTTTTTGTAGCCCAGAAAAACCCCAGAGTCGAAAACCCCGCACCAAACGATATTTATTCTGTTGGTACTGTAGGTCTTATTAGGCGTCTCTGGAAAGTGGATAATGAATACAACTTAGCCGTAGAAGGTTTGAGCCGAGTTTACCTAAAAGAGTTTACTCAAATAGATCCTTATCTGGCGGTAAAAGTTGAGGAAATCCCCGAACTCTCTCAAAAAAATGACGAAATCGAGGCGCTTTTTAGAAACACGCTGGCCAAAATTAAAAAGTACGGAGAATTAGGTGGAATTTTAACCTTAGAGTCGTCAATCCACATTTTTTCGACAGATGATCCAAACCAGTTAGTTAACATAATTGCCGCGTCGATTGATCTTAAAACCGGCGATAAGCAACAAATACTGGAAATGGTTGACACCAAAGCTCGTTTGCAGCGACTTTCCGATCTCCTAACCCGCGAAATCAGAATTCTTGAAATTTCCTCAAAGATTGATACCGAAACTCAGGAAAGAGTCGGCAAAGTCACCAAAGAAGCAATATTAAGAGAAAAGATGAAGTCAATTGAAAAAGAACTTGGTGAAGATGACGACAGTCGGGAAATTTCAGAATTCAGAAAGAAAATAAAGGCGGCTGGTATGCCCGAAGAAGTCAAAACAAAAGCCGACCGCGAACTTTCACGCTTGGCTAAAATGTCATCTTATAATCCCGAGTCGTCTTACATCAGAACCTATCTTGAATGGTTGGTTGATCTTCCTTGGGAAGTAACCAATCAGAAAAGATCTGATGTTGCGGCAGCCGAGAAGATCCTGGACGAAGATCACTATGGTCTTCCTAAGGTTAAGGAAAGAATTCTGGAATACTTAGCCGTTCACAAATTAGTGGGCAAAATAAAGGGTCCGATTTTATGTTTCAATGGCCCGCCCGGAGTAGGCAAAACCTCAATTGGTAAATCGATAGCCCGCGCTCTTGATAGGAAGTTTGTTAGGGTTTCTTTAGGAGGTATTCATGATGAGGCGGAAATCAGAGGACACAGAAGAACTTACGTCGGTGCTCTTCCCGGAAGAATCATTCAGGGAATCAAGAATGCCGGTACCAAAAATCCGGTTTTTATGCTCGATGAAATCGACAAAATCGGAACCGATTTCAGAGGAGATCCCTCGTCTGCGCTTCTGGAAGCATTAGATCCTGAGCAAAACAACTCGTTTTCAGACCATTATTTGGAAGTGGCCTACGATCTTTCTGATGTCATGTTTATTACAACTGCCAATATACTAGATACCATCCCGCCCGCTCTGCGTGACAGACTGGAAGTTATTAACTTTCCCGGTTACACTGAAGAGGAAAAGTTTCATATTGCCAAAAGCTTTTTAGTCCCCAAGCAAATTAAATCTCACGGACTTTCCAAAAAACAGACGGAAATTTCAGATAGCGCCCTCAAAGAAATTGTTTCCCGCTACACCAGAGAAGCCGGAGTCAGAGAGTTAGAGCGAGAAATCGCGGCAGTACTTAGGAAAGTTGCTAAAAAAATAGCTACCAAGAAAAAGCAAAATAAAATCAGAATCAGCCCTAAACAGTTGCACAGCTATCTTGGTCCTCACAAATTTACCAAAGCAATTGCCGAAACCAAAGACGAAGTCGGTATGTCGACCGGCCTTTCGGTTTCCTCAGCAGGCGGCGAAATAATATTTGTAGAAGTGACACTTATGCCGGGTAAAGGGAATCTTCTTCTAACTGGTCAGCTCGGAGACGTTATGAAAGAATCAGCTCAGGCTGCCCTTTCTTATGTTAAATCAAGAGCAAAAATTTTGGGCATGAGCGAAAACTACTTGCAGAAAACAGATGTTCATATTCATGTTCCCGAAGGTGCAGTTCCCAAGGAAGGACCTTCAGCAGGCATTGCCATGACCACAGCCTTAGTTTCGGCTCTCACCAAAATTCCTGTCAGAAAAGAAGTCGCTATGACCGGTGAAGTAACTTTAAGAGGCCGAGTTTTAGAAATTGGCGGACTTAAGGAAAAATCGCTAGCAGCCCACCGCGCCGGATTAACTACGATTATTTTACCCAAAGCAAACAGTAAAGATTTGGAGGATTTTCCCAGAAACGTCAAGAAAGACTTACAATTTATATTAGCTGAGCACATGGATGAAGTATTAAAAGTTGCTTTAACTAAAGCCTTGCCGAAAGAAAAGCCTTCCAGAGAGCAAAGGGCAAAAGCAAGAAAAGAAAGCATCGACATCCCCGTGGCACCTCAAGTATAATTCAACTTCTTGCAAAGCAGGCGTAAAGTCTGCTTTAATTTGTGAAATATCAAAGTTAAAATAAGTCAGCAGTAATTAAATTATGGATTTTTTCAACATTAAT
>CAYMIE010000085.1:0-1660 GCA_964390405.1 uncultured Gammaproteobacteria bacterium | reverse complement strand
ACAATTATCGCCACATTTTTTGTAAAACTGCCCAAAAACAAGAATATTATGGGAGCACTTTACATAGGGCTTTTTGTTGCGGCTGCCCTATCGGCTTTGGGGTTTTATCCAATAACGGCAATCATGATGAACGCCAACGGAATTTACGATCCCATAAATATTTTTCTCGCGTCTATAGTCGGAATAATTGTTACCGTATTCATTGTTTTAATTACCGAATACTATACAGCAACAAAATATAAGCCAGTTCAACAAATAGCCGAAGCTTCTCAAACAGGCCACGCTACCAATATTATTGCGGGTCTGGCTGTTTCTATGAGATCTACATTTTGGCCAATTGTGGTTATAAGTGCTGGCATCATTACTGCTTTTTCACTAGCTGGTCTCTATGGAATTGCAACTGCTGCAGTATCTCTGCTTTCCTTAACAGGTATTATTGTTGCCATCGATGCTTATGGGCCAATAACAGACAATGCAGGGGGAATTGCCGAAATGGCCAATTTGTCGCAGGAGGTCAGGGATAGAACCGATCCGCTGGACGCTGTTGGTAACACAACTAAAGCAGTTACAAAAGGCTATGCAATTTGCTCGGCAGCCTTAGCAGCTCTAGTTTTATTTGCTGCTTATTCCCAAGAGCTTGCCGCTCTAGGGTCAGCAGTTGAGTTTACTCTTTCAGACCCCAAAGTCTTGGTTGGACTGTTTATTGGCGCATCCCTCCCTTACCTTTTTGCTTCTTTTGCGCTTGAAGCTGTGCAGATTGCCGGAGGCGAGGTAGTCAAAGAAGTTAGGAGACAATTTAAGCAAATACCCGGAATTTTGAAAGGCAAAAGCAAACCTCAATATGACAAAGCAGTTGACATTGTTACCGCAAAAGCCATCAAGCTAATGATAGCCCCCGCCTTAATTCCCATAATTGCTCCGATAGCAGTTGGTTTTCTGCTTGGTACCAAAGCCTTGGGAGGCCTTTTAATCGGCTCAATTGTTTCGGGAGTATTTGTGGCAATTTCTATGACCACCGGAGGAGCTGCTTGGGATAATGCTAAAAAATATATCGAAAGTGGGCAGCTGGGGGGCAAGGGTTCCGATGCTCATAAAGCAGCAGTTACCGGTGATACTGTCGGCGATCCATATAAGGATACGGCAGGACCGGCTATTAACCCAATGATTAAAATAATTAACATCGTTGCCTTGCTACTAATTCCATTTTTGGTTTGAGATACCAAATCTATCTATCTAACTAACTAACTAACTAATAAATTATCCGCCTGGGATTAAAAGATGGGGTGGCTTCGTTAAGTATTGGGGAAATTTGTGAATCGTTTGTTTGGTTCAAATTACTCCCGTCGTCTTTTTCAGACACAGATAAGATTTGGAACCTGTTGGTAATCCCGGGTTTAATTATATCTATTGCCCGCACCGCCTCATCAAAAGCCTCAACAGAATCAATTAGTTCCTGGCCGAAAGTATCATTTTTACCTAAAAAATAAATTAAAAAAGTTTTGTGGCTTTCGAATCCTTCCGAGATTGAATCAATTTGCTTCGCAATATCCTGGTTTTGTGCTCTGGCTTTTTCTATTTGTTTTCTCATCTTATTAAGTCGACTTACGTATCTGTTTAAATTTTTTCGCGCTTCATTTAAATTATTGTTTTTGCTAAGCAT
>CAYMIE010000084.1:0-4418 GCA_964390405.1 uncultured Gammaproteobacteria bacterium | reverse complement strand
GTCAATGAAGCTGTAGTCAAAGGGAGTTATAGGGTGGCTGAGCTTAAAATTCACATAAACAGCGAAGAATTTTTGAAGGTTTTGGGCGACGGTGTAATTGTGGCCACTCCAACCGGTTCAACTGCTTATTCACTTTCCTCTGGCGGTTCAATTGTTGATCCGGAAATTAATTCACTAATAGTAACTTTTATTAATCCAATAGGTTTGCCGATTCCCTCAGTTGTACTGTCACCAGATGATGAGATTGAAATAGAACTTGTTAGGGGTGATGATGTTTCTTTAATTATCGATGGTCAGGAACATGAGAAATTAATAGTTGGCCAAAAAGTTAAAATTAGTCGGGGAAAGCACAACGTCAAATTCGGATACCTTGATAAACATCAGTTTCTGAAATCCTTGAATGCGAAGTTTGGGCTTTCAAATAGGATAGTGGGATAGTGGGTAAATAATTGTTCTAATTTATCTAAGTACTCTAATTTCTAAATAATTTCTAAAATTCCAATGACCAAACTGTTTGGGAATTTATTAATTGGAAATTGATTAGGTCAATTAGAATAATTAGAACTTAGAAATTTGTTCTGTATAGTCTGTACCACTTCTTCTGGCTTTAAATTTGTTGTGTCTATAACCAGATCGAAAAATTTAGGGTCGAGGAAATTTTCGTCGACGTAGAGTTTGCGAAATTTTATATGTTCGGCTTTATCTCTTTTTCTCACATCTTGGGCAGTTTCCTTGTGAGTGTGGACTCTTGCAAGGGCTCTCTTAATCCTTATGTTTTCGTCAGAGATTAACAAAACTTTTAAAACATGAGGCATATCTCTGCAAAAATAACCAAGATATAGACTGTCGAATACGATTCCATCACTCCTTTCAACTATTTTTGCACTTTGGGCATCTGTTTTTTTGTCGATTTCGACCGGAATCTTTTCGATATCAGATATATGAATGTTGTGTTTTAGAAGATAGTTTCGAAAGTATTCACCGGCAGATTGAAATTTTAGATTAAGTTTTTCGCTCAACGCTTTGGCAGCAGTCGTGGTGCCGGAAGCTACTGGGCCGGAGATTATAATTGAGCGGTATTTACTCATAAATTTCTAATTTCTAATTACTAATTCCTGCCTGCCGGCAGGCAGGTCTAAATAAATCCCAATTTATTAAATTTCTAATTTAGATTGTGTCATTGGGGATTATTTAGGTCAATTAGGTAAATTAGAGCAATTAGGTCAATTGCTCAGTGCCTGCGTCGGCGTTTGACCTTCAGTTGCGCTAGGGATTTTTGAAGATTGGCGGCTGCTGTTGCGTATTCTTCTTCGCTGAGTAAATGTTTTTGCGCAAGAGCAACTTCTGCCTGTTTTTTGGCTTCTTCGATAGCTTTTTCCTGAATTTCCTCTTCCGGAGTTGCTAAATCCACCAACACCTTAATGCTATCTTTGCTAACCTGAGCGAAGCCAAAACCAGAAGCCATGAGATTTTCCTTGCTGTGTTTTTTATAGATCAGGTCGCCGGGTTCAATGGTGGTTACTAAGCCAATGTGTTGAGGGAGAACGGTGATTTGGCCTTGCGAGGTAGGTAAAGAGACCTGATCAACCTCGTCGTCAAATACTGTTTTTTCGGGGGTAATGATTTGTAGGTGGAGCATTAATCAAAAAATAAAATTAAGGAACTGGAAAACCCATCCTACAATATTTAATGGCCAATAGATGAGACGGCTCAAATAAAATGAAAAGGGTAAAGGAGTTGTCTCAGAAAATTTCGCCAATACGATAACTAATAAACCAATAATCAAGTAAGTTATGATGCTTGGCAATAGAGCAGATATTTTACCAGAAAATAGTCTTCTGGAGATTAGGCGACCTAAGAAATAACTTATAAAGATTCCAAACGTTAAGTAGATTATTGTTGTTATAATTTCCATCTATTTTTTTACTTGGCTGATATCGCCCTTCATATAGAATTCGGCTTCGTCGACTGAATCATAGTTGCCGGCGAGGATTTTTTCGAAAGAGTCGACGGTTTTGTCTATAGTAACATAAGCGCCTTTTTTACCGGTAAAAGTTTCTGCAACAAACATTGGTTGCGATAAGAATTTCTGGATTTTGCGGGCGCGAGTAACGGTGATTTTGTCTTCGTCCGAAAGTTCTTCAACCCCCAAAATGGCGATGATATCAGCAAGTTCGCGGTATCTTTGCAAAACTTTTTGGACGTTTCTGGCAACAGTGTAGTGTTTTTCGCCAACAATGGCAGGGTCAAGCGCTCTGGATGTGGACGACAGCGGATCAACAGCCGGATAGATCCCTTGTTCTGCAATTGAGCGCTCAAGTGAAATTGTCGAATCAAGATGGGCAAAAGTAGCGACAGGCGCCGGGTCTGTATAGTCGTCAGCAGGCACATAAATTGCCTGAAGCGAAGTGATGGAACCTTTTTTGGTCGAGGTAATTCTTTCCTGAAGTTCACCCATTTCAGAGGCGAGTGTTGGTTGGTAGCCGACAGCAGACGGAGTGCGACCAAGAAGCGCGGAAACTTCGCTGCCGGCTTGAGCAAACCTAAAGATGTTATCTATAAAAAGCAGAACATCCTGATTTTTTTCATCACGGAAATATTCGGCAATAGATAGCGCTGCCAGAGCTACTCGAAATCTGGCACCCGGCGGTTCGTTCATCTGGCCAAAAACCATAGCCAGTTTATCTAAAACGCCTGCCTCTTTCATTTCGCGGTAAAGGTCGTTGCCCTCGCGAGTTCTTTCACCTACGCCTGCAAAAACCGAATAGCCGCCGTGTTCTTTGGCTATGTTGTTAATCAGTTCCTGAATAATGACCGTTTTGCCAACTCCGGCTCCACCAAACACTCCAATTTTGCCGCCTTTAATAAATGGAGCAACAAGGTCGATAACCTTAATTCCTGTTTCCAAAACTTCCGGTTTGGTTTCCTGTTCAACTAGCGTTGGTGACGGTCTGTGAATTGGATAATATTTTTTAGCATGAACTTGGCCTTTGCCGTCAATCGTTTGGCCAGTAACATTAAAGATTCTGCCAAGAGTTTCTATGCCGACAGGAACAGAAATCGGAGCGAGGGTGTTTGTGGCGGCGGTTCCTCGTTTGAGGCCATTGGTGGAAGAAAGAGCGATAGCTCTGACCAAGTTATCGCCTAAGTGTTGCTGGACTTCTAGAACGAGGCTATCAGGTTGTCGGGTTTTCAGGTTGTCGGGTGATTTGACCTCCAGGGCATCGTAAATGTTGGGCAGTTTGCCGTTTGCAAATTCAACATCGACAACCGGGCCGATGATTTGGGTAATAGTGCCAGACAGGTGATCAGGCTTTCGGGCTTTCGGGCTATCAGGTTTTTTACTTTTAGTTTTAGCCATTTTTTCTCCTATAACTGATAAGGCTGTTTATTTGCTTGCCTAGATCTTTATAGTCATTTCTCAATTCGAGAGACTCATTAGATAAATCAGGATAGACGTCTTTTATAATGAGTAGCTGAGTTTCACATTCCGCAGCTGATGCACGTGAATCGACAAAAAATTTAATTCTATCGGGAGTAGTATATCTTGATTCTCCCTCGGCGATTAAAGATTCAGTCGAGACCGCAGCTCGTCGCAATTGACTGGTTAATCCAAAAACTTCACTTTTCGGAAGTTTGGCTGTATGTTTGTAAACTTTTATTGTTAATTCGTGAGCTTTCATCCAGATTTTTAATTTTGTAAAGTCGCCCATGTTTTGTTTTCCTGATGACCTGACTACCTGAGAACCAGATTACCTCATCCAAATGCTTTCTGGGCCGTAATTATATCCAATAATTCTTTAGTAATTGCTTCCTGGCGAGCCTGATTGTAGGTTAGAGTTAAATCGTCGATCAGATCGCCTGCTGCATCTGTGGCGTTTTTCATAGCGACCATACGGGCGCTGTGTTCTGCCGCTTTGGCTTCCAGAAGAACCTGATAGATTTGAGTTTGGACATAGTGGGGAAGGATATTATTGAGAATCTTTCGGGCATTGGGCTCGAATAAGAGGTTGTCAGGCTGCCTGGTTGTCAGGTTATCAGGTCTAGACTGTCCTGATGGCCTGATTTCCCGATCACCTGATAACCCGTTTAATTCAATTGGTAGAATTTGAACCCACTTCGGGGATTGGTTTGTGGTTGATTCGAAGTGCGGGTATAGGATACTGACCTTGTTAGTTTGAGAGTTGATAAACATGCCAGTTGCCATTTTGGAAAGAGTTCTTGCAAGATCAAGCGGAGATTTTTCTTCAGACTCAAAACTGGCGATTATTTCCTCGCCCGATTTGGCAGCAAAATTAACAGCTTTTTTACCGACCGTAATGAATTGGGTTTTCGGGCTGTCAGGTATTCGGGCTGTCAGGTATTGATTTTTTATATTTCCCGATGACCCGGTTGCCTGATCGCCTGACTGCCTGTGA
>CAYMIE010000083.1:0-4468 GCA_964390405.1 uncultured Gammaproteobacteria bacterium | reverse complement strand
CTTAAAATCTGATGACTGAAAAGTCGTGAGGGTTCGAGTCCCTCCCTCGGCACAAGAACTGTGAAAGAAAAGATTTTTATTGCAAGAAATAAAACCCTCCGTTTTTTTTACAACTATTTTCTAAAAACGATATTTTTCCGTCTTCAACCGGAAATAATCCATGACAGGATGGTAAGTATTGGCTCATTGCTGGGGGCAAATCCATTAGGCAGGTTTGTGACTTCAATGATGTTTTCCTATTCTGATAAAAGACTTGAACAGGACATTTTGGGAATTAGGTTTAAAAACCCGATTGGACTTGCCGGTGGTTTTGATAAAAACGGACAGTTGACGGAAATTTTGCCTTCTGTCGGTTTTGGTTTCATGGAAATAGGCTCCGTAACAGGTGAGCCTTGTGAAGGTAATCCAAAGCCGCGGCTATGGCGGCTTAAAAGTTCCAAAAGTTTGTTGGTTTGGTACGGTTTAAAAAATGACGGCGCGGAAGTTTTATCAAAAAAACTAAAAAGTAAAAACTTTTCGGTTCCGCTAGGCACAAATATTGCCAAGACAAATTCCAAAAGCACCGTTAAAACTAATAGTGGTATTGCGGATTATGCAAAAGCATTCGACAAATTTAAAAAGATTGGATCTTATTTTACTGTTAACATTAGTTGCCCAAACGCATTTGGCGGCCAGCCTTTTACCGATCCTGTGAGTTTGGATGTGCTGCTTGGGAAATTAGATAAGATTCAAACGAAAAAACCGGTTTTTTTGAAATTTTCGCCCGATTTGGGCAAAAAACAGATTGACGACTTGATTGGTGTTTGCAACCGCCACAGGGTCCATGGGTTTATCTGCACAAACCTTACTAAGAATAGGAATAATAAAAAGATACTAGATGCGGTTCAGTCTACAGATGGTGGAATGAGCGGGAAAGTTGTAGAAAAACTTAGCAACGATATGCTTTCGTATATTTATAAAAAAACAAAAGGAAAATATATAATGGTTGGTTTAGGTGGAGTATTTAATGCCGAGGACGCTTACAGAAAGATTAGAAAAGGCGCATCGTTAGTGCAGCTTATTACAGGTATGATTTTTGAAGGGCCGCAGGTTATTAGTGAAATAAACCTTGGACTTGTAAAATTGCTGGAAAAGGACGGGTATAGCAGTATTTCGGATGCGGTAGGTGCTGATTTTAGGTATTAATTAAGGTTTATTTCTGATAAAATGTGTAAGTTTTGCAGAGGTAATTAATAGTTTACGTCGAGCGAAGCGAGACGGGGTGTAGTTCAGTCGGTAGAACGCTCAGTTTGGGACTGAGAGGTCGTCAGTTCGATTCTGGCCACCCCGACTTAGTCGGGAAACAGTTTAGTCCAGAGGACGATCATGCTCTGGCTGAGGCTCGAACGCTAAGCGTAAAAGTTTTAAACAATGGCAAAGCTAATTGATTCGTTTAATTCTATAGAATCGAACGGGATTGCTGCCTTAGTTGTAGTAGGTGTGATAATTGGCTCACTTTTTGCCTTTACATTAGCATTGAAATTATTGGACTACCTGATAAGAAATTTTAAAATGCATTCGAAGATCATAAAAAAAGTTACGTTGATTCTTTTCATCTTAGTTTTGGTTTTATATCTGTTTGACTATTTTTATTGGTGGCCCCAAAGAACAAGAAAATACTGTGTAGATCTTGCGGTAAAACAGAATATGCCTAAGGTAAGGCAAAACAATTATTATAGAGAGTGTCTTGTCAAAAGCGGCCTTAAACCTGAATCGTTGTTTGTTAATTTAGATTAAATCTATGCTCGAAAATTTTGATTGGATAAGGGATAGTGAAAGGTTGAAAGAAATTATTATTAAAATTTTTGTAGTTATTTTTGTTGTAATCATTGCTTTAGTCCTAAGTATTTTTTATATAAATTATCGGAATCAAAAGAATCAAGAAGGAACTAAGAAACAAGAACAGTTTAAAAAAGAAGCGTTGCAATTAGAGCAGACCAATAGTGAGTATATTGAAGCGATGAATCTGATTTGTTCAAAGCAAGTAACCAAATTAGCAGCATTAGATTTTTATAGATGTAAAATTATAAAAGAGGATAGTTACATAGATTTAAAACTAGAGCTTGAGAATCCTGAACTTCCATCGTTTTGCCAAAGGAAAGTTCAGGAGCTGACAGCAAACGAGTTTAGTGAGTGCCTTGAAGAAAAATCCACACCTTAGTTTAACAAGGTAGGTTTTTTATTTATTGGCCGATTAACTTTTTTTATTGCCTTTTACCTGCGTATTCGTTACTTATAACGTAACTTACACAAATCCCTTGATTTTTAAATGTTGGATTATTGAATGCTTTCCACCCATTATTCTTGCATTGGTTTTTGTCAGTCGGGCTAGACGTAAAGTTAAAATTATCAAAATATCCACCAGCATTGCCATTATTTACTCCTGATTGTCCATTTCGATATGGAGTTATCGTAGTGTGAGTGAATAAATAGACATCGTTTATGTAAACTGCTAAACCTCCACCTGTACTGTCTGCATCGACTTTTAAATCATACAATGTATTATTCGCACCGGAGGCATAAGGATAACGGAATAAATTATTTGCACTATCGATACGTTCAATTACCCACACTTCATTAGCTGCCGGATAAATAAGAACATTTACCCAGTTATTGTCATTCTGGAACCAAATAGTTATACCACCATACCCTGAAGGACTATTAACTAATAATTGAGTTTCAATGATCTGGTTTGATACTTGAATATTTTCAACAAGGGCGTTGAATTGATCACCTGACTGATCTTGCATCAAAACACCGTTCTCAACCCTCCAATTCCCGTTAGTCCATGGAGTATGTTGTGAATAGCCAAGCCACCAACCATCAGCATTTCCATCGTCAAAATTATCAAAGAATGAAATAGCGTAAGAAGAAGTAGTAGTGATTAGACTGAGGAATATTATAAATACAATCGCCAGAAATGTTCTTTTCATTTACATTATGTAAAAACATTATATTCCTTGTGGCAAGTCTACCATGTCAATTTTGCTAATTCAGTTTGTTTAGCTTATCTTTTATTTGGTCTAATCTGCTATTGACTTCTGATGCTTCATAAGCATCCAGCCAGCATCTAGTTAAGAACCCCATCGAGCTTCCGACTTGTATAGGCACTGAATCTGCCCGTACGGCATTTATAACTTGACCGAAAAACCCTTTAACATCTTCTGGGGACTCTAACTTTACATTATCACCGTAAATTCCCTTGAGTTGCCTATTTTCACCGCCTTTTTGTGAGGCTACAAGCGCGTTTCCCACCTGCTCTGGATCGTGTCTGAAGCAGAATTATTCGAAGCTTGATAAAGAAGGTTGTCTATCACTAAAAAATCATTAATTTTTGAATCTAAACTTGTTCGAAGTACTTCCATTAATACCGACCAGATTTAAATTTATTTTTATTGCTGGGGTTTGGTTTTCGGAAGGATATCCCTGACGGTTGTACTTGTAGTATCGATGCTTCGATTAGCATCGCTTTCATTGGGGTGTTGTATTTTACCGGCCAAATGAAGCGGTAATTCCACCAGAGGCCTTGCTTCCCTGCCGACTAATGCTCCAGGTCCGCGAAAACTAGTTAATGGGCCTGTGCGGTGAAAGAGAACCCCTGCTTCTTTTATTCTTGTCATTTAGTCTGGTCTACTTTGAAGTCGGTTTGTGCCGAAAATGTAAGCCCCGTTTGACCTTTTGCCTGCAGAATTGTTTGAATATCCACTTCGCTTGGGCCTGATAATAGGGAAAGGTAGGCAGCGATTTCTCTTGAGCCGGGAACTTCGTGTTCTACAATCCTGCCCGGCTCGTCTGCTGTTTCTACAGGAATGCCTGCTTCAAAAGTTAAGCCTTGTGAATCCAAATGATGATTGAATGCAATTCTTCTTTGCCTAATTCTCTCGTCCATATAAAAAACTGCGCTTTTTGGTGCAGTTCAATGTTAATAATATTAAAACGATCTTGGTTTGTCAATCACCTTCAATTAAGCAGCGTAAAAAGATAGATTTGTCCTAAGATTTAAACCACATAACACATCACCTCCGGCTAGAGATTACGTTTTAGAAAGGCTCTAAGTCTTATGATTGTTTTTCGGAACCGCTTATAGCCGCCTCGATAATGTCTCTTGGCAAAGCTGCCGTTGAAAGAAGGGCTTTTCTGACTGTCCCTCCTGCTTCCGAACCAATTTCGTCTGCAGCTTTTATGACGCCGACGACTGCTTTTGTTGTTGCATCTGTCGCGTCCGTACCAATGTCGGATGCGGCTGCTATTGCGCCCCTAACTGCTCCTACTCCTGCTTCTCCCAGGTCACCACCTACTTCAGCAACGCCTTTTATAGCACCTCTTGCAGCTTCTTCTACCGCCTCACCAGTGTCCGCACCAATCTCTTTTGCGGCATCGATTGCGCCTTGAACAACGCCCGCAACACCGTCCGTTGTCGATTTTGCGG
>CAYMIE010000082.1:0-4483 GCA_964390405.1 uncultured Gammaproteobacteria bacterium | reverse complement strand
CCGCCGGTATTGCAATTAACATCAACATTATTATTAATATTGGAAGTATTGCTTTGGTTGTAATTGGTATTGTTTTGCCCCTCGACAGTAACGTTGCTAGATGATCCGGCAGCATTCCCCGAAACATCAACGGTTATTGCGTAAATTTTAGAGAAAGACGCAACCGTAAGAAGAATTAAAAAAACTATTGCAAAAAGAATAACTTTTTTCTTCATTTTTAATTTATTAAAAACGTTATCTTTAAACTTTTATGGGCAAGATTTAGTGAGCAGTAAAATATCTATCAAGCAGAAGAAAGATATAGTTTGAGCATTTTATAGCGAAGGTTATAAGTTGTCAAGCCCCGCTTAGCGGGGCGCAGACCTCTTCGAGTTCATCGAATCTGAGATTTTCTGAATCGAATGATTTGAAGACTCATCAGAGTCTGAATGACCTGAGTTAATCGAAGGGTCAAGTGCTGAACTAA
Source organism: uncultured Gammaproteobacteria bacterium (assembly GCA_964390405.1). GTDB lineage: Bacteria > Patescibacteriota > Microgenomatia > Curtissbacterales > GWA2-41-24 > WO2-FULL-40-11. The sequence goes on along the minus strand of CAYMIE010000082.1, from coordinate 4,017 downwards.
TTTAGGGGTAAATTGCTGCAGCGCCGGCAATGTCACCGGCAGTTAGTGTGTTCTTTTTAACTTCTCCTTTAGATCCATAACCATACATCGTGTTGTTCACATAACCATTATCATAATGGTCGTCCAAGCCAATCCAGTGTCCAATTTCATGATTCAAAATATTTTCGGCATCATAAGTATTTGTATCCGCACAGGTATCGGAATTTGACCAGCTCCATGCAACTCTTTTGTTCATAATGGTGTCAACATCAACTACTAAACCTGTCGCGGTAAAGTATCTAATGTAGGTTACTCCCAGTGTAGATCCCGAAGTTCTTCCCCAGGCAATTATATTTCTGCCATCATAACGCGACCTGTCGACTGTTGTATTGGAACCCCGAGAAAAACTGACTTTGTTACTAACTGCACTTTGCCAATCGGCAAAAGATTTTGAGGCGATTGTTGGCAAGTTTGCACCACCGACAGATGAAGGCACACTGTTAACATTTAATTGAAAAGTCCAGTTGGAAGGCAGATGCCAGCCGGCAGCGGCAACAACTTCAGTTGAATCCGGATCGGCAAGATCACATATTAGTAAGTTCTGCGTTGCTTGGGCTCTCTGTTTGTGGACAATTACTCGAACTTTTACAATTCCTCGGGCCGTTGGCTCGTCATAGGTGCCGTCGATTTCTGGCACTTCTTGAGCTTCTTTAGCTGGTGTAGCCTCAGGCGCAGGCTTAGCTTCTCGGGCGGCAAAAACCGGTGAAACCGTAATTAAAAAAATTAATAGCAAAATGAAAAGTGTGATCTTTCTCACTGAGATGAATTATAACCTTTTTATGGCAGAAATCAAATCCTCCGCATATTATTTCATATGTTAATATATAAGCAAATAAATATATTACTGAGAGCAGCAAGAATGAATCTTAATGATCGCCAACTTGAAAAACTTTCGGATATTTTCGCAGATATTGGTCTTGTTGCCCTGGCATCAGTAGTAATACCGGCTGTTTTTAACAGGTTAGATTTACAGATTTTATCAGCAGGATTGATTATAACCTTTGGTTGTTGGGCTATAAGCTTAGCACTTAGGAGGTGATAATATGTCAGATGCTCTAATTGTGTACTTAATCTTAGCTATCATCATACTCGCACTAGTTTTAGTGGCTCTTCCTACGCTTATGCGAAAGAAAAAATAACAAACTGTATATTTTGGGATTATTTAGAAATTAGAGTAATTAGACCAATTAGAAATTTCAATCCTATTTCTCATCCTCCGCATAAAGATACGGTTCAACTACACTTTCCCAGTCAAAAATCTCGTCACTTTTGAAAAACCTGACTTGTTCTTCCTTAGCGCTTTTTTCAGAATCGGATACATGGATAATATTGGCGCTGGTACTCATTGCAAAATCACCGCGAATGCTGCCAAGTTCGGCGTCGCGGGCATTAGTTGAACCGGCCATTCGGCGCACAACACTAATTGCGTCTATCCCTTCAACCAAAATGCAGACAATTGGCGATGAAGCCATAAATTTCTTGAGACCTTCAAAAAATGGCTTGTCTTTATGATGTGCATAGTGTTCTTCAAGTGTTGCGTCAGAAACCGCCATCATTTTTAAGCCGACAATTTTAAGGCCTTTGCGCTCAAACCTGTGAATTATCTCGCCAACCAAACCGCGCTGAAGCGTGTCAGGTTTAAGAAGTACTACGGTGCGCTGCATGAGTATAGTGTAAAGGGAAAAGTGGAAAGTGTAAAGCATTTAATTACCAATTAAATGCCCTGAGTTAACTTGTCCTGAATTCACTGAAGGATCGAAGGGTCGAAAAGAAATCTAAGAAAACTTAATATGCACCCGAATCACTTCTAACCTCGATTATACTTGCTATTAGCTCTCTAGAATCTTCAAAGGGTTCTAGCTGTGAAATCAAATCTGCTAATTCTCCAGCCTCTGGCGGTTTTCTATCAGGCCAACTTGCCCTCACATTACTAACGCTCAACTTCAATTCACCTTGTTTTATCTCCAAATCTACGGAACCCAATCCGCTACTTTTATATCTCGCAATTCTAAATTTTAATTGCATAGGCTGATCAAGATCAAATTTTAATGCATTTAATGCTGCCTGCATTGTCTTCGGTATAACTTTTCTGGCCAACTCATCGTTTTCTCTATTTACAAATTCAGTTTCATAAATAGTAGTTGTTATTAAATCGTGAGGGTGCTCACTCTTTCTGAATTCATTACTAGTTAGACTAAAATCATTTTCAGAAAAAGAGGCAAAATAATCCTCTACAGCTTTATTCCTATCTTGGAGGAAACTTCGAAGCTGCACCTTCTCCATTTGGATCCGTGTTGTGTCGATTACTGCGGTTGAATCTCTTTCGCTAATCATGAATCTTTGATTTATAAAGTATACATCCTATGTCAAGGTTTACTGAATTCAAAAAGTGTAATGGGAAAAGTGGAAAGTGGTTTTATGTCTTACGCTGCGACCTATTAATTGCTCTTACAAATCTCACAATATCGCCAGCCGTAATTTCAAGTGAATATTGGCCTGCAATTTTTTTGGCAATTCGCGAATAGGGATGTTTTTGGAACCAACGCTCTGCCGAAACTTTGACAGAGGCTTGCAGTAACAGCCTTAAATCACCACGATCAAGCTGCAAGATTGGCCTTTCCCCAAGTCCACCTTCAAATCTGCGCTCTATTCCATAAGGTCCCATGGCGAGCAAATTATACATTTTTTGAATTCAAATTCAAATCAACTAGTCAATCGGCTATAATTTCCCAAATGCCGACAGCACACCAACAGTGGGGTTCGGAAGATTTTAACGAAGAGGAATACGAACTGATTAAAACTTCCCGCACCTCAAGAATAATCCGAATCACCATCGCCATTATTGCCATCATCGGTATCCTGCAGCTTTCCGGCCTTTACCAGTATTCGTTTTTTACCAGAACACCCCAACAACTGGCGCAGAAACCCCTAGAAAGCCAAATTGACAAGCAGCTGATAACCGTGCCTCTTTCCATCTACATCGTCAAAAGCGAAACTCCTCTCAACTCATCTCGGACAGAAGAAAATGCTCGCGATATTGTTGAAGATGCCGCAAATATCTGGCAGCAGGCTGGCATTAACTTAGAAATTAAATCTACAGAAGAAGTTCAGTTAACTTTGGTCGATACTCTCGCCCTATATGCTTATCCACGCGAGCTGATAAAAGGTTTTGAAAGCGAAAAAGACAACACTATCAAAGTCTTCTTCACAAGAACTCTCAGTGGCTTAAACGGCATTGCTTACGGCAAATCAAACACTGTGACTATTGCTGACTACACTGCCAATCCCGACTTCCGCGTTTTGGCGCACGAAATCGGCCACATTCTAGGACTTGATCACACTAGCAACACAAATGCCCTTATGTCCAAAGGCTCAAGCAGCACAAATTTATCTTTGGAAGAAATAGGGAAAGCGCGGAACAACGCTCAAAATTTTAACCGGTAAATACTCTCCTATTTAAAGCAGCAGTAACCGAAGTTTGGTCATTGCCACATGCCTTATTTCATCTACATGCCTTTTCTCATCTACAAGCATATAACCTAAACCATGTACGGTTCTGATTAGTTCCGGATCTAAATTTAAATCTAAAAAGATATTCCTTAGCCGATATATTAATGTCTTAAAATTTTGCTTATCGGAATCGGTCACAAAATCTGAACCATTCACCAACCTGAAAAAATCTTGATAAGATACTGCTACGTTCGGTACATTACTTAAGGCATGCATTACTTCTGATTCCCTCCGAGTAATGTGTACAGTACGGCCATTGACACAAAGTGTCCTCTGGTCATTAACATACGTAAAAAGCGGATGCTCATAAACTTGCGCAGGATTTTCTGAAAGTACTCTTCGATGTTCAGCCGACATATGATCTTTCACCTTGGAGGTGAAATCGTACTGACACCTCGGGATTTTTTACAGTTTTTAAAGTTTTAATAGCTTTCTAAATCTTTCAGGTTCTTTAAACGGCCCGATGAC
>CAYMIE010000081.1:0-4621 GCA_964390405.1 uncultured Gammaproteobacteria bacterium | reverse complement strand
TTAAAAATGAAGATTTTAAACCTTAAAGTAAAGTTATGACCAGAATTTCAGGAATTGAAATACCAAGCGAAAAAAGAATAGAGGCATCGCTGCCATATATTTACGGTGTGGGTCCAACTCTTGCTAAAAAAATCATTAAGGACTGCAATTTAGATGCAGACAAGAGAACCAAAAACTTATCAGAAGATGAGATAAATAAACTTCAAAAAGAGCTGGAGAAATATAAAACCGAGGGAGATTTAAGAAGAGAAATCCAAAGCAATATTAAGAGGCTACAAGAAATCGGGACATATCGCGGTTCAAGGCACAGCAAAAATTTACCAGCCAGAGGTCAAAGAACAAGAGTCAACGCCAGAACCAAACGGGGTAAAAGAGTAACCATCGGCACATCTCGAAAAGAAGTTGTTGCCAAAATGGGAACAGAAGAATCAAGTAAGTAAAATGGCAAAGGCAACCGAAAAAACTAAGAAAAGGGTAGCGGTAAAAAGCATTAGTCATGCACGGGCTTATGTTACTGCAACGTTTAACAACACGCTGGTGACGTTAACAGATCCAAACGGTAACACTATTACTTGGGGTTCCGCCGGAGCATCAGGATTCAAAGGTGCGCGTAAATCCACTCCTTATGCGGCAACAACCGTAATTGAAAAAATAGCAACTACTGCCAGAGAAAATGGAGTTTCGAGTATAGAAATTTACCTTAAAGGTCCTGGACCAGGCAGGGACAGTTCAATCAGAGCGTTCAAAGCTGCCGGTTTAAATATCACCATGATAGCCGACGTTACACCTATTCCTCATAATGGCCCAAGAGCAAAAAAAAGACGACGCACATGATCATTATGAACTATTTAAAATTTAATTATATTAACATAATCAAATTTGAATCTGGCTTTGCCAGTTCAAATTTTTCCTATGAGAGGAAAGGGAATACTAAGGGAAAACCTTGGTTGTCCCTTAGAGTTTAATTATGGCTAGATACACAGGTCCAAAACACAAACTTTGTCGCGCAGAAGGTGCCGCCATTTGTGGTCTTACAACTTGTCCTGTAATCAGAAAAAATGCTGGTCCGCCAGGACAACATAGTCAAAAAAGAAGGCGTAAACAATCAGATTATGGTTTGCAGCTTCGCGAAAAGCAGAAAGTCAAAAGAATGTACGGTATTTTAGAAAAACAGTTTAAAAAGACTTATGATAGAGCATCCCGCACCAAAACGGCAACCGGAGAAGCCCTACTCCAAATACTGGAAAGCCGTTTAGATAATGTTATTTACAGGCTAAATCTTGCCGAGACTCGTCCTCAGGCAAGGCAATTGGTTTCCCATGGTCATGTTCTGGTCGCAGAACAAAGAGTGACTATTCCTTCTTATAGTGTTAAAATAGGCGACATTATTTCTCTTTCACAAAAGGCTTCAAATTTAAATTTTGTCAAAAAATTAGCGGAGGACAAAAATAGAAAAGTGCCAACTTGGCTTGAGAAAAAAGCTACAGTTGGCAAAGTAAAGGCTAAGCCTCAAAGAGAAGATATTGATATCGATATTAACGAAAGATTAATTGTTGAGTATTACTCAAGGTAAAAAGGAGGTGTGAAAATATGCTTGATTTATCTCAAATTACAGTCTCAACAGAAAAAGAAACACAAGATTTTGGCAAGTTTACTGTAGAACCATTAGATCAGGGTTACGGACACACGATCGGTAATTCTTTAAGAAGAGTTCTTCTAACCTCTTTATCTGGAGCTGCTATAACTCAAGTTAAAATTTCAGGTGTCAGACATCAATTTACCGCAACCAGCGGGATGTCCGAAGATATAGTCGAATTAATACTTAATCTTAAAAAAGTCAGGCTTACGGTTCCAACTGATAAGCCGGTAAAGCTTACTTTGGAAGCAAAAGGGCCGAAAGATGTTAAAGCAAAAGATATATCAAAGACTTCTGGTGTAGAAATTGTTAATGGTGATTTAACTCTTGCTCACTTGGCTGATTCAAAATCAAAACTCTCGGCATCGTTAATTGCCGAAAACGGCAGCGGCTATTCGCTGGCAAATGATAGGAAGACAGGAGAAATTGGAGTCATTCCAATTGATGCCAATTTTTCTCCGGTAACAAAGGTCAATTATCAAGTTGAGGCAACTCGTGTTGGTAGAGTTACAAATTTCGATAAGTTAACTCTAGAAATTACAACTGACGGCACTATAAAACCGTCGGAGGCTCTCAAGCAGGCGGCTAAAATCCTAGTAGACCATTTTCTCATTGTCAATGAGCCTAAAACCAATACAAAAAAGCAAAAGACAAAAGCAGATTCTGATTCAGTTAAACTTACGGAGGAAGTTCTAAATACATCACTCGAGGAATTGGATCTTCCGGTAAGGCTTACAAACAGTTTGAGGGCAGGGAAAATAGATACGATAGGTGACTTTTTGGACAGAGACAAGAAAGAGCTTATGAAGATGAAGAACATGGGTCCTAAATCAATTTCTCTTGTTGAAGAAAAACTTTCTGAAAGGGGGATTAGTTTTAAGTGAGGCACTCTGTCTTTGGCCAAAGATTGTCAAGAGATACAAAGGCGCGAAAAGCGCTTCTTAATAATCTGGCAAGTTCTTTAATTGTTCATGGACATTTGGAGACTACGCTTGCCAAAGCCAAATTTGCGCAAGGCTACGTAGAAAAATTGGTGTCTCAAGCCAAAAAAGATAAGCTAAACCGAAATAGGATCTTAGCATCGAAGCTTAGAACTGATGCTTTTGCTAAATTAGTTAACGAAATAAGTCCGGGTTTCGAAGCAAGGCTTGGTGGTTACACGAGGATAATCAAGATTGCCGCAAGGCGCGGTGACGCGGCCAAAATGGCAAAACTAGAATTCATAGAATGGGATAAAACTAAAGCCAAATTAGTTGCCCAGTCAAAACCTAAAACTAAAAAAGTTTTAAAGACAAAAAAAACAAAAAATGAAAAACGTAAAACCTAAAGATATTAAAAGAGATTGGCATCTTGTTGATGCCACTAGTCAAATATTGGGCCGACTTTCTTCTCAGGTCGCAACGCGTCTTATGGGAAAAAATAAAAACTACTATGTATCTCATCTGGACACAGGCGATTTTGTGGTAGTCGTAAACGCCAAAAAAATAAAACTTTCTGGTAAAAAGGAAAACCAAAAGAACTATTATCATCATTCGGGTTATCCTGGAGGTCTCTATGTTAAAACGGCAGCGCAGCTAAGAAGCAATAAGCCGGACTTTTTAGTAAGAAATGCAGTTAAAGGTATGCTTCCAAAAACGACACTGGGTAAACAAATGCTAAAGAAACTTTATGTCTACGCCGGTAGTGAACACGCGCATAAAGACAAATTTACTAAAGATGGACAAAGATAGCCAAACGAGTCAAGAAAAGTCGAAAAACAAAAAGGAAGAAAATTTTTTCCGCGCCCACGGTCGACGCAAGGAAGCAACAGCCAGAGTCAGGCTTATTCCTGGTAAAGGGCAAACAATTGTAAATGAAAAGCCTATCACCGAATACTTTCCTGGAGAAGTTTCAAGGCAGGAGTATTTAAAACCATTTTTACTAACCCAAACAGAAGACAAATACTATGCAACCGTTAAAGTTACTGGGTCTGGCAGAAGAGGGCAACTTGGCGCGGTAATTCACGGTATTTCCAGAGCCTTAAACATTGCCGATGAAAAAAAATTCCGCCCAATACTTAAAAAAGCAGGGCTCTTAACCCGCGATCCGCGCATCAAAGAACGCCGAAAATACGGCCGGGCTCAGAAGGCAAGAAAAGGCAAACAGAGCCCCAGGCGATAATCCTGAGCTCATCGAGTCTGAGATCGTTCGATCCTCTGAGGATCTCAGATCCGATGGACTCTCAGAGTCGAACGACAAAGTCGAAGGGCAATCACCGAGAAGGTGAGCAGTCCTGAGTATACCGAAGGACAAAGTCCGAGACGATAAGTTTAGTTAGTAAATGTCCCTTCCAATACGTGGGTTTCCGGCTTACCGTCCAGCCCCAAATTTTCGGTTTCTTCTGTAATCACCACATCATTGTAATCTGAATAATCGGTTTCACTTGTAAACAACAGTACAAAATCATCACCGCCTTCTTTTTCAAGTTTGCCGGTGGAAATGAAAGTTAGTGTTGGTTGTTTTTTAACCAACCACCCTTCATAAAACTTACCGCTAGCCGGATCAGGGAGTTGAGCAACTACCAAATGAACGAATGTTTTGCCGTTATAATCCCTGTTAGCCGTACCGCCTCCTGCATAGCCGCCAACCGCAGCTAACTCGGTTGTTTCAACAGTCTCTTCCGGTTGAGTGCCCGACTCAAGCACGTCAGTTGATTCCGAAGAAGTTTGGGGTTCTTGATTGCCAGTTTTATTTTGAGACAAAAATAGCGCAGCTGCAGCAATTATTACTATTAGAACTGCTGCGCCAAAAATATATTTATTCTTCACTCGTTTTTAAATCCTATCCACAAATAAAAATGTTGTCAATCTTTGTTCTAAGCTTTAAGCTTGTCGTAAAGTTGTCCTTGTTGAACGATTTAAGGAAAATCTGACCTCAAATTAACCCGTTTGATTTTGGCCAAGCCAACTCAGGCCATTTCTCACTTGCCAATCAGCATAAGCCACA
>CAYMIE010000080.1:0-4636 GCA_964390405.1 uncultured Gammaproteobacteria bacterium | reverse complement strand
TCCATTGTTTCAAGCATTGTAAATTCAGGATTGTGCTGCCTATCTATTCCCTCATTTCTAAATGTATGGCCTATTTCAAAGACTTTTTCAAATCCACCGACTATTAGCCTTTTTAGGTAGAGCTCATTGGAGATTCGTAGATAATAATCTGTATTTAGGGCATTATGATGAGTACTAAAAGGTCTTGCGCGGGTTCCACCATAAAGAGGCTGCAGGATTGGTTCTTCTACTTCGAAATAACCTTTTTTTTCAATTAAAAACTTTCTAATTGCGTTGACAATTTTCGATCTTGTTTCAAAAACATCCTTGACCCCTTTATTGATAACTAAGTCAAGATATCTTTTGCGATTTCTATCTTCAATATCTTTTAGCCCGAACCATGTTGAAGGCAGCGGCCTGATAGATTTTGTCAGTAATTTAAATCCTGAAACAAAAATAGTCAGCTCCCCAGCTTTAGTTTTATCTACTTTTCCACTAACTTCTATAAAATCACCGATATCTAACAAAGTTAATAGTTCATAGTTCATAGTTGATAGTTTGTCTTTGGAGAAAAAAAGCTGGATTTTGCCCGACTCATCTACAAGGTCTGCAAAAGAAGAACCCCCATGGCCGCGAATAGCCATTAAGCGTCCGGCCGTTTGGACATTTTTATCTTGAGATTTTAGACACTCGGATACGGAATGTTTTTTGTTTGATTTGGCAGGATACGGATCAATTTTAAGTTTTTTGATTTTTTCAAGTTTGTCGAGGCGAATCTTTCGTAGCTTTTCAATCGGTTCCATGATGATTTAGAGTATAAGCCAAGAAGAATAGCTTAACAAGTTTTAGACGTTATGAAGTTGATTTGACTCAATATTTTTAATCATCGAGTCAAATTCAGAATAAGCCCAAGGCGACATTTGAGCTCTGACATTTTTTCTGTCTTTCATCAGCCTATTAGCTAAACTTAATAGCTGACTGGAAATAAATGGCTTAGAATCTAGCTCTTTCAATAGAGCCTTAGCGCCACGGACAGAAAGTATATTATTGAGTACCAAAAAAACTTTTGCCCCTTCGGCGTAAGCCCATAAATAAGCTTGTTTAAGTGGATTTTTTGTTCTCTCTATAATCTGCTCCTCGATTTCATCTATAGGTTCCCATGGAAGATGTTTCGTTACATATTTAATAAAATCACCTTTGCTGAAGTCGGGGTCAGTATTGATTCTGAGATGTGCATTTCCATAAACTAAACTCCTTAGAATAGTGTTTTGTACGTGGAATTTCCCTTCTGGACTCAAACTGTCGTATGCTCCTGGAACTAGTAGTGTAATTGTTTGTCCCAAACCTTCTTCTATAATTTGTTCTGGGCCGTGGACCGTGGTTAGACCAAAAAATGCTGGTAACTCACGACCTATCAACTGTTGTCTTCGCGCCATTCTGCTTAAGTGTTGTCCGCCTTCATGCCAACCTAGTTCTTCTGTTTTTCCGGAAGTCCAAACTTTTGGACGTTCTATATCGCCAAAATTTTGTTGCATTGTAAAACTGCCTGTTTTTTTATCTGTGTCGATCCAGACGTAGTAGTAAGCGTTAACGTAAACTGGTTTTACTCCAAAAGGTGGTGCTCCCTTATAGCCGAGAAACTTGCTTCTTTTTTCGAAAGCACTTGTGATGGCGTCCGTTAATTCTTTTTGAGCTTCTTCCTGGTCAATTTCGTGAATTTTGCGCCAATCTTGAAAATCAACTATTGTGTCTGTAGTTATTCCTGCCTCAGAACGAGCCTTTTCTACCTGTCCTATTTGGTAGTCAATTATTTCCGGCGATACCTCCTTTGGTTCTTCTACCCCTTGCGAATTGCGTATATAGTCCAGATTGTCCAGATCATCACCTCTTAATTTTCTTGCATACCAAAGTGAAGCATTTATTTGGGCACAAGCAAAATCTAAATTGTGCCTATCCTTTTCGGGTACACTAAGATCTAGGGCAGCATCATGTAATTCTGTCAAGGCATCGATAATTACCGTTTTTTGGTATTTATACGGTTCATTCCTAAGGGCCTGCGTAAGTATCATAACCTCTTTAGAGGATGTTATCCCTGCAAGATCAAAATCAATCACGTCTCTGTCGTTGCCCTGAATAACATACCAAACCTTGAGAATAGACGATGCTTCATGATAAAGCGCAAGGTCTGGAGGTAGAACCCTGATTCCGTCTGATTCCCAAGGTAAGACGTTTTGTCTTGTTCTAAAAATTTCTGGCATTGCCATTATATGTTTCAGTTCTTAAAGAACGTGTATTATAGCTTCTTAAACTAGCTTCTTCAAGTTCGGACCAAATCTCTCGAAAATATCGAGGCTCGCGTATTTTTCGACAAGTTTTTGAGCGTCATCATAAGTCCCGATTGCCAGTATTCTTTCCAGTGAATCGGCGAGTTGGTCTATTGAGACAAAAAGTTTGGTGAAGTTGGGCCAAGAGAAACCGTTGGATTCTCTGATAGCACCACTCTCAACGAAAAAATTTAAGGCAATGGCAAAACCTTGGGCGTAATGAATTACACTTGGCTCCTTCAGATAAGAAATCCACCAGGAAAAAGCCATGGCAATAAACATAACCATGATTGCCTCAAGTTCTTTCTGGGAAATAGCATCTTTTAAAAGCAGCGATCCGCAAGCCTTAACACCAAAAACAGATGCCGAAATTTCATCAAAAATCGGAAAGTATTCTTTGAGTCGTCTTTCTGCGTCTCGATAACGAAGCAGAGTGTGGGAAATTTCATGAAGGTAACAATTTCTTAAAGATCCAAGTCTAAGAACCTCAGCTGGATAATTTTTCTGAAAGTTTTCTTCAAAAACTGCATGAAATATCGGGTGTCTTTCCTCGTCAAATTTTAAATTGAATGAAGGTTTAAAGATAGTAATTTCGGAACCATATCTTTCCATAATATTCACACTGTTTGGAAGGTTTGAACTGGTGAACATAAAGCGGGCAATTAGGCCAGAGAAGATTAGGGCATCGTCAACTCTAATTTGAATTTTGTCTAAGAAATCAACTTTTTCAGAAGGTACTAAAACCTTTCTTCTTGAGGAAACAATGTAATCCTTGAATCTAATAGCATCGCCAGTCTGTCTGTAATCCATTGTGCCAACCCATGATTGATAACAACACTTAGTAAAGAAAAGCTTGTCATTATATCTTTCAATTGGGCCGATTACAAAGTTAATTTTGTAAGGTTTCATAGAGAGCCAGTAAATATCGCTGGCTTCATAGTTGCCATCAAGAAGTGCGTTTGCTTGGACCTGAAGTCTTTTGGCAAAATCCTCATTGTCAGTTATTGCAGCTGCTTCTTTTATAAAACGAGCCACCTTAGTAAGCTCTTTTTTAAATTTTAAATGGTAAGGGGTGGCACGTAATTTTCCGTTTTTTGCCTTTTCAACGATGGTGTAGGGGGAAAGAATTTCGGGGTTATCCTTGGCTGCTTCCAGAATTTGACTTTTGGTAATATCTCTTGGATAGAAATTGGCACCGTTGTTTTTTATGTTTTCCTGAGATAGATAGATTGGGGCTATTGCCTCTGCCGCTTTAATTAGTTTTTTGACAACTTTTTTTTCAGAAGTAGTTAAATCTAATCCCTTTTGAGAGAATCGCACGATTGGAATATTTTTTGGGGTCATTTGATCTCGAGAAGTTTAATTTTACTCCTGACGGGGCCTAAACTAATCTCAATGACCTCGCCTGTTTTTAATCCCAAGAGAGCTTTTCCGACTGGAGATTCATTGGAAATTTTCTTGGCAGCAGGATCTGCTTCCATTGAGCCGACAATCGCAAATTCATGAACTTCATCATTCATTTCCACAACGACTGTTGAGCCAATTACGACGAAGTCCGTGGTCATAACCTGCTCTATAATCTGGGCCTTGGGGAAAACTTCCTCGAGCTGAGCGATTCGTGCCTCAAGAAGCGACTGTTCTTCCTTTGCAGCATCGTATGCGGAGTTTTCGGAAAGATCGCCAAATTCCCTTGCTCTTTGGATTCTCCTGGTGATTTGAGGTCTTTTTACTGAAATCAATTCATCATATTCGGCCTTTATTTGATCCAAGCCTTTTTGCGTTAAAATAATTTTTTTAACAAGGTGTCTCATTTACAAATTGGAGATGATATTCTAGTTCAAAATATCCGATCAGTCAAGTAAAATTAATGACGATTTGCCTCAATAATTCAACTTCGGATATAATTTGCCATATATTCAGGCTCCATCGTCTAGTGGTCTAGGACACAGCGTTCTCAACGCTGGAACACCGGTTCGACTCCGGTTGGAGCTACTTACGTATGCAACTAATTTCAGCCTGCCTTTCGTTTATTTTATTGGTTTCGAGCTTATTTCCGGTCAGTGCAATTGCTCAATCAAATGGAGAAATTGAAAAAGTCAGCGGAGGGCGAATAGATGAAGCTCTCGCGCAAACAGTACCTACTCGATTTTTACCAAATCAGCATTTATATTTTTTAATAACCCTAAAGGAATCAGTAACAAGATTTTTTAAGCCATCGGCGCGTGAGCGAGCGGAGTTTGATTTTATTATTTCTGGCAAAAGATTAAAGGAGACTTATATGCTTAGCAAAAACAATAATTTAAATGAAGCGCGAAAAAATTTAAACAGATACG
>CAYMIE010000079.1:0-4753 GCA_964390405.1 uncultured Gammaproteobacteria bacterium | reverse complement strand
CCTAAATTTGCTAAACTTAAACTAATGAAACCCAAAAATTACTTTATCTATCATTTCACCTACGCTTTGCCGAATTTCGTTAAATCCCGGCCGCAAAGAATAGTCGAAGAAGCCAGATATTTGAATATCTTCGGACTTGTTAAGAATCTTTTCGCGCCTTACAGAAGACTAACTCAGAGCAAAAAAGCATCTCTTGTAGATAGGCTCTCTTTTGATTTAGTTTCACGCGGGGTTGGCGCAGTAGTGCGGATTTTTCTCATTATCTTCGGCATTTTCTTATTGATTATCTTCGCATTCGTATTCTTGATCCAGATAATTTTGTACATTCCCCCTATTGCCTCTCTGCCAGATTATTTTCTGTTTCTACGCTTCACATTTTTCAATTCCGATATTGAAAATCCCAAAAAATTTGTTTCCAAACTTGAAAGATCGGCATTTTTCAAAGGCCTCAAATTATTTTTTGATGACGGGTTTATTGAGCTATTCGCTGCCATTCCAGCACCAAACTCACTTGCGATAAATGCCGGGCAAAACCTTTTTGAAATGTTTTCAACCCTTTCTTACAACTGGCCAAAATTACAACAATATCTTGCCAAGAAAAACATCAACGATAAGCAATTTGCCATCCTTATCCAGTACCTTGACCATTTCTACAACGATCCGACTATCTCTAAAAAAGACCCGATTGGCTACAGTTTAATTTATGGCTACACCAACACCCTTGATACGTTCTGTACTGAACTCACCCATAAAAAAATCGCCAGCCCGTATTTTAATAAAGCGCTCGTTACGAGTATTGAAAAAATTTTAACCCGCCCTCATGCCAATAACGCCATCATGATCGGCGAAGTCGGCGTCGGCAAACATAGCGGGATTGTTGATTTGGCATCCGCAATCACCAGACGCCAAATTAAAAGCCTCAGTGATAAAAAAGTGCTGTTAATGGACACGGTCGCCCTGCTTTCTTCAAGTAAAAATCTGCTGGAAATTAAAGCCAATTTTGAAGCTTTGCTCCAAGAAGCCAAACACGCCGGCAATATAATTCTGGTTGTAGATTATGTCGACAAAATCAGTTCATCTCAAGACGGCCGCATCGACTTTTCTGATGTCCTAAACGCGGTTCTTAACGACAATTCCCTTCCTATTATTGGCATCACTACTTACGACGAATTCAACAAATACATAAGGACTAGTCCCCAATTTTTAAAACTATTTGAAAAAGTTGAGGTTTTTGAACCAAAAGTTGAAGAAACTATTCAGATTTTAATTGGCTACTCTTTGGAAATTTACGCAAAAGTGCACATCACTTGCGACTATCAATCCATTCTGGAAATTGTCGACAAAAGCGAGCGCCTAATGCAGGAAAAGCGCCAGCCGGAAAAATCGACTCTCCTGCTGGACGACTCTATCGCTCGGACTCAAAAATTAAATAAAAAACAGGTAACAATTGACATTGTCGACGATGTTCTCTCGGAACGGACAAAAATCCCGATCGGCAAAATAGAAACAGAGGAACTGGAAAAATTAAAAGATTTGGAAGGTTATCTACATAAGAGAATCGTCGGCCAAGACGAAGCAATTGTTTCAATTGCCAAAGCTATGCGTCGCTCGCGAACCGGCCTTGAGCGCGGCAAGCGACCGATGGGCTCTTTCCTTTTCTTAGGACCAACCGGTGTTGGCAAAACCGAAACTGCCAAAGCTCTGGCCGATGCTTTCTTTGGGGCAGAAAGTAAAATGATCCGCCTGGATATGACTGAATTTAGGGAACAAGGCTCAACCAAGCGCTTAATTGGTGACATGGAAACTAAAACGCCAGGCCAATTGACTTCTATGGTCCTGCAGAATCCTTATGGACTCTTGCTAGTCGACGAATTTGAAAAGGCCGACCCCTATGTGCAAAATCTTTTCCTGCAGATTATAGACGAGGGAAGTTTGACAGATGCATTTGGTAAAAAAGTCAGCTTCACAAATATAATTATCATTGCTACATCTAATGCTGGAGCTGAATTTATTCGAGAACAGGTAGTAAAAAGTGCAACCAAAGATTTAAGTAGTAAGCTTATTGAATATGTTCTCTCTAAAGGCCTGTTTAATCCGGAACTTGTCAACAGATTCGATTCGGTTGTCGTCTACCAACCGCTATCCCAGCAACACGTTCTAGCAGTCTCCAAACTGATGCTTGCTGAACTTACAGCGCAAATTAAAGAAACTAAAAATATTACCTTGCAAATTAATGACCAACTTGCGCAAGCTGTTGCAACTAAAGGCTACAATATAGAGTTTGGCGCCAGACCAATTCGCAGGCTAATTCAGGACAGGCTCGAAGACGGCATTGCTAAGATGATTATCAGTGGAAGAATAAATAATGGTGAAACAATCCCCGCCCAAACCCTTGTAAGTTTTGTTTCCTGATTTAAATCTTAGCGGTATACTACATATATAAAAATATATTGGCAATGACAACAAAACCCCCCCCCCCACAGAAAAATTGGGGTTCACCTTAATCGAACTTCTAATTGTCATAGCTATCCTAGGAATTTTAGCGGCTGCAGTTATTGTCGCCATTAATCCCGGCAAACGCGCTGCTCAAGCTCGTGATGCTAAAAGAAAACAGGATATTAATGCAATAGCAAATGCTCTAATAGGCAATTATGCGATAGTCGGATACTATCCTTGGGCAAATACTTGCGTGACAAGTAGAGGATCTTTTTATATGGCCTTGGCGCCCAACTGCCATATTAATGTTACAGGTTCCGATTGGGATTCCGGTGGTCCTGCCGATTACTTCCATTCAGCAATAGTAGTCAATCAGGGTTTTTTAAAAAAATTACCTTTAGATCCCAAGAACGACACTACTTATTATTACAGATACCAGCCACTTGGAAGATTTACAACCAATTGTGATTTTTTAGATCCTCCACCAGGATCAAATTATTGCGTTGATTACTGGATCGGTGTAAGATTGGAAGCTGTAGATAACCCTGCTAAAAAAGGAAAAATGGTATTTAGATGTAGCGACAGTAATCAAGTCCTTCTTCTTGGCCAATTACAACCTGGGTGTAAGGAAGTAGAGTTCAGTGATGCAACAGGATTTTTTAGTTTCGATTCAGGTGGGGCAGCTTTAAAGTGAAAAATTGCCTAACCAAAAAACTAACACTATTCCCCGCTCAAACTCTACTGACATTCGTTTCTTGAAATCTCATCTAATGTATGTTATACATTAGCCATATGATTCGTACCCAAGTTTACTTACCAAAGGATTTATATAGAAATATTGATCTTATAGCCAAACGCGAAAAAAAAGCCAAGGCTCAGGTAATTCGTGACACACTCGAGGAAGGTTTAAAGAGGAAAAAAACCTCTAAAAACGCCGGCCACGTTCTTCTTGAAATTGCCGCCATGGCCAAAAAATTAAATGCTAAAGGTCCTAGAGATCTCTCCAAAAACATAGATAAGTATCTCTATGAAGAATGGCCATAACACGCCCATCATAGCCGACTCAAGCGCATTAGTCTCCCTGTCATCGATTACAGATAACAATCATCAGATTGCAAATCGGCAAAGTTTACAAATCGAAAAAACCGACCGTCAGGTTATAGTACCTGGAGAAATATTCAGTGAGACTCTCAATGTGCTGGGCAAAAAAGTAAGCAAAGAAATAGCTATAAGAACTGGCTCAAAAATCATCAAGACAAAAATGTTTATAATCGCTGAAACCACTTTAGAAGTAAGAATTGAAGCACTTGAGAAATTCCAAAAGCAACCAAAATCCGTCAGTTTCACCGACTGCCTAGTCATGGCTTTTGCGGACGAATACGAAACTCGCGAGATTTTTGGCTTTGATGATACGTTTAGAAAAAATGGATATATCAGGTTTGGGGTAGATAATTTAAGGACAAAATAGCGGCGAAACTATTCCTTCCCAAACCCTATTTGGGTTTGTCTCTTAATTTAAATTTAAGAGGTATACTAAATGTAAAAGAATGTATTTAACACTGCCCACAAAAGCCCCCCCCGAGGTTTTACGCTCATTGAACTTCTTATAGTAATTGCCATCTTAGGAATTTTGGCAGCAGCAGTTATGGTTGCCATAAATCCCGGCAAACGTACCCGTCAAGCTCGAGATGCTCAAAGAAAGCAGGATATAAATGCTCTCGCTAATGCCTCGATTGGGTACTACACACTAGCAGGTAATTACCCACGAGAAAATACCTGTGATTCGAGCAGGGGAAGGGGCGCATCATGCCCGATTACTACACCTGAACTTGATTGGCCTTACCCTAGCAACAGTTATTTCTATCAAGAACTAGTTACTAACCAAGAATTTCTTAAAAAACTTCCCAAGGATCCAGTAAACGATACAACTTTTTATTACAGATATGAACCGAAGGCGGATACTCAAGATGCATGTGGCGGCGCGAGTCCTCCATGCACCATTTATTGGATAGGTGTCAGGCTAGAATCCGTTGATAACCAGGCAGAAGCCGGAAGGCGGGTTTTCAGGTGCAGCGATAATACAAACTTACCCCCTGATGCAAGCGGTGTTAGTCAAGGCGCCGGTTGTAAGGAAGTACTCTATCCACCAAGTAATAATTTTGATACAACTAACAACCTCTTCTAATAAGCCTCAGTCAGATTATAAACTAAAATGAACCCTAAACTCACCTAATATCCCGATACCGGATCAGAATTTAGCCTGTGGGCGATGATGGAATCGAACCATCGACCTCTGTCTTATCAGGACAGCGTTCTA
>CAYMIE010000078.1:0-5002 GCA_964390405.1 uncultured Gammaproteobacteria bacterium | reverse complement strand
AAGAAAAGGCCTCTCTTGCGAGAAGCCCTTTCAAGTTACCTATCTTGCGATAAGCACTAATTTATATACATCGGGAAAATTTTCTTGTCAAGTCCCCAAAATGGGTTCTGTTGGTGATATACTCATTTTGTGAAGATTGTTGAAGGAAAAAGTGTCTACTCTGTTTCAGAGGTAAATTCGTTTGCCAGAAGAACTCTGGAGCAAATGAATTTTTGGGTTGAGGGAGAGCTGTCATCATTTAAGGGTTATAACTCAAAATATCGCTATTTATACTTTGATTTAAAAGATCCTCAAACTGGATTCAAACTGCCCTGTGTTTTTGATCCCGAAACTTATCTTTCTCTAAATTTTCAATTTGAAGACGGAATGAAAGTTTTGGTGCTGGGGGTTCTAACACTCTGGGAAAAAGAAGGAAAATTCCAGATGCATGTGGTCAAAATGCAGGAATTCGGTGAAGGGTTTTTGCTTGCCGAACTCGAAAAACTGAAGTTGAAATTGCAGCGCAAGGGTTACTTTGATGAAGTAAACAAAAAAAAATTGCCCCTGTATCCCGTAAACGTTGCTGTAATCACTTCAAAAGTCTCAGACGCCTGGCAGGATTTCAGGCAGCACTCTTATGAAAGGTTCAAAACAGTTAAACTCGATTTGTTTGACGTTATGGTTCAGGGTGATAGGTCAGTTTCCCAAATAATTAAAGCAATTAAAAATGCTGATTCTAAGAAATATGACGTCATTTGCCTTATTCGCGGCGGAGGATCAATCGAAGATTTGGCTGCCTTCAACGATGAAAATCTGGCTCGTACAATATTCGAAGCGAAAACACCGGTTCTGGTTGGTGTAGGCCACGAGAGAGATGTAACGATTGCCTCACTTGTTGCCGATGTTTCAGCGTCAACCCCCACAGATGCTGCTAAAATCATAATAGAAAATTTTCTTAAATTAGATAGCAGGTCAACCTACTTTGTTTCAAGAGTAACTTTTGCATTTAAAAATAAAATTGCTAGCGCATCCCAGCAATTAGATTTTCTTTATCAGCAACTGGTTAATACAAAAATCAGGTATTCACAAATGCCCCAAAAGCTTACTTTTCTTAAAAAATCCCTGACCTCTCTGACGACCGATCTTATAAAAGAAGATTTGTTGACGCTGGCGCGCAGCAGCGATTCATTGGTTCAAAACTGGAAAATTATTCTTAACAAACAAACAGTTGCCCTTGATGGCTATCATCATAAACTTTTGCTTGTTTCTCCCCAGAATGTCTTAAATCGTGGCTACAGTATTACTACAACCATTAGTGGTGAAGTTCTAAAAAACGTGCAGTTCATTGATATCGGTCAAAAACTTAAAGTAAAATTGGCAAAAGGTCAACTGAATACCAAAGTCATAGATAAGAAAAATTATGGCTAAATATCTAAATTTTACAAAAGCACTTGCAAGACTTGAGGAAATTGTAGAAAAATTAGAAGCAGATAATTTAGATCTTGATGAAGCGATGAAATTGACAGAAGAAGGGTTTGCTCTTCATAAGAGTTGTCAAGAGAAGTTGAAAACAACTCAAGATAGAATCGAAAAAATTATTTCAAGTGAGGAGGTGAATTAAAATCGCAGACAAAAAAATCGGCGTCATAACCCACTACTATGACAAAATTGGTGTCGCTGTTGCCAAAGTCAATAAGGGTGATCTTAAAAAAGGTGACAAAATAAAGCTTTTAGATAAAGATGGCAAGGAGTTTACTCAAGACATTACTTCGATGCAGATTGAGCATGCGGATATCGATATTGCCAAAGCCGGGGACGAATTTGGCATGAAGGTCGAAAAAGAGGTTAAGAAACATTCAGACGTTATCAAAGTTTCATGATCCATATTCTTCACGGTGAAGACTCAATAGCTTCCTATAACAGATTGCAGCTAATCCTTAGCAATTTTCAAGATTTTGAAAAAGTAAAATTTGACGAAAGAGCCACTAAAGATGACTTCATGATGGCGCTTTTCACACGAGATTTAATAGACGAAAAAAAAATAGTCAGCTGTGTGGGTTTTATTAGCCTCAAAAAAATAGGCAAAGAAGACTTCAAAAATATTCCCCTCGAAAAAACTGTTATTTTCTGGGAGAAAAAAAAAGTAAACGTAAAACAGCTCGCAAGCATTAAGACAAAGATTCAGATCGAAGAATTTAAAACCCCGCCGACAATTTTTTATTTTCTTGATTCAATTTCCCAAGGTTCAAAACAACCAATAAACTGGCTCAATAAGTTTACAGAAGATGAGACTAGAAGTTTATTTTGGCACCTTACAAGTAGAATCTACTTATTGGTGCTGGCCAAATTAAAAATTTCCCTGCATGAAGTAAACGCCTTCAACGGCCGTCCGGTTCAGGATTGGCAATGGAATAAAATTACATCTCAAGCCGACAAATTTAACCTTGCAACTTTAAAGAAAATTTTCTATGGCCTCCTAAGGATAGATTACTTAATTAAAAGCGGCAAAACGAATCTGGAAGAAAAAACGCTTGTGTCGACCCTTTTTCTAAAGTATCTTTCCCCCTAAAATTTGTTACAATGATCTTAATCTGCCCGGTCAAAAAAATTGGGCAAAATGTGACGTACTTTTATGCGAAATCAGAGTATCGTTTGGTTTTCCCAAGTAGACAAAGATGACGTTGACCTGGTTGGCGGCAAAGGGGCAAACTTAGGCGAGCTTACAAAAATTAATGCACCGATTCCCGAAGGATTCATCATAACCTCTGAAGCTTATTTCCAAAATCTTAAACAATCCGGCGCGACTGACCGCATAAGGGGTATTCTTTACGATCTCAATGTTGAGAACCCTATTCAACTTGAAAGCAAGGCAAAAGCCTGCCAAGAAGAAATAAAAAAGATTAATCTGGACGAAAAACTCGAAAAAGATATTTACGAATTCTACAAAAAGTTGTCAGGCATCAAAGATATTCCGGTCGCTGTAAGGTCATCAGCAACAGCCGAAGACCTTCCTCAAGCATCTTTTGCCGGACAGCAGTCGACCTATTTGAATGTTGTCGGCAAGAAAAAGTTAAAAGAGGCAATACTAAATGCCTGGGCATCGCTCTTCGAAGCCCGAGCAATTTTTTACAGGTATTACCAAAAATTTGACCATCTCAAAGTTGGCATTGCACTGCCCATTCAAAAAATGGTCCAAGCAGAAACTTCCGGAGTAATGTTCACATTGGATCCGATCACCAATGATAGGAAAAAGATAATTATAGAAGCAATTTTTGGCCTTGGGGAACTTATTGTCGGAGGGCAGGAAACCCCTGATCATTATGTTGTTTCCAAACAAGACTACCAAATAATCGAAAAAAACATTTCTGCTCAAAACAAACAGCTCGTCTACCACCAAAATAAAAACAAATTGATTAGCGTTTCCAAAAGTCACAAACGGGTACAAAAATTAGAAGATAGTTTGATTGTTGAACTAGCCAAAATCGGCTCTTCCATAGAAAAACACTACTTTTTCCCGCAGGACATTGAATGGGCGACAGAAAACGACAAAATCTTTATTGTCCAAACAAGGCCGGTTACTACTATCAGAGAGAGGGAAACGGAGAAACACTTGCAAAAAAAACTAGACACCCGCGAAAAAGATATTATCCTGCAGGGGTCACCGGCATCCCCGCAAATTGCTTCAGGCAAAGTTGTCTTAGTTTCAACCGTCAAAGAAATTTCTAAGGTACAAAGAGGAGATATATTGGTAACTGAAATGACTAACCCCGATTTTGTTCCGGCCATGAAAAAAGCAGCAGCAATAGTAACTGATCGAGGCGGAAGAACATCTCATGCCGCAATTGTTTCACGGGAACTTGGTATTGCTTGTGTCGTTGGAACAGAAAAAGCCACGAAAGTGCTAACTGAGGGCATGGTTATAACTGTCGATGGATCAAAAGGCACTATTTACAGAGGTCAATTCATAAAAAGCAAAAAAGACTTGGATTTTAAACCGGGTAATATTCAAACGCACAAAAAAACGGCAACAAAGCTGTACGTCAATTTAGCAGAACCTGATCTGGCTCACCAAATTGCCTTGAAGAATGTCGATGGCGTGGGTTTGTTAAGAGCTGAATTTATTATGGCACAAATTGGAATTCACCCCAAAAAATTTATCCAGGTCAACAGAGAAGGTGAATTTGTCAGTATCTTGGAGCGTAAACTTGCCACGTTCACAAAAGCATTCACTTCAAGACCGGTAATATACAGGGCTACCGATTTTAAATCTAATGAATACAGAAATCTCAAAGGGGGCGAACAATTCGAACCTAGGGAGTCAAATCCGATGATGGGTTACAGGGGTGCTTTTCGCTATATTAAGGATCCGGATGTTTTCAAACTTGAGCTTGAAGCCATCAGCAGAGTTCGAGCGAAATACAACAATCTACACTTAATGATTCCTTTTGTGCGTACGGTTACCGAATTAAGAACAGTCAGGAAAATCGTCGAAAACTATGGCTTGTTTGAAGATAAATCATTCGAATTTTATATGATGGTTGAGGTTCCTTCAAACGTCATACTTCTGGAAGATTATATTAGGGTTGGAATCGATGGCGTATCAATTGGTTCCAACGATCTTACCATGCTGTTTTTAGGAACAGATAGAGACAATGAAGAGGTCGCGGGTGAGTACAATGAGCTTGATGCTTCTGTGCTCTGGGCACTCAAAAAAATCATTGAAACGTCCATTAAATTCAAAATAAAAAGTTCTATTTGTGGCCAGGCGCCATCCGTTTACCCAGAGCTTACCCAAAAGCTTGTTAAGTGGGGGATCAGTTCCATTTCGGTTAGTCCGGACACTATTGATGCAACCAGGAAGCTTATTTATGAGGCTGAACACAACAAGCTGACAAATTAAATGCGTAAACAAAATGGCTAACATTAAAAAAATCGTAGCAAGGGAAATACTGGACAGCAGAGGCTTCCCCACCGTTGAGGCAATTATTGAACTGCAGGATGGTTCAGTCGGGGCTTTTGCAGC
>CAYMIE010000077.1:0-5026 GCA_964390405.1 uncultured Gammaproteobacteria bacterium | reverse complement strand
AACCTACCCAAAAATCCAGCTGCTGTCCAATCTTTGGCATCTGTAAAGTATGTGATGACTTTAGTCCAACCTGCATAGAAGAAAACCCAACCAATAGCTAGCCTCAGAACAAAAATGGGTACTCTCACTAAGTTTGTCATCTTACCTGTACTTTAATCTTAACAAAATTCGCAGCCTTTAGATTTGGTTTTTGCCTTCTTGCTTATTTTTATTTTTTTGGGAACCTTTTTCTTACCTTTCCCTTTTTTACTCACTAACCCAAATACCGCCATACTCTTAGCTTAAACCTAGATTAAATTAGTTGTCAATTGGATTGTGAACAAAAGGCTGCTGGGGGTATATTTAAATAAATGGAACAAACTGCCCAAGACCCGTACTCTCAAACCAAAGATCAGATCTTAAATTCTTTGGATTCAAAAGATACGGGCTTGAGCGAAAGTGAAGCGAGCTCGCGGCTGGAAAAGTTTGGCGCCAATGTACTCACTACCAAGAACAAGATATCGGCATTTTCCATTTTCCTGGAACAATTTAAAAACAGCTTAATTCTTATTCTGATTGGTTCTGTCTTTCTTATTCTTTTTATCTACTTTTTCGGCAACCATGATTCTTCTGATCTAGTAGAGGCCGCTTTAATCTCGGTTATTGTTTTAATGATAACTCTCTTGGGATTTTTCCAAGAATACAAGGCAGAAAAATCGATAGAGGCTTTGAAAAGCTTGTTGGCTTTTAAGGCAAAAGTAAAACGAGAGGGAATTGAAAAAGAAATTGACGTTAGCACCATTGTTGTGGGAGATATCGTTGTCTTGGAGGAGGGAACGAAGGTGCCTGCGGATATTCGCCTACTGGAAGTTTTTAATCTTCACACAAGTGAAGCCTCCTTAACAGGTGAGTCAAGCCCAGTTTCGAAAACCGCTGAGGCAATCGGCAGCAATAGGCAAATTAATGACCAGAAGAACATGGTTTTTTCGGGTACATCAATTGCGTCCGGCCGCGCAGTCGGTATTGTTGTTAAAACCGGGGACAAAACGGAAATCGGCAAAATTGCCCAAAACGTTGCGGAAGTTGAAGTAGATAAAACGCCAATTCAGGAAAAATTGGATAAAACCGGAAAAGTCATCGGTTACATAATTTTGGGAATTAGTGTTTTTGTATTTTTATTTGTCGTTTTTTTCGCAAAAGATTATTTGGAACTGCCACTGCTGGATAGGATAATTCAATCGTTTATTGCAGCTGTAGCGCTAGCAGTTGCCGCGATTCCTGAAGGACTGCCGGCGGTCGTTACTATATCACTGGCTCTGGGCACAAGACGCATGCTTAAGAAAAACGCGTTGGTTAGAAAACTTAATTCTGTTGAGACTCTTGGTTCAACTGACGTTATTTGCAGTGACAAAACCGGCACCTTGACAAAGGGCGAAATGACTGTCAAAGAAATATATTGCGACGGCAAATTATATAAAGTTTCAGGTGCTGGCTATGAAAGAATGGGGAAATTTACGGTCGACGGAATTGACGTTGACCCAAAGACAATTGAGTTAATACTTCGAACAGGGCTGGCGTGCAATAACGCCTCTATTACAAATGAAAAAGTGCTTGGCGATCCGACCGAAGCGGCACTAATAGTCAGCGCATATAAAGCAAATATAACTTCAAAAGCAACAAGGCTTTTGGAAATACCTTTTTCATCTGAGAGAAAGATGATGTCGGTAGTGGTTTTGGATAATCAAAAGTATTTTGTGTTTGCCAAAGGCGCTCCACACATAGTTTTGGGCAAATGTTCAAAAATACTTAAAAATAATAGTTGGCAGAAACTTACAAGTTCCACAAGAGGCGAAATAGATGATAAAACTCGTCAAATGTCTCAAAAGGCTTTACGGACCCTGGGGTTTGCTTACAGGGAAATTACTCAAGAAGAATTTGAAAAATTCAAAAAAGACGAAGGGGGAATTGAATCTGACCTGACTTTCATCGGTCTTCAGGGAATGATCGACCCAGCAAGAAGCGAAATTAAACCCCTTATTGGCGCTTGCCGAGAATCTGGGATTCGCACAATCATGATAACCGGTGACCATATTGATACAGCCAAAGCTGTTGCCAGCGAAATTGGAATTAGCGGCGGAGCGTTAACAGGCGAAGAGCTGGATGTTTTGGGTGATTCTGAATTTGAAAAGATGATCGAAACTGTCAACGTTTATGCACGGGTGAATCCCAGTTTCAAAATGCGCATAGTCGATGCGCTTAAAAAGCACGGCCACATTGTTGCCATGACCGGCGATGGTGTTAATGACGCACCGGCCCTGAAAAAAGCCGACATCGGTATTGCTATGGGTATAACCGGCACGGATGTTGCTAAAGAATCCTCCGATATGGTTCTTCTGAACGATAATTTTGGCACGATCGTTCATGCCATTGAGGAGGGTCGAGGAATTTTTCATAACATTCGCAAATTCGTCACTTATCTGCTTGCATGTAATATTGGAGAGGTACTAGTCGTGTTTTTCGGCATATTTATATTTCAAAAACTGGTCTTATCTGCAACCATGTTGCTTTGGATAAACGTCATCACCGACGGAATTCCGGCCATTGCTCTGGGGCTTGATCCGGCTGAAAAAGATATTTTAAAAAAGAACGCTAAAGCATTCCAAAAAGCAATCATCGAGAAAAGATTGTGGATCGATATGATGATATTTGGAGTACTGTTAACAGTCGCAGTTTTAGGAATTTACTTGATAGACTTGGACAGAGGCGCAGAAGCTGCTCAAGGAGCTGCTTTTACGGCCATAGTTTTTTTCGAGCTAATATATATTTTTATAATACGCTCCAGATATAGAACATCGTTCTTTTCTAACCCGCAACTACTATTGGCAATTGCTATCGCCTTAATCTTGCAGATTTCAATCGTTTATATCCCTTTCTTGGCGAAAGTTTTTGCAATTTCTGCGATTAATCTTGCCGACTGGCTTTATATTGTTTTATTTTCGGCAGTAATATGGATTGCTTTCCGCATTATCCAACTATTTTTGGACAAAATTAATTTTATGACTCGTACGACAACACAGGCACAATAATGTTATTGTGAATGTAATGCTCAGAAAACATAAATTTGATTTTGACCTGATTGTTATCGGCAGCGGTGCCGGCGGCAGTGTTGGTGCGCATTTTGCTCATTCTCTTGGCAAGAAAGTAGCGATTTTTGAGAAGGGGAAGGTGGGCGGAGAGTGCCCAAATTTTGCTTGCGTGCCGACAAAAGCCCTGCTTCATGCTGCCAAAGTCTACCTTGCTGTCCAAAACTCGCAAAACTTTGGAGTAGAGGTTGGTAGTGTAAAGCTGAATTTGGAAAAAATTAAAAGTTGGCGGGATTTAGTTGTTTCGCGAACCGGTGCAACCCACGGTGAAGAAGTTTTCAAAAAAGAAGGCCTTCATTTAATTAAAGAGGCGGCAGAGCTTGTTTCCAAACACGAAGTCAAAGCCAAAGATAAAATCTATACTACCTCTAAGATTTTAATTGCTTCGGGAACTACTGTTGCGGTTCCTCCAGTTCCAGGCCTTGAAAAAAGTGGCTACATTACCTTCAAAGAAGCAGGGTCAGTGAAAAAGCTGCCCGCTTCAATTTTTATTTTAGGGGGCGGGCCTGTTGGCTGCGAATTTGCCCAGATATTTGCCAGTCTAGGATCTAAAGTAATTATTGCTGATATTGTCGACAGACTGCTGATTCGCGATGAGACAGAAACCAGCGAGCTAATTAAGGCGATTTTTGAAAATCAAGGAATAGAAGTTTTAACTGGAATTAAAGTTAACAAAATAGAAAAGAAGGCTGGCAAAAAAATCATCCACTACCAAAGCGGCGGCCACCACCACCGGGAAGAAGTAGAAGAGATATTGGTAGCAACTGGTAAAAAACCGGTTCTTGATTTTGGTTTGAAAAAGGCGGGTATTAAAGTTGAAAACGGCCACCTCAAGGTAAACAAATACTTACAGACGAATGTTCCTAACATTTATGCAGCCGGAGATGTTATTGGCCCTTATCAATTTACCCACACCGGCGAATACCAATCTTATATTGCTGCCCGTAACGCTTTTTCTTTGAAAAAGATCAAGGCTGATTATAATGTCGTGCCCAAATGTGTCTTTACTTTCCCGGAAGTAGCTAGTGTTGGGATTTTAGAAAATCAAGCAAAAGAAATGGGCATAAAAATTAAAGTCGGGATTGTTTCAACTGCCCAATTTGGGAGAGCTAACACTTCAAACGAATTTGATGGTTTTGTCAAAGTAATTACAGACAAAAAAGGAACGATAATTGGTGCCTCCATAGTTGCACCCAGTGCCGGTGAAATAATTCACGAGCTGGCACTGGCAATTAGATTAAAAGCAAAAGCAAAAATTTTGGCGGAAATGATCCACGCCTACCCTACTTTTTCGGAAGCGGTTAAGGTCGCTTGCAGTTCATTGGAGAATCGGTAACAGCTACCAATGATGTCAATTTTCATAATTCTTGACATATTATTAAGGTATCTAATTTATAGTGCTGATCTAACAACTTCTAAAAATACCTTAGCGTTTTTTTCTGCATTCTCTTCTCCGGCAAAATGACCCATGCGATTGTAAGTTATTAGCTTCGCTCTTAATTTTTTGGCAATTTGTTTACCTTGGCTGTAGTCAATTGAGTCATCGTCTTTGGAATGTACAACAATGAACTTATTGGCAATTTTTTTACCTTATCTATATTAATTGCATAATCGAAAAAATCGGGATAGTGTTCGTCCTTTCTGCCTCTATTGAGTTTACAGTCATTATTAAAAGAAGCAATAAGTATAACTGTATCAACTTTTTTGCCAAATTTGTCTAAATATAATAAGACCGCTCTGGTTCCTAAACTGTGTCCAACTAGTACCACTGGATCTTTTGACCTTGAAACTTCTTTATCAATTATTTCCAACCACTGTTTGCTATGAGGATATTCACCGCCAGGCAAAACAGGGATTGAACAAGACACACCAGCTTTTTTAAGTTCTTGAGCAATAATCTGATA
>CAYMIE010000076.1:0-5039 GCA_964390405.1 uncultured Gammaproteobacteria bacterium | reverse complement strand
AGCGGGTAAAAACATTGTAAAATTAGGAAAATGAAATCGGTTCGTCGAAAATCAGTCAGTTCTTTTTCGTATTTGAAAAAATATTTTAAATCAATTCACAAAAAATTAATTATGGCTCTGGAAAATTTTAACGGCATGGTGATTGAACCGACAAATAATAAAAAGAAAAAGATCTTGGTTGTTGTCGGTATCATGATTGTTGCGGTCTTGTTACTCGGACTCTACCTCTGGCTCAACAGTCGTCCACCTCAATTGGGTATTACGTCGGAAGAGAGGGAGATTATGCTTCGCAATCTCGGCACGACGACACCATTGACCGATCAAGAAAGAGGCGCAATGCTGAAAAATCTGTCCCAGCCGGCTAAGTCAATGAAGCCAGTAAAATAGCTATTTTAATAAATTTTAAAAATTATCAAGTCAAAAAACTAATTATGTCTAGATTCAAAATCATTTTTTCAGTCGTTGTCGTTGTTCTGCTTTTAGCCACTTCGGCGGTGGCTTGGGTTGGTCCTCCGGCTGGCACACCGCCAGCTTGTCCGGCTGGTGCTGTTGGTTGCGATACTCCGATCAATGTTGGTGGTAAAGCTCAGATAAAAAGTGGTACGTTGAAGGCTGGCGGTCTTTATTTAGATGCCGGTAAACTTCTTGATTTAGGAAACAATTTGACCTCCAGTGATCGTATTATTGGTCCTAGCATTACGTCCGGCTCTATTTTTTATGTTCGTTCCTCTGGTGGCTCAGCATATGATGTCCTATTTATTATTGGAGGAGGAAAAAACATGGGAAAAAGAACAGTTGAACTTTTTGATAATCTAAAAGTGCCAAATGGCACAACAACTTCTAAAAATCTAGATGTATTACAGATTTCTTCCCTCGGTTCCAGTGGTGGCCAGACTATAATTGGCGGTAACACTGGCATAAAAGCTAGAAATGTTTTAGAGTTTGCTTCTAATTTGACAGCTCCGACTCAGCGCGAAAACAATGCTGGTAAAATCACCTATGGTCTTGGTCCATCTGGTCAAAATTGGACCACTTATGATGCCTTGCATATTGTTGGCGGTGGCATCACCTATCCCAACAGAAAAGTCCGAATCTGGGACGATTTAGTGACAGATAGGTTGTGTGACCCAGCCAATGCTAACCGTTGTGTTAATGTCGCAGATCTGATTACTCATTTGAATCCCACTACTCCTCCACCGACAATCGATTGTTCTGACGTAAGTGGCACCCATTATTCTCTTATTACTCCTTATTTTGATTTGTCTTGTAGTGTGACTGGTGCCACTTCCTACACTTGGTCTAATATCACTGGTGGTGATAGTGGAAATGTTAATTTTGGCAGTCCTGGTGGTGCTAATACCTACTATACTCGAATTAGTGGTGGGGATATGAGTGCCCTTGATGGCGTGACAAAAACTTACAAAGTCAGATTGACTGCGACTGGTACTGGTGGAACAGTGACTAAAGATATAACGGCGACTTTGTATAGTGCTAAGAAGACTTATGTAGTATACCCAGGCAGTGCGAATGCTATAAAATCTGTTTTATTCCATTCTGGAATCGATTGTGCTGCTGGTGTTAATTGTAAATCATCATATTGTCCTAATGGCAATCTTTTCTGTAAAGATACTAGTGATTGTCCTAATGATAGTAATACTTCTTGGTGGTGTAGACAAAACTCAAGTAATGATAATTCTGTCAGGGATTTGAGGGATTATACTGGTAATATTGCTTCCGATCATAGTCTTCGTGGTACTAGCTTTAGTTTTACTGACTTGACTGGCAATGATGATTATTATTATGCGGAATGTCCAGTAAAAACCAGCGTTTTGTCTTCAGAATCTGGTTTAATTGGTTGTACTTCTGGTGTAAAACAGGTTGGTGCTACTATGCCGGTTTCTGGTTTTGGTACACCAGTAGTTGGTAAAGGATTCTCTTGTGGTGATGATAATAGTGGAACATTTAGTAATATTAGCTCTATATCCCTAGTTTGTTATTAATTATTAAATATTTTTACAAAAAAACCGCCTCTAAGTTAGAGGCGGTTTTTTTGTGGAGATTATTTTTTAATTTTTTATCAAAAGTTGATAGTTATTCGTTATTTTTTCATCACTAATCTTTTTTGATTGGTTCATAAGGTGTATAATTAACCCAGTGAAATAAATTTGTTTTTACAAATTTAGCTTTACTATTTCACAGGGTGAACCCTATCCAAGTGAGGTTTCCTCGTTTTTATTCTTATGATTTATTCTGATTCACAATTAAAAAATTTTTTGTTGGATTCGCACTTGATTGCCAAGACCGATTTGGAAGCGGTGGAGCAAGAAGCCGAAGCTAGTCATGGCCGAGTGGAAGATCTTTTGCTGGCCAAAGGTTTAGTAACCGAGGATGATCTGCGTCGCGTCAAATCGCATATGCTCGGTATTCCTTTTGTTGATTTGAAAAAAGAAAAAGTGGACAAGGAAATTCTCTCGCTCATTCCCGAGCCGATCGCTCGCAAACACAATATCATCGCTTATCATCGCACCGAGGCTGGTCTGGAAGTAGCCATGCTTGACCCGCTTGATTTGGAAGCGATTGATTTTTTGAAAAAAGGTTTGGATGTCAAAATTTTACCACGCTTGACCGACAGTGAATCGATTCGCGAATTGCTTCTGCAATATCAAAAAAGTCTCAAGGCGGAATTTGGCGATATTATCAGTCGAGAGCTGAAGGTCATTAATCAAAAAGAGGGTGGAGAAGAAAAAGACGAAGCCGAATTGAAAAAATTAGCCGAGGATCTGCCAGTGATTAAAATCGTCGATGCCCTGCTGTCACACGCTATTCTCCAAAAGGCCTCGGACATTCATATTGAACCCTATGAAAAAGAGTTGGTTATTCGCTATCGACTCGACGGTCTTTTGCATGACGCCATGATTTTACCAAAAGAAGCCTCGGCAGGTGTGATCGCACGCATTAAAGTTTTGTCTAATCTGCGTTTGGATGAAAAACGCTTACCCCAAGACGGCCGATTTAAAATCGAAGACGCCA
The DNA here is from genome assembly GCA_964390405.1 of uncultured Gammaproteobacteria bacterium. GTDB lineage: Bacteria > Patescibacteriota > Microgenomatia > Curtissbacterales > GWA2-41-24 > WO2-FULL-40-11. The sequence continues at coordinate 2,009 of CAYMIE010000076.1, read as the reverse complement.
GTCAAAAAGTGTCTTTTCGGGTGTCGATTCTACCGACCTATTTCGGTGAAAAGATTGTTATGCGTCTGTTGCCGGATACGGTCAGTGGTTTTACCTTGGAAGGTTTGGGTTTCCACGGGCCGTGGTTGGAAAAAATTCAACGAGCGACCAACTCGTCGGTGGGGATGATTCTGGTGACAGGGCCGACCGGATCGGGCAAGACCACTACCCTCTATACGATTTTGGATATTTTAAACAAGCCAGACGTCAATATCTCGACTGTCGAGGATCCGATCGAATACCAATTGCCTCGGGTCAACCAGACTCAAGTCAAACCGGATATTGGTCTAACTTTTGGTTCTGGTTTACGCGCCTTAGTGCGCCAAGACCCCGATATTATTATGGTCGGTGAAATTCGTGACAAAGAAACCGCCAATCTGGCGGTCAATGCCGCCTTGACTGGCCACCTTGTGCTTTCAACTCTCCACACCAATTCGGCCGCCGGAACCATTCCGCGTTTTTTGGATATGGGGGCCGAGCCGTTTCTCTTGGTTTCGACTTTGAATATTGTCATTGCTCAGCGTTTGGTCCGTAAATTGGTGCCAGAATTGCGAGAAGAATATTTTTTGTCACCAGCCGAATTGAAAGAGTTGGGTGAAAAAATAAATTTGGATTTGGTGCTCAAGGCTTTGATCGATGAAAAAATTGTGCCGGAAAAAACTGTTTGGGAAAAAGTGCCGTTTTATCATTCCAAATCGCCTAAAGACGAAGAGGCTTTTCGTGGTCGGATCGGTATCCATGAAGTTTTGGATGTGTCACGCGCGATTAAAGATTTGATCATGAAAAATGCCACCGCCGACGAAGTCAATGATCAAGCCAAAAAAGAGGGGATGATCAGTATGATGGAAGACGGTATTTTTAAAGCAGTGATGGGCATTACGACGATTGAGGAAGTTTATCGAGCCACCAGCGAGTAGTAATTGAAACTGTAAAAATCAAAATGGAAAATGACAGAGCAAAATTTAAAAGTGAATTTAAGATTAGGATCTATCGCTGGACTTTATCAATAGTGAGATTTATCAGTAATTTGCCAAAAAATTTAACTAACGATGTTATGGGCAAGCAGCTGATGCGTAGTAGTACTAGTGTTATTGCTAATTATATAGAAGCTAATTCCGCCAGTTCCAAAAAAGATTTTACTAATTTTTTTACTCATTCTCTTAAATCAGCTAACGAATCTAAGGTTTGGTTGTGTTTAATTAAAGATAGCTCGGAAAATCAAAAAACCAAAGAGGCTGTTCCTGTTTTATTGTCAGAACTAGAAGAAATATCAAAAATTCTAGCTTCGAGTATAATGAAGCTGAAAGGAAAAAAATAATTTTTCATTATTAATTGTCATTTTCCATTTTGATTTTTTAATTTTCCATTTGCAATATGAAATTTTCTTTTAAAGCAAAAAATTTGGAGGGCAAAGAGTTGGTGGGTGAGCGCGAAGCGACCGATCGTTTTGCTTTGGCGCGGGATCTGCGTCAGACTGGCTGGATTTTGTTGGTGGCAAAAGATTTAGCGCCGACAGAAAAAAATGTTCTCGGAAAGTTTTCTCTCAAATCGTTTTTTGGTCGGGTTAGTTTGCGAGAGAAAATTTTGTTTGTAAATAATCTTGGTCAAATGGTCGGAGCGGGTTTGCCCCTGTCCCGCGCTTTGGGAGCGATTGGTCGGCAAACTAAACATAAACGTTTTAAACAAATTGTGGCTTCGGTCGGCGAAGCGATTGGTCGGGGTGAAAATTTAAGTAAAGCTCTGATGGCCTTTCCTGATGACTTTCCGGAAATTTTTACGGCCATGATCGGAGTCGCCGAAGAGACTGGAAAATTGCCAGAGACCTTGAAAACTCTCGGCGATCAATTGTCAAAAAGTTACGATTTACGACGCAAGGTCAAAGGCGCGATGATTTATCCGGCGGTTATTATTACCGCGATTATTATTGTCGGTACTCTGATGTTAATTTTTCTGATTCCGACCCTAGCGGC
>CAYMIE010000075.1:0-5107 GCA_964390405.1 uncultured Gammaproteobacteria bacterium | reverse complement strand
TTTCGGACTCGAATGTATCACGCTGATTTGTAAAGGTCAACCCCTCAAAATAGGGAAAATGGCGGTTTTCGGCTTGTAAATATTTTTCTGGCTGTTTACAATTATTCTTTAAACTTATGAGTTCAAGATCGGAGCGAGAAAGACTAATAGTGATCGGAAGCGGTTCACCTTTGGCTAAACACTCAATGAACCAAAGAGCGACCAAAAGTTCACTAGAAGGAGAAAAGCGTCTGGGCATAATGGAGCAGCGCACACAGAGCGAATTTCGACAGGTGATGGAAGATTTTAAATCGAATGAACTGTTCATGTTCTTTTGTAATGCCGCAGCTTCTTATGATGGGGAAGGTTTGCCAGTCCCTACAAGAGTTGGGCTATTTGCTCTGGGAATTTCATCGTTAGTTAATGCCAGATTGAAAAATGAAGCGCAAGCTTTTATTGAGGAAATGGCAGAGGCAGATCAATTTCCCTTCGATTTGGGTTCACCTTTGGAAAAGTTAATCCCCAGAGCGAAGATGGTTTCAGATTTTTTTCAAAGAGCAGATATACCTTTTAGATCTGAAAATCTGTTTCGAGTTTATAGAGGCGCAGCAGTATTTGCATATAACTTTGGAGCGCTCAATTTTGGGCAAGGTGAAGAAATAGCGGCTGTTCATGCGATTAAGGCACTGCATAACATTTCGGTTTACTTAAGATCTGAGATTTTTGAGCAGGATCTTCCGGTAAAAGATGCGCGTTCGATGACAGTTACCTTTGGCGAAACGACAAACAGGCACTTGAGAGCCTTAAAGCCTAAGAAGATTATCAAAACAAGCGAGCGAAGATAAACTTTTGCTTTTTTGATTTGAAAGTGCTATAGTCTGCGCACTTTGTAAGATTGCTGCCGAATAAATAGATGAACGAGCGAGACCGCCCCCAGGAAACCGGACAAATTGAATACAAAGATGCTCTTCGCATAATGGACCAATTGGGAAAGGTTGTAAAAAAAACCGGGGAAGATATTCTTGAATTCCGAGAAGAAATAAAAGATACAGGGATCTTTCACGGTCATGAAACGTCAAGCGTTGACGTATTTGCTAGAGCTAGAGTAATTCATCACTTGGATACTTTACTTGGTGAGATAGAAGGAGTCAGGCGTTTTGAGCTGAATCCTTATGAAATAGTTTATCTTCAGGGACACCCTAATCACAAAAGCAACAAAAGATATTTTTTAATTATTGACGAACTAGACGGAACCACGAATACAAAAAGGGCTCTAGCTTCCAAACTAAATTACCGACCACAAGCAGCTGTTTCTATTGCAATATCTCTTACAGAAAAATTAGCCGATCTTCAAGTAGGTGCACTTTACGAGTTTCATACAGATGAAGTTTATTCTGCCATGAAAGTGGGCGAAAACTTTTTAGCTTATAGGGGAAGTCAACAAATTCGCCCATGGGAAATAGAAGAAACAAGAGGGGATTCTGCGCCAAGAGTACTTGTTGTTGGGTATTCAAATAATAAAAGAGCAGAAAAAGCACAAATAGAGGAGGCTCTTGTAAAAGATTGCTCTTTTAGAGTATATGACGGGTGCAGAGCAAGCTCGGTAGATATAATGAACGTAATTAATGGACAATATGATGCCTATATCGACCCGCGAGCCTTATGGGGAAGCCAAGGTGGAGCCATGCTGGAGGCTTATGATATAGGTGCAGTAATCCTGATTGCTTTGGGAACTGGTTTAAAAGTTTCTGACATCCACAATCAGTGGTGGGGAAACTATACAGGGGATGATCAAATACCTCTTGTAGTTGCAAGAACCGCTATCCATCAAAAAATAATCGAAACAATTCAACCCCTGATTTCTAAAGATTAGCCTATTTTAAGGCAAATATTTTATGGAAAGACGAAAAGAATATAGGGGAGTTGAGGAATCCCCAAAAGAATCTAGATCTTCAGTTCCGGGCAGAATTTGTCTTGCTGGTGAAAGTCTCGATTGGATGATAAACGGTCCTTCAATTGTTGGAGCAATCGACCTTAGAACTCATGTATTTATTCGGAGATTACCCATTAACACAAATTCTGTAGCAATTAGGTCAGAAGAACTTGAAAAGCGCGGAAAAGTCATACCCAATAGTGAACTTAATTCTTATGATGATGAAAATGTAAACCATTTTCAAGCTGCATTGAAAGTTTTCAGTGGTTTAGGCAAAGGTTTGGGCCCAATTTCAATAGAAGCAAGAAGTTATCTTCCTATAAAAGCTGGTGTAAGTAGCAGTGCGGCACTGATTCTAGCAACATTAGCTAGTTTGCAACAATATTATGGAACTAATTTTACAAGACAGGAATTATGCTCCCTAGCATACCAGGCAGAAAATTCTGAGTTGAAAACCGGATCTGGCTTTATGGATTTTTATGCTTGTACGCTCGGAGGTGTCAGATATCTTAACTGTTCGTCCAATCCGCCTTATACAGAAGAAGGTCGGAATTTCTCTGATATTAAAATTGTTTTAGTCGATACTTTAGTTCCACATAATACTAGAAAATTCATATCTTCGAAACGTCGAAGATATGACGAAAGGGAACCTTACATAATTAGATACGCAGACTTAACAGAAAGAGTTGTTGAAGAAATTAAATTGCTACTACCACAGTTCGGGGATAATATTGAGACCATTGGTGAATACGTTTATAGGTGCCACACCTACTTAAGAGATTATATGCACAGCTCTACAGAACTTCTCGACCAATGTGTAGATGTTTGTATGCAAAACGGTGCATACGGAGCCAAACTCACAGGTACTGGGATGGGAGGCTGTATGTTTGCTCTAGCAACAGAAGATTCCGTGGCAGCAATACTTCAACAATTAGCAGCTTTACCAATTAAGGCACGGGTAATAAATTTTAGCGAGGAAGGTTTAAGGTTTGAAAGCGGGCCCTTTCCGGCTTAGAAAGTGACACATTTGATTAATTTTTCAAAACAAGGTATTTTGCCTCGTCAGTCCAGGAAAAACATAAATGACTGAACAAAAAATACGAAGTTACGAGTTTGAGTAAAGGATTTAATAAGTACGATGGAGAGATTAACAATCCAGTTATTTGACAATACCGGGAAACTAGTAGCCGAGCTTCCTGTGACTGATGAGGTATCTCACTTCTACAATGAAGGAGTGAGATTAGCTTACGAGGGAAAAATGGAAAAATCAATAAACTCATTCCAACAAGCAATTACTCTTGAGCCAAGATTTACAGATGCCCACTACAATTTGGCTGTGTCCTATTATGCGCTTGGAAGAATTGAGGAGGCAAAAACAGAATATGAGTTGGTGCTTGATCATCGGCCTCAAGATGTCGACGCTCTAAACAATTTAGGAACAATTTTTGCAATTAATGGTGATCTGGAAAGGGCTAAGGAGCTTTTCACTAAAGCCTTGGAATTTGATGAAGAATTTGCCCTCACTCACAGGAATCTAGCTGCCTATTATCAAACAATAGGCGATACGGTTAAGACGGAATATCACTTTCATAAGGCAAAAGAATTAGATAATAAAGTTTTTGATCGAGAACCGGGTCCGCCTAAAATTAAGAATCCGCAAAGGCAGGAATCATTTCTCTCTTTGCTAACCAAGAACCCTAAAGGGACAACAGCCCTAATGAGTTTGGCAAACAGTGCAGACGAAGCTCAATTAATCGTTGAATTAATTGAGGATCAAAATGTGGAAATGCTTATGAATTGGTTTTGTACCAAGGAAGACAGGCAGGAAAAATTAGTTGCAATAGCTTCAGAACTTGATGATGCTAGTGATCTTGTTATGAGCTTGCTTAGTGCAGGGACTACATACGTAGCTCTTAAACCGGAAGGGCAAGCACAAACGGCAGGTTTTATAGATCCTGGCAGAATTGATCCAAAAGAAAGAAAAAATATTCGCCAAAATTACGAGTTAGTTTTTGCAAAACCAATTGATCCAGATGGTGCACTACACAGCAATCATCTTTATCTGGCTGCCAGATGTGTTAGCGTGGCAAAAAAGGTTAGTCCACAACTCGTGACTATTATTATGGATAGATTTTTAATCGAATTTGAATTAGAAATAGCCCCTCCTGAAAGAGCAATAAGGACTATTGGAGAAATGGGTAACATTGCAATTGACCCTCTCATGGAGTTTATTAAAGATTCTCAACGAGATACATTCTCTAGAGAAGATGCTGCTTTGGCTCTGGGTGCGGTAGGTAGCGATAATGTAATTAAGTCGTTGGGTGAATGGCTTGATGAAGTAGAAACAGAAGATGCGGCCATGCCACTTTATGCATTAGGAATAACAAAGAACCCTAAAGCAATACCCATTATTCAATCATGGATGCAGAACAAACAAACACACCCAAAAATGTGGGTTGCTCAAGAGGCATTAGCAAAACTTAAGAGAAGTTAAATATGACTAAACGGGAAAGATTTCCAGAATTGGCGCCTGAAAGGAAGTCCTTTTCATTGGACGATTACTATTTGGCCCTAGGCGATAATATTTTTTTGAATACAGCAACTGGTGTTCCTGTAGGTAGGAAAAAGAGGGTAGAATTAGACTTGGCAGGTTTAAGGTGGAAGCCTGAAGAGGGTGTTTGGCGTATATCTGGCTGGGTTAAAAAGTACGATAAAAGTGGTGATTATTACCACCAAGGCGTCGCATATGTTGCTGGCGAGCATTTCGTACTCAAGTGGTGGTTGTTGGAACAAGGCGAAGTTGAAGATGCAGTCCATATACCACCAGATAAGTTAGCGGCTATTGCCAGAAAGAATGTTAGGGAAGAAATACTTGTCAACAGGTTGGTCAAACATCTTGAATCTGGTGATGGGCTAACTTTTCTACATGTTAAGAGATGGGGAGTAGCTGAAAATTTTCCAATCATTGTAGGCTGGAAAGAGAAAAATTAAATGACTGAGCAAGAAAAATTAGCAGAAAGATTCTTTCCTGAGCAACAATATTTAGCTCCAGAGGAAAAGATAATCAGAGTGACGCCGGCTGGCGGGTTTCTAATATGTACATATAGGGCAAATGAGAAGCTACACGAGAGGTACTGCTATTTATAATCGCTTGCAGAAAACCCCGCCCAGCGGGGATGAATGCAAAAAAGCGAT
>CAYMIE010000074.1:0-5111 GCA_964390405.1 uncultured Gammaproteobacteria bacterium | reverse complement strand
AAAAAACAGGAATTGCCCCTGAGTTAATTATAGCCAAGGCAGTGAATGGTGAGGTCAGGGCTACAGTTAAAACTTTATCACCTTTTTTGATGCCTAATGCTTTTAAAGCAAGAGTGAGGGCGTCAGTTCCATTTGCTACCCCTACTGAAAATTTTACTCCCAAGTATTTTGAGAATGATTTTTCGAAAGACTCTACATTATTTCCTAAAATAAAAGTATTTGATTCAATCGTTGTTTTTATTTCCTTAAGAATTTGAGACTCTGTTTTTTTCGATAATTTTAGGTCAAAAAGAGGAATCATTTGAGTATTTTGTGGATATTGGCGGATTTTGACATTTTTTCAGCAACCTCAAGCGCCATTAATCCCTCTTCGGCGGTTATAGACATCTTGTTGCCATTTAAAAGCGATTCTGTGAAAGCTTTAAGTTCCAGGTAAAGCGGTTCTTTTGACTCAAAAGCGATCTTGACCACATCTGCCTGATTAATGGCTGACAATGGATTAAGATCGTTTTTGAATAACTGTTTATTTTGTCTGTAGAAAAAAAGCTCTTGAGTAAGATAGTTTGCATGATACATCCCGTTTTCTCCGATAATTGTTAAATTTCTTGTTTTAACAGGGTGAAGCCAGCTAACTTCAACCAAGCCAATGACACCTTTTGGAAATCTTAATAACGCTGACATTAGAGCCTCTTTTTTATAAAGATGGGTGCTAGTTTCCGAAAATATCCGTGTGGGCGAATCGTTGAGTATATAGCGCATTACATCTATATCGTGGGTTGCAAGATCAACAATTACCGAGACGTCCTGCTTAGATGAAGGTGGAGGGGAAAACCGCTGTGTATGAATCTTTATGACTTTACCGAGTTCTCCAGAGGCGATTCTTTGTTTTATTTCATTGACAACGGGATTAAATCTTTCGATGTGACCGACCATGACGGCAATATTATGCTTTTTGGCAAGGGCAGTTAATTTTTTTGCCTCCCTTACTGTTGAACAAATGGGTTTTTCTAAAAAAATTGGGAGTCTTCTTTTAATCGCTTGAACCGCTGCACTGTAATGGAGAGTAGTTGGTAAACAAATTGAAACAGTATCGAGAGCTTCTTTTTCAAAAAGAGTCAAAAAATTACTATACTGGCGAATTTTATATTGTTTGGCAAGCTTATCAGCCTTTTGTTTATCAATATCACAAACTGCCACTAAACTGACATTAGGCAAAGAAGACAAGATTTTTACATGGTTCTGGCCCATGTAGCCTGCTCCCAAAACTGCGATTTTTAGAATTCTAATCTTTTTAGCCATAATATTTTTTACAACCTATACAGTAAAATCTCCCGTTTGGCTTCTTTGACTTTGGGGTAAGAATATTGTGTCCGAATTTACATACAAAACCAAATTGCCTTGCAGGATTGCCTACTACTTTTGAAAAAGGTGAAGTGGAAGAAGTCACAACTGATCCAGCACCAACAAGAGAGTATTTGCCAATTTCAACATCCGGTAAAATTACAGCTCCAGCACCAATTGATGCCCCTTTTTTGATAATGATTTTGCCTACATTCCAATCGGATTGTTTCTTGAGTTTTCCTTCGAGGTTTGTCGATCTTGGATATTTATCGTTAATAAGAGATGCAGCAGGGCCGATAAAAACGTTATCCTCGATTATTGATTCAAAGTAAACCAAAGCATTATTTTGAATTTTTACATTTGATCCGATTTTAACATCATGGTCTATATACACATTTCTGCCAATAATACAGTTATCGCCAATTACAACTCCCTCGCGTACTTGGCAAAGCGCCCAAATTTTAACATTTTTACCTATCTTTGCCTTAATGGAAACTTCTGCAGTTTTATGAATCATGACAGATAATCTCTTAATATTTTTACAATTTTTTCTGATGACTTGCCTTCTCCATATAAAGTTGGATGTTCGGCTGGTGCCTTAAAGTTTCTAATTAGAGATTTCAATTTTTTTAGATTATTTAATACCAGAAAATTCCATCTCGCTTCGACAGTTTCCGGCCATTCTGTAGAGTTTCTTAAAGTGAAGCATGGAACTTTTAGCCAGTACGCTTCTTTTTGGACTCCCCCAGAATCGGTAATTACAGCCAAAGATTCGTGTTGCAGTGAAATACTTTCAGAAAAGTTCACTGGCTTTAAAAATTTTATATTTTTGGCTTTGAATGTAGTTTTTGATAGCGCTTTTTTTGTCCGAGGATGAATTGGGAAAACAACCGGCCAGTCAAGATTCTCCAAAGACGAAATTATCTTTTTAAGTAGAGTAAGGTTATCAGTGTTTCCTACTCGATGAATTGTTGCAAAGTAATATTGTTTCGGCAGAACGTCATATTTTTTAAAAACCAATGGATATGGTTTAACCTTCAAGAAAATATCATACATGACGTCCCCGCTAAAAAAAACGTTTTTGGTGATTCCTTCTTTAGCAAGGTTTGCAATTCCAGTTTTTGATGAACAGAAAAAAAGTGATGAAATATGGTCCGCTACAACTCTGTTAATTTCTTCCGGCATCTTTCTGTCGTAACTTCTCATCCCAGCCTCTTGATGAGCAACTGGAATATTTAATTTTGCGGCTGCTAGGGCACCGGCAAGAGTACTGTTTGTGTCCCCGTACACGATTACTAGATCGGGTTTTTCTTGTACTAAAGCCTTTTCAATCCCCTGAAGCATTTTACCAACTTGTTTTCCATGATTTGCTGACCCAACACCGAGGTTATAGTTTGCCTTTGGAATAGCCAGCTCTTCAAAAAAAATCTTTGACATTTCATAATCGTAGTGTTGTCCTGTATTAATGAGTATATGGTTAAAAAATTGATTCAAATGAGGAGATATGACAGCAATTCTTATAAATTCGGGTCTAGTATCAGCAACTGAGATAACTTTTTTTTTGTTCATCCAAACTTCCCAAGAAAATAATCTCTGTATAACAAAAAGTGTCCTAAGGTATTTTTGAAAATGTTCATTTTACTTTTCCCTATACGTTTTCGCCAATCAACGGTTGCTGGAATTTCCACTATTTTTGCGCCAATACGATCTGCCTTGACTAGAATTTCGACTCCTGCTGAAAAACCATTTTGCGTGATTAGATCCGAGCCGTAAACTTCTTGTAATTTTTTCAAAATTTGGGCAGTATAAACACGGTAAAAAGAGGAGTAAGTTTTAACACCTTTTATACTAAAGATCAAAGAATCGCAGAACGATGAAATTCTGCTTAAGACAATTCTAAAGTAGCTAACTCCTAAAAACGCGCCATCTTTTGCGTGAGGTGAGGCCAAAACTAGATCGTTTATTTTGGCAAAGTCTATCATCTTATTAAGAACTTGATAATCAGTTGTATTGTCAGCTTCCATCGTCACTACTAAATCGTTATTTTTAAGTTTTGGAATCAGATAATTAAATCCATGCTTAAACGCATTTCCCGCTCCAGCATTTTGCCTGTAACCTATTCTTCTAACAGGGTATTTTCGGGCAAGTTTTTTAATAATCTGTACTGTTTTGTCGGTTGACCCATCATCAATGATGATAACTGTCTTCTTCCCATATAAAGATTGGGTAATGTTAGTTACAAGTTTAAACAAGTTTTCTGCTTCGTTATATGATGGAATTAAAAAATAAGTCATGAAAAAATATTTGTAGTTATTTGTCTTCGACGTAAAATAAATCACCATCTATTTCCTTACAATGGCTTTTACGATTTTGCCCATTTCTCATCATTAGCTCAAGAGAATGCTTATAAGGGAAAAAATGCAAGTGTAAATCGAATGTCAAGCGGAAAGGCCGTTGTTTTGGGACAACAATTATTAATCTTTGCTTTGTAACCCTTCTGAGTTCACTTATTGCAGCATATAAATTTAGAACATGTTCAAGCGTGTGAGTGCAAACAACTGTGTTAAATTCTTGATTTGCGAATGGAAGATTCTCCACGTTTCCTTTTCTGAATTTGATTTCTCGGTTATTTTTTACAGTTTGTTTATCGATAGCAATATCGCATGCAGCGACCATATGTCTTCGAGACAATTTTTTTGATAGATAGCCCTTCCCACAGCCAACTTCTAAAACCGACTTTCCAATAACATTCCTCAATATCTCTTTCTCGCATTCAATATTTAAATCCGTGTCTCTAGACTCTATAGAATTAACAATCGTATAAATTTTTCTGAATTCTTGTTCGGATATGTTAGAGGCTTTTTGCTTGAAGTTTAAAAATATATCTCCTGTATTCTTGTAGAGTAATTTATACAGTAATCGGAATACGATTAACGAGAATATTTTCGAATCCCTAATTACCGGAGGTATAAAGTCATCCATTATGAATCTTATTTTTGACGTTATGTCTCTAGAAAGTTTCATTCTGGATTTTTTATATTCGCTCGCAGAACACCATAGATTATTAGCCCACGTATGAAGCAAGAGAATACATACTTCCGTATCGTAGTATTTGCTCGCTTATGTAAACTTGAAAGGACAATACCGAGGCCTTTCAGGCCTCGGAAGTTTATTGACAATAATTTTAGCATGAATCTAATTGAGTATATAATTGTGAACGCATATGTCTTCGCCAACTAAATTCCAAGAAAAAGGTCTACAGCTTCTAATATTTGTGGTATCCATCTTAATCATTGTCAGGTTTATAAATCTGAATAAAATCCCCATTTTTATCGATGAACAGGCGCATCTACGTATGGGTGAGGTTTCATTAAATGGGTTTGGTAATTTATTTTTCCCGGTAAGAAACAGGATTTTTCCTGTAATTCCTTGGATCCTTGGAACCTCTCAAATTTTATTCGGTAATTTGGTTAATTATTTATTCTTAGGTAGAGCCATTATGGTAATTGCCGACATTCTTTCCGCACTATTTGTCTATATGATAGGCAAGGAAATCTTTGATAGAAAATACGGAATTTTGGCGGCAATTGTTTATTTATCCTTGCCATTAAATTTTTTCCACAGCAGACTTATTTTGTTGGAGCCGATTACATTCATGTTTTTTATCGGCGCTTTATATTTTTTCATTAAAAATAGATCTGGTCATTATGGCAAATTGTCTTTGGTCCAATCTGGTTTGATTGGGTTTTTTCTTGCATTATCGTTTTTGT
>CAYMIE010000073.1:0-5156 GCA_964390405.1 uncultured Gammaproteobacteria bacterium | reverse complement strand
TAAAAATTAAAGAAATAAAAGTAATAAATCCATTTAAAGGCGGTAAAAAAGAAAGTTAGCAGCGAAAACTCAAAACGTTTTACCTCTTGCATTTTATTGAGCAGATAGGATAAAGTATCCGATACTATCAGTCTAAACGACTGATATTTTGTTATATTCTAAATCAAATTTAAATCTGGCTTTGCCAGTTTAAATTTTTCAATTAAGGGAAAGGGAATATTAAGGGAAAACCGCACTTAGGTTTGTCCTTAAAGCAATATTATGTCCGAAGGAAAATTCGAAAGAAATAAACCACACGTCAATATCGGCACGATCGGTCACGTCGACCACGGTAAAACTACGTTAACTGCAGCTATTACCAAAGTCCTTGCAGACAAAGGTTTGGCTAAGGCTAAAGCCTTCGACGAAATTGATAATGCGCCTGAAGAAAAACAGCGGGGCATTACTATTAATATTACCCACGTAGAATACGAAACAGAGAAACGTCACTACGCACACATTGATGCTCCGGGACACGCCGATTACATCAAAAACATGATTACAGGTGCCGCCCAAATGGACGGCGCCATTTTGGTTGTTAGTGCTCCGGATGGTCCAATGCCGCAGACTCGCGAACACGTACTGCTGGCGCGTCAAGTAAACGTTCCTGCAATTGTGGTATTTCTTAACAAGATTGATATGGTTCAGGATAAAGAACTTATAGATCTGGTCGAACTGGAAGTTCGTGAACTTCTCGACAAATACGAATTCGATGGTAAAAACGCGGTAATTGTCCGAGGCTCAGCTAAGAAAGCCTTAGAAGGAGATGCCCAGAGTGTTAAAGCTATAGAAGAATTAATGGCTGCAGTTGATGAAAAAATCCCAACTCCAAAAAGAGATCTTGACAAGCCTTTCTTGATGCCAATTGAAGATGTTTTCTCAATCAAAGGTAGAGGAACAGTTGTTACCGGCAGAATTGAAAGAGGAGTTGTCAAAGTTAACGAAGAAATTGAAATAGTTGGTATTAAACAAGCCAAGAAAACAACCGTAACTGGTGTCGAAATGTTTAGAAAAGAACTTGATCAGGGCCAGGCGGGCGATAATGTGGGACTCTTACTAAGAGGCATAGAAAAGGACGACATTGAAAGAGGACAAGTTCTGGCAAAGCCGGGAACAGCAAGTCCGCATACAGAATTCGAAGCAGAAGTTTATATATTAACCAAAGAAGAAGGTGGACGACATACCCCATTTTTCACTGGATACAGACCACAATTCTACATCCGAACCACAGACGTTACTGGAGAAGCCACGCTTCCGGAAGGAATTGAAATGGTTATGCCCGGTGACAACATTAAGATGAAAGTTAAACTCATCGTTCCTGTCGCACTTGAAGAAGGACTTAGGTTTGCAATCCGCGAAGGCGGCCACACAGTTGGCGCCGGCGTGGTATCCAAAGTCACTGCATAATAAATGCAGCACCCCCGAAGGCTTGCCGAAGGGGGCTTTTTTTTGTATAATTGCTACCTAAGCAAAAGCTTAACGTGACTAGGGAAATTAAGGTTACTTTGGATATGAATCAAGAAGTACTTATACATTCTTCACGCATACCGATTTAATATCCTAAGTTTCCGCAAATTTTCTCAAGCGTTAGTCTTTAGTCATTTAGCGTTGGACGTTAAAAAAGGAGTAAATTAAATGAGAACAGAAATTGAACCAATACGTGGTGAAGAAGTATTAGCTTATGTTAGGGCATATGGAAAACAGATAACTATAGGAAATCCGTGGTTTTATATCATAATCACGAGTCCACATGAGATGAAAGGGCAGATAGTCGGTATTAGAAATATTGATGAAATGGGAAATAGTGTTCATCGAATAAGTGCCACCGAAACAATGGTTGGTCATTTGCGTCAGACAGGGCTGCTCTATTAATAGCACTTTAAATTAATTAAATATTTATGCCGAATACCCAACTTGTCATTCTGGTAAGCGTAGCGCATCCAGAATCAAAAAAAGATCCTTCCCCCGCACTGCGGGGTCAGGATGACTGTGAGTGGGGGTAATTATGCCTAAAGGAAGAATACGAATAAAACTTAAAGCATATGACGCAAGAGTAATCGATGCGGCGTGTAAAGACATCATTAACACGGCGCTTTCAACCGGAGCCAAAGTCTCGGGACCAATTCCTCTTCCGACAAAAATTGAGAAACTCACGGTTCTAACCAGCCCCCACACCGACAAAGACGCGCGGGAGCAGTTCGAAATGAGAACTCATAAGAGGTTAATAGATATAATCGAACCAACAAACAAGTCGATTGATTCATTAACACATCTTGATCTTCCTGCGGGGGTAGATATTGAAATCAAAATGTAATCGTTGAATCGTTATATTGCTGAATTGGTAAATCGATTTAACAATTTAGCAATTGAACAATTATTTTCGGTGGGATCCCTGAAAACATCTAAGGAGTCCTGCTTTTTTGGCGCATATAAGGATTTTTTATGATTAAAACCATTCTTGGTACAAAATCAGATATGTTGTCTGCGTATAGCAAGTTCGGTTATCAAGTACCGGTAACTACTGTTATGGTCGAGCCAAACACAATTATCGGCATGCATGCTGATCGAATTACACTTGGGTTGGGTAAAAAGAAAAAATCCAAGAAAACAGAAAACGCCTTTATCAAAGTTGCCGGACACAGCCCAAGATTTATCAAAGAAATCAAAGAAAATCAACAAACAGACAAAAAAGTAAATTTAGGAGACAAAGTAACTGTCTCCATTTTTGAAGTTGGGGATGAGGTCAAGGTTACAGGAACAACTAAAGGTAAAGGTTTTGCCGGTAGTGTTAAGAGATGGGGTTTTGCTGGAGGTCCAAAAACTCACGGGCAATCCGATCGTCATAGAGCCCCGGGTTCAATCGGCATGGGTACTACCCCAGGTCGAGTTTTTAAAGGCAAGAAGATGGCCGGCCATATGGGCAACACAAAACTTACTGTTACCGGCCTTGAAATAATTGAAGTTAATGAAGGGAAAAATCTTCTTCTGGTGAAAGGCGCAATTCCCGGGCCAAAGAATGGTTTTTTAATAATCGAAAAAACCGGCAAAGTCAAAGGATACACGCCACCGCCGCCACCAAGCGAAGAGAAGCAAGCCGAAAAAGAAGCTGCAGAGGAGAAAGCAGAGACAAAACAACAAACCTCTGGCTCATCTGGATCTTCTGAAACGCCTGTAACATCTAAAGAAAAGGAGAAAGAAAATGCCGAGAGCTAAGAAGATATCAACAATATCAAAAGTGTCACGGAAGTCAAAAGTATCAAAGTCTAAATTAACAGCGACTAAAAGCAAATCAATATTATCTGAACTTTCAGCTGAAGTTTATGACACAAACGGCCGCAGGCAGGGAAGCTTTAATTTGCCGAAAGAATTTTTCGGTCAAAAAGTGAACGAATCGTTACTTGCCCAAGCATTGCATGTTTACTTTGAGAACCAGTCAAAACACACAGCTTCAACTAAAACCCGAACTGAAACACGCGGTGGTGGTGCAAAACCCTGGCGTCAAAAAGGTACTGGCCGGGCAAGAGCCGGTTCAAAAAGATCCCCTCTTTGGGTTGGCGGCGGTATAACTCACGGACCGAAGTATAGAGATACGCATTTGAATTTTCCTAAGAAAATGAAACACAAGGCACTAATTTCCGCACTTTCTTCAAAAGCCAATTCAAATTCTGTAAAAGTTATTGCAAATATAGAAAAAATCGAGCCGAAAACTAAAGTTATTGCTACTCTTCTTAAAAAACTAAACTTAAAAGGCTCAAATCTCTTTGTAGTTTCCGACAAAAATCCTAAAGTTAAGCTTGCCGCGCGCAATTTGCAAAAGACATCGGTTGATACATCAGTAAACTTAAACGCTTTGGAAATAATTCAGAACAAAAACATCTTTTTTTCAAAAGAAGCCATAGGAAAATTATCATGAATTATTCACATTTATTAAAAAGAGCAATTTTGTCCGAAAAATCCTATGACCTTATGGATCATGGCAGGTACACGTTTTTAGTGGCAAAAGACGCTAGCAAAAATCAAATAAAAAAAGCGGTAGAAGGTCAATTTCAAGTGAATGTTGTAAGCGTTAATGTTTTAACTAAAAGCGCCAAAACTAAAAGAATTGCCCGAACAAGAAAAACAACTAATATTGGTTCTGGTAAAAAAGCAGTAGTCACTTTGCAAAAAGGGCAAAGCATCGCACTCATTAGCACAAAAAGCGAAAAGTCAAATGCCAAAAAAACAGAATCAAAGGTCGAAGGAAAAGAAACAAAACCGCAAAAAGGCAGAGGCATACTGGCAAAATTCAGAAGATCAAATGCCGAAAAGGAAAAGGAGTAACTAGTGCCGGTCAAACAATTTAAACCGACTACGCCGTCCCAGAGATTCAAAACAGGCCTAATTTTTAGTGAAATTACTAAGACTAAGCCCGAAAAAACTCTAGTCGAGAGATTAATTAAGACCTCCGGCAGATCGAATGGAATAGTAACTGTCAGAGGCAGAGGCGGAGGTCATAAAAGAAATTTAAGAGTGATCGATTTCAAAAGAGACAAAAGGGATGTGACAGCAATAGTAGCAGCCGTTGAATATGATCCAAACAGAAGCGCAAATATCGCGCTTCTCCACTTTGAAGATGGCGAAAAAAATTACATATTGGCACCAAACGAAATAAGAATCGGAGACAAAATTCAAACCTCAGAAAAAACAGAGGTCAAAGCAGGCAACGCCATGCCGCTAAAGAACATGCCCATCGGTTCATTTGTCCACAACATTGAGCTAACTCCCGGCGGGGGCGGAAAAATTGTTAGAAGTGCCGGAGCAAGCGCAATAGTCGCTGCTAAAGAAGGTAAATATGTCCATATAAAGTTACCTTCCAGAGAAGTAAGAAAAATCCACGGAGATTGTTTTGCAACAATTGGGCAGATAGGCAACGTTGATTGGAAAAACCGCTCGGCTGGCAAAGCAGGCAAAACGCGCCACCTTGGAAGACGGCCAAAAGTTCGTGGTGTTGCTATGGATCCTGCTTCTCACCCGCACGGCGGCGGTGAAGGTAGAAGTGGAATCGGTATGAATCCAAAAACACCAACAGGCAAACCCGCATTCAGAAAAACCAGAAACAGAAACAAGCCATCAGGCAG
>CAYMIE010000072.1:3796-5222 GCA_964390405.1 uncultured Gammaproteobacteria bacterium | reverse complement strand
TCCAGTACCGTCTGGTACACGACATGGCAAAGCCCCTCCTGCTAAAATCAGTAAGGAGGGTTTTTTGATGGCGAATACCAAAGTAGTTTTTGTGTCTGGGGGAGTCATATCCGGAATCGGTAAAGGCATTGCCACCTCTTCAATCGCCCTTCTTCTCAAATCGCGTGGCTTCAATGTTACTACTATGAAGGCAGATCCATACTTGAACATTGATGCTGGAACTCTAAATCCAATTGAGCACGGTGAAGTGTTTGTGCTCGATGACGGCATGGAATGCGATCAGGATCTTGGCAATTATGAGAGATTCCTAAACCAAAATCTCAATTCTTCAAACTACATGACAACCGGCCAGGTCTTCAAAACCATTATAGAAAAGGAAAGAGCGCTGGAATTTGAAGGCAAAACTGTTGAATTTTTCCAGGATCCTCCCCGCGAAATTATTGACAGAATCAACATTTGTGCTAAAAAAAATAAGGCAGACATTATCGTTTTTGAAATAGGTGGAACAGTAGGGGAATATCAGAATTTACTATTTCTTGAGGCTAACCGCCTTCTCAAACTCCAACATCCCACAGATGTTGTTCATGTGCACTTAACTTACCTGCCTATCCCGTCATCAATAGGGGAGATGAAAAGCAAACCCGCCCAAATGTCTATTCAGCAGCTAGCTTCAAGCGGAATTCATCCGGACTTTGTACTCGCTCGCTCAACAGTATCAGTTGATTTAAAACGAAAAGAAAAAATAGCTATTGCGGTTGGTTTGCAGCCCGATGACATTATGTCGGCACCTGATGTCGAAAATGTTTATCAGGTCCCTCTTAACTTCGAAAATCAAAATCTTTCCGGCAAAATACTCGAAGAATTGAATCTCAAGCCTAAATCATCCGATTTGGCGCGCTGGAAAGTCATGGTCAACACTGCCTTAACCGCCAAAAAAACAGTGCGAATTGCCATGATCGGAAAATATTTTACAACCGGCGACTTTATGCTCTCCGATGCCTACCTTTCGGTTATCGAGTCGATTAAACATGCGGCAGCAACAAACGGCTTCAAGCCAAGGATTGCTTGGATAGATTCAACACAAATTGAAATCGAAGGTGTCAAAGTTCTTGCCGGCTTTGACGGTATTATAGTTCCCGGTGGTTTTGGCTCCCGCGCCGTCGAAGGCATAATTACGGCCATTAAGTTCGCTCGCGAATCAAATTTACCATACTTCGGGCTTTGTTACGGAATGCAGCTGGCAGCCGTTGAGTTTGCCAGGAACATTTTGGATTTAGAAGATGCAAATACGACAGAAATCAATCCTAAAACTCGTCATCCTATAATAGATGTCATGGCTGACCAAAAAGACAAAATTGAAGGCAAAAATCTGGGAGGTACTATGCGCTTAGGCTCTTGGGATTTTAAAGCTAAAAAGGGCACGATT
>CAYMIE010000072.1:190-3786 GCA_964390405.1 uncultured Gammaproteobacteria bacterium | reverse complement strand
CGCTATGAATTCAATAATGCTTACCGCGATAAGTTTGAAAAAGAGGGAATGATAATTGCCGCCACAACCAAAGACGGCAAATTAGTTGAATCTCTGGAAATTCCCCAACACCCGTTTTTCTTGGGCGTCCAATTTCATCCTGAACTCAAATCCCGCCCTCTCAATCCGCATCCTTTATATATGGCCTTCATGCAGGCTATCGCCAAAGCCAAAAGTAAAGGGAAAAAGAAAAAGTAGAGATTATGTTAGAATACGCCTACTATGCAAACTAAAGCCTTAAATTACCGCATAATTATTGAACCTGAAAAGCAAGGCGCAAAAACTGTCTACAATGCATATTGCCCAACTTTAAAAGTGGCCGATTATGGAAACTCTATAGATGAAGTCTTAGAAAGTATAAAAGCTGGGATTGAGCTTGCTCTCGAATCTTTAGCAAAACAGGGCAAAACTATTCCAGTTGAAAGTACTGGGAAAAAATTCGTTACCACTGCACATGTTAAAGCACCTGCCGGTGCCAAGCTGTCCGTTGCATGAGCAAATTGGCGCGTAATGTTAAACCCCAAAGACTAATCAAATTTTTAAAAAAATTAGGATTCGAACAAACTGGTTCTCGTGGCAGTCACATCAGATTAACTCACCCTGATGGTCGCTGGACTCAGGTAGCAGTGCACCCAGGACCAATTCCAATTGGGACTTTAAAGAAGATAATCAGTCAGGCGAAATTAACCGAGAAAGAGACAGATTTGTTGAGATAGTTTCGCCTTCATGCAGGCTATAGTGAAAGCTAAGACTAAAAAGAAAAAGGCAAAGTAGCAACAGACATAACCCATAGCTTGACAAATTATATAGAGATGATTTAACATTCGCACGTTATGACAGAGCAAGCTATACATACGGGAATCCCAGAAACAGCATATTCTTTAGCCCCCAATGCTGACAGATTCAAGTTTCATTCGGCTTTAGAGAACCCAGCAAGAGCTCTTATGCATAAAGAAATTGCTCTGTTCAAATTCTCTTTTCAAGATAGATTTGGACGAGAAATAGAAGCTTCTATCGAAAGCCAACCTGGCCGCATTGACGAAAGTGACTTAATAGATATTGCTCATTTGAAATTTATAACCGAAGATGGTAGTCAATCTTTCAATGTAGCCCATAAACCGATTGATGGGAATTTGAGAGTGATTACAAGTGTAGGAGAAACTTATTATGTTGGATCGCCAATATCCATTACTATTATATTTGCGATGGCATGTCGGGCTCTTGAGGATGGCATAGCATTATCTGCTGTCGGAGAAGCCTTAGACGAGACAGTGCTAAATTCAAAACCTGAATCTAGAAACGAGTCAATGTATGGTGGTTGGGCTCGTGGTCTGGGGAAAGAATTTAGCGCAAGGCTTTCTTCTAAAAGATATCTATAGAGAACTTATAGCTTATATACGCCCTCTTGACAAACAAAAATTCCTTGCTATAATCTTAGCAGTCGCGAGCATTAACTGCTTGCGCTTTTTGCACAAAACTGCTATATTTGCTGTCCAAATCGATTAACCATTAACTATTAACAATTGACATGCTGAAACCTTTAGCTGGATACGTTTTAATCGAACCCGCTCCAAAAGAAACCAAAACTGCCTCTGGAATTTTATTGCCGGAATCTGCCGACGAAAAACCTCAGGAGGGCAAAGTCCTTGCCTGCGGTGATGATTTAGTTGAAGAAGGCAAAACAATCAAGTGTCCGGTTAAAGTCGGCGACAAAGTTGTTTACAAAAAATGGGGTGGCAACGAAATCAAAGTTGACGGCAAAGAATTACTTTTAACCAAATTCGAAGATTTGATGGCAATAGTCACGAAGTGACGAGAGCTGAGTAGTGAGCTCATAGATCATAGTCACTATGGCCTATGAACTAAAAACTAAGAACTAAATTCGAAGAATTTACAATGGCTAAACAAATACTTTACAGCGAAGAAGCACGAACTAAACTCAAGGCAGGAGTCGACAAGCTCTCATTTGCCGTTGCAACTACTCTTGGTCCTAAAGGCAGAAACGTCGCTTTGGACAAAAAATGGGGTGCTCCCAATGTTGTCCACGACGGCGTAACTGTTGCCAAAGAAATTGAACTCGAAGACCCGTTCGAAAATATGGGCGCTCAACTTGTTCAGGAAGCAGCCAGTAAAACCAACGATGTTGCCGGAGACGGAACAACTACAGCTACAATACTCGCCCAAGCAATCGTGAACGCCGGTCTTAAAAACATTACCGCTGGTGCAAACCCGATGATTCTTAAAAAGGGTGTTGAAAAAGCCACCAATGCGGTTATTGAAGAACTCAAAAAAAACGCTAAAAAAGTTGCCGGTGACGATGAAATTGAAAAAATCGCCACGATTTCTGCTGCTGACTCGGAAATCGGCAAATTAATAACTAGCGCTCTTCAAAAAGTTGGCCCGGACGGTGTCGTTACTGTAGAAGAGGGTAAAGGTTTAGAGCTGGCAGTTGAATTCAAAGAGGGCATGGAATTTGATCGCGGTTTTGTTTCACCTTATTTTGTAACCGATCCGGATAAAATGGAAGCAGTTATTGAAGATGCTCATATCTTAATCACCGATCAGAAGATAGCATCGCTAAACGATCTTCTCGCGTTTCTGGAAAATTTCGTTAAGGTTTCGAAAAATTTGGTCATTATTGCCGATGAAGTCGAAGGCGAAGGTCTGGCAACACTGGTTGTCAACAAACTGCGCGGCACTTTCAACGTTCTGGCAATTAAAGCGCCGGGTTTTGGTGATCGTCGAAAAGAAATGCTCGACGATATTGCTACCTTAACCGGTGGCAATTTTATTTCAGAAGACATGGGTCGCAAACTTGAATCGGTCACGATTGAAGATTTAGGTCGCGCAGACAGGGTAGTTTCCGATAAAGACAATTCAATAATTGTTGGCGGTAAAGGTTCAAAAGCTGCAATCGAGGGTCGAATCAAACAAATCAGGAAAGAAATTGAAACAACAGATAGTGATTTTGACCGCGAAAAGGCAGAAGAAAGACTGGCCAAATTAACCGGCGGAGTAGCAGTTATCAATGTTGGAGCTGCAACCGAAATCGAGCTTAAAGAGAAAAAGGAAAGAGTTGACGATGCGGTTCATGCCACCAAAGCAGCCGTTGAAGAAGGCTATGTGGTCGGCGGGGGAGTAGCTTTGATTCGAGCTAGAAAAGTTTTAAATAAACTGGCAGCAGACGGAGACACCGACGAGCGCATCGGCATAGAAATTGTCAAAGATGCTCTGGTTAAACCACTCGAGATGCTGGCTAGAAATTCGGGCATGGATGCAGGCTGGGTTGTCAAAGAGGTCGAAAAGGCCCAAGGTGATTCCGGCTTCAATGCGCTAACTGGCAAGTTTGAAAACCTAACTACAGCTGGCGTTATTGATCCGGTAAAAGTAACCCGCTCGGCTCTTCAGAATGCAGCGTCTGTTGCTATGATGGTTTTGACAACAGAAGCGCTCATTACCGACATCCCTGAAAAAAATCCACCGTCTGCACCAGGAATGCCTCCAGGCGGAATGCCGGATTATTAATACGATCTTCGATCGTAGGAGTTTAGCAGTTT
>CAYMIE010000072.1:0-180 GCA_964390405.1 uncultured Gammaproteobacteria bacterium | reverse complement strand
TTAGCATTGAGTTGATTAGTCTTACTTCTTCTAATCTACTAACCTTCTCATCACTAAATCACTTCAGAGTGATTTTTATCCTCGCATTTTCCACATGCGCTCCAAAATTTTCAATATCACTCTTAGCCTGAACCCCGTATTTTTTAGAACCGCTGGGGAAAGGAATACTTCCCGAAGTTT
>CAYMIE010000071.1:0-5322 GCA_964390405.1 uncultured Gammaproteobacteria bacterium | reverse complement strand
CCAAATTCAAAAGAAGGGGGTACGATATAGTTTCTGAACACGAAATTTCATTTTCTAAAGCAGCTTTAGGCTCCGTTGAAGAAATCGAAACAGTTGATGGCAGTGTCAAAATTAAAATCCCCTCTGGTACTCAACCCGGTACTCAAATTCGCCTTCGCGGCAAAGGTGTAAAACATGTTTCCGGTAATCAGCGCGGCGATCACTATGTCATAATCCGAGTCCACATCCCATCTAAACTCAATCGTGATCAAAAGCACTTGCTCGAAGAACTGGAAAGAACATAATGATTTTTTGTTAAAATTGATATGTGGATCTCTCCAATGGCTCAATATACGCGGGATCTCCCTTAATTACCCCTGATGTTATCTTCTTTTATTTCCTTGCTTTTATATCAATAACTGCAATCGTCTACTTTACGATCCACTTTATCAGAAGGCCCGAAAATCCAAATCATTTTAAAGGTTTCTTCTTAGTCGGTTTAGCCGTAAAAATCTTAATTATCATCTCAGCTCTAGTTATAGCAGCATTTTACTTTTTACCTGCACCTAAAATCAGTAGTTCTTATCCAAATTTCGACGCTAATAACGTTTCCATACCATCAAGAATTGAGGTGCAGTTTGACAGGCCAGTTTCTCGATTTGATCTCGAAAAACATATAACACCAGAAGTACAGGGGGTGTGGAAGTATGAAGTTGGGCTGCATAAAACCCATCTGTATAGAAAGTTGGTTTTTTACCCTAATGTTACCTTTTTACCTGATACAGAGTATCTGATTGAGTTCAGGAATGTAAAAAATGTTTCCAAGCTTTCAAAATCGAAAAACTTTAGCTTTAAATTTAGAACAGAATCTCTTCCAAAAGTCACAAACTCCGAACCAGATAATGAACAAAAAGAAATCCCCATTGATTCTAGTATCAATGTTAACCTAGATAAACCCAATAAAAGTTTAGCAAGGTTTAATTTCATTCTTGAGCCAAATATACCTTTTGATGTAAAGTTATCCACTGATAAATCAATCTACACAGTCATTCCAAAAGAAAAATTCAAGCAGGGTACGATTTATACTTTAAAGATTACAAAAAATCCTATCTCGTACAACAATAAGGGACAAATTGTTTATCAAGGGAATGAAATTCCCGAATTTAAAACAAGTTTTACCACTAAACTGCCTCCCCAAATAACCTCTTTTTCTCCTACAGGAGATCATGTCTTTATTGACTCAAAGATAAAAATTACTTTTTCTAAACCCATGCAAAGAAATCTCCTTAGAAACAGCAACGTTTTAACAATTACGCCCTCAGCCGAAGGTAAAATTACTTGGATAGATGACTCTAACCTGGAATACACGCCAGGAAAATTCAATTACGACACCAATTACACTATAAAAGTTTCGAGAGGGTTAATTTCTAGGGATGGAAGTTTTTTTGAAAACGATGCAGCACTCGAGTTCAAAACTATTGGGCCAGTAAGGCTGCTATCTGCAATTTCAGATTCAAACAATAATAGCGTAGGCGTCAACAACAGCTTGAGATTTAACTTTGATCAGGAACTCGACCATACTTCCGCTGAGTCAAATTTTAGTATCATTCCCCAAGCCGAAGGCAGTTTTTCGTGGGATTCTAACACTCTAATTTTTATGCCAAATAGTCCTCTTCAGCACGATACGCAATACACCGTCACATTTTCACCTGGAATAAAAGGTACGAATGGCCCAGCTTCCAATCAAACATTTGCAACAAATTTTACAACTGAAAGTTTCATCTTAAAGCTCGCAGTACCTTCGTATCTGCAAAAATATACTTTATCATGCGAGACTGCAAGTTTAAGAATGATGCTTGCATTTAGAGGAATAAATACGGACGAGGACTCGCTTCTTTCTGAGGTTGGATTTGATAACACTCCTCATGCAGCAAATACGTGGGGCAACCCAAATATAGCCTTCGTAGGGAACCCAAAGGGGAGACAAATGCTCTCAGGTTATGGAGTACATTGGAACCCAATTGAAAAAGTGGCAAAGAAATATAGGAACGCACAGGCCTTTAGCGGATGGGCTTTGGAAAAAATTACGAGAGAACTCTTAAATGGTAATCCAATCCAGATTTGGTATTACGCTGGAGGTGGAAGACCAGTAAATTGGTTAACACCAAGCGGCGAAAAAGTTTTTGCGGTCACTGGAGAACATACTGCTGTGGTCAAGGGGTTTATTGGTAAAGCAGAAAATCCCTCTCAATTGATTTTAAATGATCCGCTAATAGGCGAGGTTTATTTATCGCAAGCGGATTTTACAAAAAAATGGGATAGTTTTGGCAGAAGCGGAGTTGTTGTTTTCTAAGCTGGTGGATTCCGTTTCTTTATAAACGATAAGATAAAAGAAGAAGTAATCAATGTTAACAAGATAGTTAGGGTAACGATCAATATTATTTTATTTCGGCCAGATAGCGTTATCCCCAAAAATTTTGTCTGTTGAGGCTTTTCCTTAATTGGTTCACTAGGGGCTCTATTTAACGAGAGCTTGGGTATTTTTGGACTCCCGTTCACAGTCGAACTCGTGTCCTGTGGATTTTGTAGTTGAGGGCTTGGTTTCGGTGTAGGAATTACTTTAGGCGATGGAGATGGGCTGGGAACATTTTTACTTAGATAAACTTTGCCACCCCAGGCGTAGCTCGGAATAGCAGCAGTTTTTGATGGATAGCCCTCTTTATTAACACTTACTGAAACAGTCGACGGATAAGATGGCGAGTTTATTTGGCAAGTTATACTGTATGTTTGACTTGAGTCGGAGTACCTAAAAAACCAACTTTGTTGTCCATTTCCATTGTCGAAAAATCCACACCAGCCGTATAACTCTTTAGACAACATTTCTACTTTTGCGTTGGGTATACTTAATCCTGTGCTCGAATCAACAAGAGTGAAAGAGCAACAGCCTTCTTCTCCTTTAGCCAATACTGGGCTATCAAAATTTATCGAGAGAGGAAATCGAAGCGAATTTGCGAGTATTAAGCATGCCAAAATAATTCCAGAAGTATAAAATAATTTTTTTTTCATCCACTTCAATCTTAGCAAATCTTGTCGGTTTTAACATTAATCATTCTGGGAGCTTTAACTTTAAACTAATGTATTAGTAATTCGTCTTGGTATCTTTCATCGAGTCAAACTCGATTTCAGTCATGCCAATGTCGCTCCTCTGATATATTTTAATTTAAGAAAAGCGATAATTAAAATATGAAAAATGCTTGTCAAGCTTACGCGGGGATTTTTTTAAAGCCGGTGTATTTTGGAGCACAAGTATTTTTGTTTAGTTTTATGGACGAAATGAATCAATAACACAACCACATTTTTCCTGTAAAAATTTAATTGTAATACCAGTCCACCAAAAACGTTGAGGACTCATCCAAACGGTATCACGATATGCTGGAAGGGGCGTGTCATCCCAATATTGTATATTTAGTTGATAAGTATGCTGAACAGCCATTAAAGTATCCCCTTTCCAGTTATTCTTCCACTTGTCACAATTTCTATAATCCTTATCTAGATTTATTGTAAATTCAAAAGACCTATCGCCATTTATATCCACAGTGCTATTTCTTGATTCAACACTATAGCAAGCCCCGTTGAAGAATAATGAGTACACAATTTTTTTAATTTCGGGATTAATAACTTTACCTTTAATTGTCACTTTAGCTGGTGGGGAAAATCTATAATTTGGTGTCTCAATAATAAGGTCGTTTTGCTGCCTAGCGTTACTGTTAAACATGGCATTCCAAAACGGTATTTGAAAATCTCTAATCATAATTGCGTGCTGGTCACCAATCGAAAAGTGATTAAATTCTTGGTTGTACGCTAGATCTAAGTGTAGTGTCTCATGAAAAATGCCGTATATAAGATCGTCGCAACGGGACTTTATCAAATTATCTGTTTCAACATCACAATATTTAGGATCCTTTATATATATGGTTTTAGGGTCACTAGTATTTACATGGCTTCCTTGGGTTGTATATACGACCGCTCTTACATTTCTTTCAATAATCTTGTAGTATTCTGGAGATAATCTGTTTATTAAGCCCAAAGCGCGCTTTATTTTTTTCTCATAATTTGCATCCCCTTCAAAAATACAAATAGGATTTTGACAAAAATAATCTTTTTTTTGTAGTTTATTTACTACTGGTGGATTATTTATTATTGGGGTTTTATTGATAATTTTTTTTGCGATAATCTGCGCTTGCTGCTCCTCAACGATTTCTTTCTTAATCACGTTATATTGAATAACAGGGTCTATCGGTTCAATTAGGGCAATGTTTTTAGGGCTTTCACTAGGAGTAGGTGAAGCAGATTGTTGTGTTTTCGATGATTCTTGATTCTTATGCACTGTAAATTTTAGGACTGAAATTCCTGTGACAGTTGCTATCACCATAGTAAATATTAAAATTGGTAAAATAAAACCTTTCCCCATACTTTCAGTTTATCAAAAATAGATAAAAAGAGGGCTTGCCCTTTTTGGTAAAGCTATACATTGGAATTATTATGAAAACAAGAACACCACCACTTGCCTCTTTTTTAAAGATGTGTCTATATTAAATATGGTTACTAATTTACTGGAATAACCTTAAAAGGATTCTGGCTATAGTAATTGCCCTTCTAGACTTCCACAGCCTTCGCGGTATCGTGTACCCCTGAATGGATAGTAATCAGATAATTAACTACTGCCTCTACGCCCGCAAATCCTCCGAATCTGCGTTTGGTTGACTCGGATACTCGATTTTGCTAGAATTCGCATGGTAAATAGGTCGAATAAAGGTGGTCTTCAGCCCACCTTTTTCTTTATAGGGGATAGAGTTAAGAGAATAGAGTAAAATAATCGCAAAGTGTACGAAGCAGGTTACAAAAAGCTAATCGTATATCAAAAATCGAAAGAACTAGCCTTGCTCGTTTACAGCTTGACCAAAGAATTTCCAAAAGAGGAAATTTACGGAATTACTTCTCAGATGAGAAGAGCAGCAACATCGATTGTTGCAAACATCGTCGAGGGTTATGTCAAGGGATCGACAAAGGAATATATTCGATTCTTAGACATATCGATTGGCTCGACAGCAGAACTAGATGCTTTTGGACAAATTGTTAAAGAACTTAATTATTTAGACGAAAGGAATTACCAGAGATTCGAGAATTTAAGAGTAGAAGTAGCGAAACTATTATTTGCCTACCGCAAATCCCTTCGCTTAAAACTTAACCCTTAACTCTATTCTCTTATCTCTAATAAACTAAAAAAAATGGCTATTCAAGCAAGAACTGAATTTGCGTCAGCTCTCAACCAGGTTTGTTCTG
>CAYMIE010000070.1:0-5350 GCA_964390405.1 uncultured Gammaproteobacteria bacterium | reverse complement strand
TTTTCCTCTAATTTAAAAATCTCTCCTTGTACGTATTCGGCGAGTTCGGAATACAAATTGCCGCGAGGCACCAAAACATATTGGCCGCCATGATCTTCGGGTCTGCCTACTTGCAGAATACTATTTGCATCAGTTGATTCTAGAACCAAATGGCGAACGGTTACCGGATCGATTTTGCCAGATAGTTTGGCAAAAAGCGGGATATCGTCATTTTCAATATCAGTATCTATCGACTGGCCAAAAGTCTTCACTAGTTCAATTACTGTTCCCGGATCTGCCAGAGTCTGAGTTGAAAGAACTTTGTCGCGAAATGCAAGGATAATTTTTTGCTGGCGGGCGGATCTGGCAAAATCCGATCCCTCTTGTGACGATCCGTGCCGAGAACGGACAAACTTGAGTGCGGTCTGACCATCCATTAATGTTTCCCCTTTGGCAAATTCAATCGTTTCGTAGCGGCAAGTAAATGGATCGTTGCTATCATTTAAATCAGAAATTCGAATTTTTTCCTGATCACTCACTTTGACAACTTCGACTTCTTGTCCGTCTATCTGCTCTTTTTCAATTGTTAAGGTGCAAAGGTCATCTTCCAAACCGGCAATCGGATAGCGGTTGTCGACAAACGGCTTTTCAACATTAACTACTAAGCCTCCAACAAGATCAACTACTTCAACAAAACCATTAAAATCCAGGCGAAAGGCATAATGAACAGGCATGCCAAAAAGAAGGCTGACGGTTTCTTCAACTAACTGCAAACCATCGCCGCGTTCTATACCAAATGCATAAGCGCTGTTTATTTTGGCGCTGAGGTTGGGAGCCCAAAGATCACGAGGAATAGAAATTAACACAATATCTTTACCTTTTTTGTCGATCGAAGCAAAAATCATGGTATCGGAAAGATACGGGCCTTCATGCCCCGGACCGCCGGTTCCAAGAAGTAAAAGGTTGATTCTTCCGTGATCACTTTTAAGACCGGTATCTGTAATTAATTCAACTACAGTTTTAGGCCCTTTAAAAACAAATTCGTCCAGATTCAAAAATTTGATGACCATAAAAACTATCGCTGATAGGGCGATAGTAAATATGAGAATTTTGAGGACAGGGGCAGACTGCTTTGGCTTGTGACCCAGCTCGCGCATTCTAATAGTTTACATTACTTTAGTGCGTCCAGAATAGCTACAAATTTTTGAGGATCCAGAGAATTAGATGCCCCGACTAGAACACCATCCACTGACTTCTGATCAACAAATGACTTAACATTTCCTGCCGAAACTGACCCTCCGTAAAGTACCGTTAGACTTCCGGTATTTTTTAAAGCGGATGTGACTTTCTCGACATTATCCGGAGTATCAGGATTCCCTGTGCCTATCGCAAAAACCGGCTCGTAGGCAACAATTGAGACGCCTTGTGGAATGGGCGTTTCTTCATTTTGAACACAGAAAATTGGCTTAATGCCGGCAGCATTTGCATTTTCAACTTTTTCTTCCAAAACTTTGTTGTCTTCTTTTAAGTTTTGGCGTCTTTCGGAATGGCCGATGATTGTGTACTCAACAAGATCTGAAATCTGACTGGCAGTAACTTCACCGGTGTAAGGGCCTTGTTCGAATTTAGAAATGTCTTGAGAGCCAAGTTTTATGTTCATTGAATCTCGACCGATTTTCTCCTTGCAGATAGCCAAAAACGGGTAAGATGGACAAAATATGACAGTGCCATTGAAATCTTGGGACTTAGGACCGACTGCATCTAGCCATGATTCTATTTCTTTCCACGTTTTATTGGCTTTAAGATTGGCAACCACTATGGGAGTGGGATTACTCATATTTGGAAAGTGTTTTTAAGAAATTATCCTTCTGGGTTGCCCCCACAATCCTTTCTACTTCACTGCCATCCTTTTCAATAATGTAAGTCGGGATAGATAGTACTTGACGGCTGGCGGCTTTCTCCTGATTCTCGTCGACATTTATTTCTTCAAACTCTACCTTGCCCTTGAGCTCTTTTTTCATTTCCGCCAAGATTGGCTCCATAAATTTGCAGGGGCCGCACCACTCTGCCCAAAAATCTAAGACCTTAATCATAATTTATGCTGATATAATTTAAACTCGGTAGTAATTATTTTAAATGATTAAGCAAGCAACCAACAACCCCACTAGATAAAATGAACTCTAATTTACTTTCTGATCTTGATCCTATGCAGCAGGAAGCTGTTAAGCAAACCGCTGGGCCGGTGTTGATTTTGGCGGGCGCGGGGAGCGGGAAAACCCGAGTGCTTACATATAAAGTAGCTTATTTAATTTCCAAGGGAGTTAAACCTTCATCTATTATTGCCGTAACTTTTACCAACAAAGCGGCCAATGAAATGAAAGAGAGGATAATTAGGTTAGTAGGTTCCCTACAGACCTATCTTCCCTATGTCGGCACTTTTCATGCATTTTGTGCCAAAGTTTTGAGAGTTGAGGGAAAATACATCGGCATTCCTTCCGGATATTTGATTTATGACGGCGATGATTCGCTAACTCTTGTCAAAAGAATTATGAAGGACGTGGATATTTCCACAAAAAATTTTCGGTCGAGTTCAATATTGTCAGCGATTTCCTCTGCAAAAAATGAGATGATTGACAGCACCGCCTATTTCGATGTTGCGCGCGGGCCATTTGGCGAAACTGCAGCAAGGGTTTATGTGCTTTATCAAAAGGAACTCAAAAAAATCGGCGCCTGTGATTTTGACGATTTATTAACCAAAACTGTCGAGCTTTTTGAAAAAGTCCCGCAAGTTTTAGAAAAGTATGCCGACCGCTACAAATATGTTCTGGTTGATGAATATCAGGACGTTAACACTGTCCAATATGTTTTGACTAAACAACTGGCTTCTAAATGGGGCAATTTAACCGTTGTTGGCGATGCTTCACAGGCCATCTATTCTTTTCGCGGCGCAAACTTCAGAAACATTTTAAATTTTGAAAACGATTTTGGCGATGCCAAAGTTTTTAACTTAGAGCAAAATTACCGGTCGACAAAAAATATTCTTTCGGCTGCCAACGCGGTTATTGCCAAAAATACTTCCCATCCGGTTTTAAATTTATGGACAAAGAAGCATACCGGCGAGCGGATCAGCATTTATAACGCGCAAAATGAAATCGACGAAGCAAACTTTATAGTCGAGCGGATAGTTTCTTCCGGTCTTCCCTTGTCTTCTTTTGCAATCCTATATAGGACCAATGCCCAGTCCAGAAATATTGAAGAGGCATTTTTGCACGGCAATATTCCTTACAGAATATATGGAGGAATACGTTTTTATGAGCGCAAAGAAGTTAAAGATGTGCTGGGCTACTTAAGGCTAATCGAGAATCCTAAAGATAGCGTTAGTAAAAATAGAATTGAAAAATTAGGCAAA
Source organism: uncultured Gammaproteobacteria bacterium (assembly GCA_964390405.1). Taxonomy (GTDB): domain Bacteria; phylum Patescibacteriota; class Microgenomatia; order Curtissbacterales; family GWA2-41-24; genus WO2-FULL-40-11. Next base: position 1,962 of record CAYMIE010000070.1, on the reverse strand, counting down.
GGTCGAAAACAAAAATTTGCTGAGTTGGTTTATTCTCTTCGTCATCCTGAGCGTAGCGAAGGATCTGATCGAAAAAAGGGTAGAGATTCTTCGTCTTCGACTCAGAATGACAATAGCAGTGGTCGAAAACTGCCGCCTCCTTTAGAACTTATTGACAAAGTTTTGGAGGCAACGGAGTATTTAAAATTAATTGATGACGGCACCGAACAGGGACTTCAGAGAGTCGAAAACGTTAAGGAATTAAAATCGGTAGCAAGCGATTTTGAAAACCTTTCAACGTTACTTGAAAACATTGCACTGATGGAAGGAAAAGTAACACCGGAGAAATCCTATGAAGGCAAAGACGCGTCAGAGGCGGTAACTTTGATGACGATTCATGCAGCCAAGGGTTTGGAATTTGAAAATGTTTTTATTGTGGGTATGGAAGAAGGATTATTCCCCCATTCCCGATCGATGTTGGATCCAGCTGAAATTGAGGAAGAAAGACGCCTTGCCTATGTTGGCATGACGAGAGCTAAACAAAAATTATATCTTTCCTACGCGTCGCAAAGATTATATTTTGGCTCAACCAGCGCTAATTTGGTTTCCAGATTTGTGGTGGATATTCCGGAAGAGTTAATTTCGGCTATTTAGCTAATATCAGAGAATAGCTGTAATGTCGAAGTAGGGTCTTGTTGATATTTCGACAAGGGTGATTGGCCAGGAATTAATTATGCTTTCTCCTAGGACCAAACAAGATCTCCATGTCTATAGGTCCTCTTAGCCCAGCTTCTTTTGGGATGTGAGATACGAACCCTAACACGGCAGCATATCTTATACCATCTAACGCTGCCTTTTTGGGATCCCAAGGTCCTAAATATTCGCCAACTACACTTTGATCAAACCAATCTTGAAGTTCTTCAAGATTGGTAGCCTTTTGGGCAGCTAAGAATCCACGAAGGAAATTTCTCTTACTTAGAACTTCACTAGCAAGCCGGTTCCCATGACTAACCTTTTCGATAATTGCATCGAAAGTTTGAGGATCCTCTAAAACCTGTGGGATTGCTGCTTCTATTAGGTGTGACACGGACCAATTCTACTAGGCAAAACATTCTCTGTCAACTATCGGTCAATCTCTATGTGCGCAGGGTGAGTGAAGTGAATTGGTTTGTAGAAAAGCCAGACCTCATATCTGATAAAATCAGTAGACTTGAATGGAAAACAACCAAAATTGGCAGACGGAGTTTTACCGGCAGTTAGCTCAAAAAAGCCCGCAGATAATTAAAAACTTCAAATATGTTTACGGCGCGATTTTAGGAGTTTTAATATTGGGTGGATACTTTATTTTTACCAGCCATCCCCTTTCAATAACATTCATGACAACAATTGGCAAGAATTTAGGGCGAGTCGCACTTGTACTTTTGGGAATTGTTGTGCTGCCGGGAATTTTGGGCAGGTTTCAAATTGAGATTCCGATAACTCGCATCATCACTCTTTTTCGAAGACAGCTAGGAATAACGGTATTTCTTTTAGCATTTACTCATTATCAACTGGTTCGCGGGATTCTTATTTTAAGCGGTCAGATACCACTTTTCCCAAGACCTCTTTTTGAAATGCTAGGTACCTTGTCGCTATTTTTATTATTTTTTATGTTTTTAACATCTAATAATTTCTCGGTTAAAAAGCTCGGGCGATGGTGGAAAAGACTACACAGGATAGTTTATCTGATTATTTGGCTGTTGGTCTTGCACACCGGACTTCAGCGGATTAGCGTTTGGTCGATATTTATTTTCATTTTCGCAACTGCCGAGATTGTATCATGGGTCTATTTTTTTATTCGTCAAAAAGTATCAAGCGCCTAAAATTTTTCAGCCCAGTTGCCTAGCAACCTAATATCCTGATAACCTAAATTAATGATTGTCCGCGAGATCGAAGAAAACGAAAAAGATTTATATAACAAGAAAGTTAACCATATAATCCAGT
>CAYMIE010000069.1:0-5364 GCA_964390405.1 uncultured Gammaproteobacteria bacterium | reverse complement strand
GTGCCGGACAAACTTTTAACAAATCCACTGTACACTAAATGCCCTTTATAAGTAGGCGGCATGACGGCCGTATAAAATTTATCTCCTCTAAGCTCTTGTGCCACTTGTAGCTACCCCCGAAAGCGTTGAAATATATAAAAGTTTCTCATAAGGCCATTCATCAATTTTACCGGAAACTATATCGGCAACATCCTCAACCACATCTGCCCGATTCACATAAACCCCTTTTCTGCCCGTCTGGTTTTCAACCATAAAGAAATCCTGAGTCATGTAATTAAGAAGAATTCTGGCTCTCCTGTAAAGAACTCTGTCCTCCGGTGAAAGTTCATGTTCTCCGGCAATTGATACAATCCTGTCTAAATATTCATATCGGCTCAATATTTTAATAGCTTCCAAATAAGCCTGATAGTGCCTGTCGCCTACAAGAGATGGCGATAGCAACCCCGAAGTCGAAGCTACGATATCCACTGACGGCCTTCTTCCTTCTTCGGCAATATCGCGCGACAGCATCACCTGTGAATCAAAATACGGCATCAAGCTCTGAACGCCGGCATCCGAAAAATCGTCGGCAGGCACATAAATAGCCATAACCGAAGTAATCGCCGCATTATTGGTTGAAACCAATCTCTCCTGAAAAATTCCGATATCGGAAGAAAGAGTCGCCTGATATCCGTCTTCAGACGGGATCGTGTTCATCAGAATCGAAAGCTCGTTTCCGGCCTGAATAAATCTGTAGGCATTGTCAACAAAAAATAAAACGTCTTTGTCTTCTTCATCGCGGAAATATTCGGCCAGTGTTGCCGCCGCATATCCTGTTCTGAACCTGACCGATGGCCTCTCATTCATTTGTCCAAAAACCAAACTTACATTGGGCAGAACATTCATTTCCGTCAGGCTTTCGATCATCTCCTGCGCTTCACGGATTCGCTCGCCAATTCCGGCGAAAATACTTATTCCCTTATGGAAAACCGTAATATTGTGCATGAATTCCGATAAGATAACTGTTTTACCGACTCCCGCTCCGCCCAACAGGCCGATTTTCCCGCCTTTCAAAAACGGCGTAAAAAAGTCGATAACTTTGATTCCGGTTTCTAAAATTTCCCGATTAACTTTAATCGATTGAAAGTTTGGCGGCGTACCGTATATCGATCGCCTTTTATTAAGCTTAATTGGACCCTTGCCGTCGTGTGGTTCTCCGAAAACATCGACAATTCTGCCCAACAGACCCGACCCGACCGGCACGCTTATAGTTTCAAATTGTCTGACAACTTTAGCACCGCGATAAAGTTTCGAAGGATCTGTATAAGCCAGACAGGTTATGCGGTCATTAGGCGAAGAGCCATAAACCTCCAATTTAACCGAATTATCTTCAGATAGTGTCAAAAGTTCGTGTCTGCCCGGTTTATCCCGCGCAAACAACACCTCGACAACATCTCCCAAAATTCCGGTTACGACTCCAGTGTTCTCTTCAGGCATATTTTAGTTCGTAGTTAATAGTTCGTAGATCATAGTTCATAGTTACTATGATCAATGATCTCAATACTCAGACCTCATCGGTACACGGTGAATATACTACTGCTTTCCCAGATATCTCTTGATGAGTAAAGGGCGGCCATTTTTCGGTTATTGATACTTCTGATGACTTTTATCTTAAACTTCTCAAATTTTTCAATATTTTCAGAAAGCCTTTCGGCAATCTCACCAATTTCCAGAATTTTGACACGGATGGCATTTTTGGCTAGGCCATTCTCGTAGAGTTTCTGCAGCAGCTGACTGGTAATTATCTGCTTTTCCAGAAAAGCGAGTGCGGCAGCCGGCTCCGGCTTAACCAAATATTTCTTAATTTCAGAGGGTGTTGCATTGACAACCTCCTGCGCCACATCCTGCTTTATAACATCCTGTGTAAGGATACTTTTGAATTTGGCGAAAATTACCTGGATCTCTGCGTAACTGGCCAGCAAGGTCGCAACCTCATGAACAATATTCCAGTCAGGTTTTTCATCATGGAAATCATAAAATGTATATTTGAATTTCGGCCTTTTCTTGTCTACTTCTTCTTTTCCGGGCTTGCCAATTATCAGCGCATCGGCTTCACCCGACTCCATCTCTTTCATAAAACTGTCAATCATAAAATTTAAAAGGTGCCCGTAGTAGCTGGGTTCCGAAGAAACCAGAACAACAATTTTTCTCTTTGAAGGTTTTCTTGAAGGCAGCCGCAGTGCTGCTTCCCGGTTTTGCTTCTTGCCAACTGTCGAAATTTTTATATTGACATAGGTCTGCTTAACATCGACTAGATATCTGTCAAGATCTTCAACCCTCTTCTTATTTACCTCCATTCTTTTGGTAGCGGTATGTTCAAACGCGCGGGTAATGGAAGTCAGAACATCCAGGTTTTTTTCAAACTTCTCAAGTTGCTTTTTTGTGCTCATTTACCTTTCTCCTGCCAAAAGTTTGGCTATATTTGGACTCGCCTTGACGACAACCGCCTTAAACTGCTCAAGGTTTTCGCATCTTTTGATTTCCAGTTTCAATTTGTCCAGAGTTCCGGCATTTGCTACCTCAGTTAATTTTTTGATATCGGCTTCGATCTCTTTGCCGCTTTTAGCGTTCCAGAATTGGGCTAAGAATAAACCTATTATTATTAATTGTAATTCTTTTGAAAGGACAACGTCAGAGCCTTGATTGAAAACTGCCTCCAGTTTCTCACTGTTTCTGAGTATGTTCATGGTTTGTTCTGTCAATTCGACTCCGAATCTGCCCAACTCCTGAGCCTTTCTGGCTTGAGCAAGCATCATATGCAGATGTGTTGCAATTGCTTTTTCCAGCTTAGTGCGTGTTTGATTGCCCACTCGCGACACCGAGAGCGTAAAAGAAACAGCTGGATGCCTGGCCTTTTTCTGTTCGGCAACGTCCAGAAAAATATGTCCGTCGGTCATGGCCATCAGATTTGTCTGAATGTATCCCGAAAGGTCTCCTTCCTGCGTTTCCGCAACCGGCAGCAGCGTAATACTTTTAACTTTGCCGCTTTTCATCTTTATATTGCCGGCTCGTTCAGCAATTCTTGCCTGAATATGAAAAATATCGCCTGGATAAGATTGCCTTCCGGGAGGCCTTCTGGAAAGTAGGGAAAGCTCACGGTAAAACCTAGCGTGAGTCGAAAGGTCGTCTAACACCAATAAAACGTCTTTGCCGCTGTCGCGAAAATGCTCGGCAATCGCCATCGCGCTATAAGGTGTCAAATAAATCATCGGCGCCGGATCACTGCTTGAAGAGCCGATTATTATTGTTTTGTCCAGTACTTTCATATTTGAAAGATAGTTTTCTATTCGCTTCATATCCGATTTTCTCTTGCCGATGAGAGCATAAATGCAAACAGTCCCCAGCTTTGCCTGCGAAACAATTGTTTGCAGTGCGATCGTGCTTTTGCCCACAGACGGATCTCCTAAAATTAATTCCCTTTGTCCCATACCAAGAGGTGTCAAAATGTCAACAACCATTACTCCGGTGTGCAGAGGCCTATTTATCCTCACCCTTGAAGAAATCTGAGGAGCCGGAGTTTCAATATGCCGATAGGAAAAATCACGACTATCAATTTTCCCGAAGTGATCCTGGGCAATTCCGAATGGGTCCAGAATCCTGCCCAAGAATTTATCTGAAGCCGGAACCTGAAAAAATTCATTTGTCCTTACCACCTTCATGTCGTGCACCAGCGTTTGCCCTTCAAAAACCATTACCTCCACAAGTTCAGGCAGCAGTGCGTTAACAATGCCGATTGTGCCGTTTTCCGTCATCACCAGTTCATTGATTCTGGCATTGGGCAGGCCGTTTACATAAAAAATCGACGAGATAATCGACTGGATATAACCAATCTCGGCTGTCTCTTTAAAATACGTATTAAAATCTTTCATTGTCAGATTTTAAGCTGCGCTGGAAGGAATTTTCGCACTGGATCTTTCAACTAGGCCGACAAGTTCATCATGAAGTTTATATTTGAGAGTCTGGTCGCTCATTTTGCCGTTAAACTCAAATACCGCCCCGCCTATAACGTTTTCATCAATCGTTAGCTCCAAAATGCCTTTTTTGCCCAAAAATTCGCTTAGGCGATTGTTCAGTTTCATTACAAAGCTATGAGTAGGCTCAAAAGCAACTGTAACTTTGACAACCGGCAGATTTTGTAAGTAATTGATTAAATCTTTCAAAAATTGCAGCTGTCCCTGATCATCAGCAGGCTCAAGACCGGCTTTTTCGATTTCCTCAAAAACTGAAATAATATTGCCGGTCAAATAGTCTCTGGCTTTTGCAGAAATCATTCCCGGCTTGTCCTTAAAAAGTGATCTTTCAATTAAATTAATTTGATCGATCAGCCTGCTAAGGCCTGTGGTGTCGTATATCGTATTGGCAAATGCACCTAGTGCAGCTTCATTTGTGATCTTCACGCGAAAATTTTCTCCTTTTTGGCCCGCTCCAGCGCTTTATTAACCAAGTCCTCGTGCTCGCTAAAGGAAATTGAGCGGCCGATAACTTCTCGCGCAGCTCTGAATACTATGTCTCTAATCTGCTGATCAGCCTCGTTTAGTTTCGTCTGCTTATAACCGGCAACTTCTTTTTCCGCTTTAAGCAACATGTTGGCCACGTGATACTGGCTCTCTTTGGTAATCGCTTCCTGCTGCTTGATAATAAACTTGCCCATTTCGTTACTTTCTTCGGCGGCAAATTTTGAAAGTTCCAAAAAGTGCTTTTTTAACTCCTCTTCAAGCTTTACTCCGGTGGCACTGATAACATCATCGATTTTTTTGGCAGCTAAGTCTTCAATTTTTTTGGTTGCCCGCTTATTTATTTTTTTATCCATCGAAATTATTTCTTCTTGCTGCTTTAATACCTGGCGAGTCCTAATAAATAAAATTGTCATCATGGAAAGAGACATGAAACTCAAAACAAAGCTAAGAATAATCAGTATTGTGAATATTTGTGTCGGATTTAAACTCATGGGCCACCTAGATTAATTATAAGTACAACTGCTGCTACTCCTGCAATTGCCAAAACAGCAATTGCCGCCGCCGCCACAAACATGCTGCGGTATATCGACCCTTTTGCCAGTGGATTTCTGCCTACTGCCGTAACTCCCGTTGAAATTAGACGTATAAAGGCAATTGTTCCGCCGATTGCCACAACAATTCCTAAAATTGCTGCCAAAACATACCTGGCGTTAGCCGGATCGGCAACGATTCCAATGAGAGACCCAACTCCGGCTCCTGTGCCGCCCCCGCTGCCAAAACTCGACCCAACTAAAACAGAAATTAAACCCTCACCCGATTCACTGTAACCCTGAAGCGCCTTGCCAATAACGTAACCGCTTCTGGTTGC
>CAYMIE010000068.1:0-5424 GCA_964390405.1 uncultured Gammaproteobacteria bacterium | reverse complement strand
CAAGAAGTTAAATTTATTTTAGTCGATCCTAAGCGCGTTGAACTTACTGATTACAAGGATATACCTCATCTTCTGACTCCGGTTATAGTCGAGCCGGATAAAATTCTTTCTGCCCTTAAATGGGCAATGGTCGAAATGGACCGGCGCTATAAAGAGTTTCATAAAGCGCAGGTCAGAAATATAGCCAGCTACAATGAACTTTCCGGTTTTCAGGCACTGCCGTACATTGTGATTGTCATCGACGAGCTTCAAAACTTAATGAAATTTGCCCATGTTGAAGTTGAAGATGCCATTGTTAGAATTGCTGCCATGGCAAGAGCAACCGGGATCCATTTGGTCATTGCCACGCAGAGGCCGTCGGTTGATGTTATCACCGGGCTCATTAAGGCAAACATTCCAAGTAGAATTGCCTTTAATGTGTCGTCAATGGTCGACTCCAGGGTTATTATTGACCAACAGGGAGCCGAAAAACTTCTTGGCAAAGGCGACATGCTTTATGTCCCTCCCGATGCTTCCAAACCAATGAGAATTCAGGGAGTTTTTGTTTCCGATGCCGAAATAAGAAATCTAATCTCTTTCCTCAAAAAATCAGGAATTGAACCGGAATACACTGAAGAAGTCACTCAGATGCCAATTGGTAGGATGAGGGGAGGGGCAGCGGGAGGTAGCGGTGAAAGAGATGAACTTTTTGAGGAAGCGGTTAGAACTGTCTGTCAGTATGATCGGGCTTCAGCATCTCTTCTCCAAAGAAGACTTAAAATTGGCTATGCTAGAGCGGCTAGAATCTTAGATGAGTTAGAAACTGCCGGAGTTGTCGGTCAAGGTGAAGGGTCAAAACCAAGAGATGTTCTCATCAAAAATCCCGATGAATTTTTCCAGGTCCAAGCTGAAGCGCAAAGTCACCAATCGGAGCCGGTATAAATTTTATGAGTAGTTTTGGGGAACTTCTTAAAGCAGGAAGAGAGTCTAAACGCATTTCAATTAATAAAGCTTCAAGCAAACTTCTTATTAAAAAAGATCACATCTTAGCTTTAGAAAACGAAGATTGGCAAAGTCTGCCAGAGGCAACATTTGTCAAAGGTTACATTAAGAGTTACGCAGAATTCTTAGAATTGGACAAAGACAAAATGCTTGCCCTCTACAGACGTGATTTTGATGAAAGAAAAATTCCGGTTTCCAGCGACCTCCAAAAGCAAACAAAAAGTTTTTTCTTAACCCCCAAACGCTTTAGAAACTCGATTTTTATTCTTTCAGTCACTGCATTTGCAGCTTACATCATTATTCAATATTCATCTGTTCTTAAGTTACCAAAATTAGAAGTTATTCAGCCGTCAGAAGATTTAACTGTTTCTGTTCCAATAATGGAAATTAGTGGGAAAGCCGAGAGCCAGTCGCAAGTGGCAATAGACGGAGAATTCGTTCCAATAGATTCGGATGGCAATTTTTCCTATTTTTACAAACTTGATGAAGGTCAAAATATTATCGAAATTATTGCCTCGAAACGGCTTTCTCCTAAAAGCAAAATTACCCGTACCGTTCGTCTAATTCGCTAAACATAACGTTGACAAAAATCTCAACTTAAAGTATATCTGTTGATACGCTTTAAGCGCTGCCCTATGGATTTAATTCAAGCTATTCTTTTATCAGTAATAGTCGTTTTAACCATTTTCCTCGTGGTTATCGGTTTTCAGGCCTTTTTTGTTCTCAAAGATCTCAGAAAAACATTAGGCAAAATGAATCAGCTTATGGAGGATACTGATTCACTTGTTAGTCAGGTTAAAAAACCAATCGAGTCTGTTGGTGGCGTTTTAACTACTCTTACTGCCGGAGCCGGCATCGCTCATTTATTAAAAAAACTTAAAAAAGGAGAAGATAAACATGAGCGAAAATCATGATAAAGCTCCCGCAGGTGGATCTAACTTTTTAGTAGGCGCAATAATCGGTGCGGCACTTACCTACCTTTTTGCAACTAAAAGCGGACAAAAAATTAAAAATGAACTTATAAAAGATCTATCAGATGTTCTTGAAAGTATTGGCCAAGATTTAGAAGAAAAGGTTCCCGAGACTAAAGCCGAACTAGACTCAGTGAAAGAAAAAATAGCCACCGGTCTAGAGGGCGCTTTGGCCCGGAAGGAAGAAGTTACAGAGGAAATTAAGGAAGAAATAAGGGAGGTCCCCCAGCAAATAGAAAAAATTCAAAAAAAAGGCCGCCGCTTCTTCTTCAGAAAATCTCGCACCGAATCATAGCCCCCTAAGGAGTAATCTTATTGCTGGTTGTGTTGCTCCTTTAGCCCTGCTATGGCCAGTAACAATAGAGTCTCTACATTTTGCTCCGTCACATTCCTAGTCTTTACAGTAGCTTCAACTAGGGAATTAGCGTTAGGCTGCGCGATGAGCCCGAGAACTTTTTCAAGTTTGAATTCCTCACTAAACGAATATCCTCGGGGCACAGCAAGCGCTGTCCTAGCACTAACCCAATTTTTAAATCTGCGACCTCCAGCATCGAATCTAAATTTAATTTGCCGATCTTCTCCAGTCCCGTCTTCTCCTTTGCTGAAGATTAAAGTAAAATCAACCTGTTTAAATGATAATTCCTTGGCCGCTCGAGACCAATCTTGCTGTAAATCGAAATTTGAAAATCCCTGATCTTTCATTACTTTTACCACAGTACTGGTAATTATTGGTTCAGCTGCTTGCCATCTTTCGAGTTGGCGATCATCAAATAAACTTGGAGGCGGTTCATCTAACCTCCGACCGTCACCTATTTTTTCTGCCAATTGTCGCGCATGCGCAATTTTCTCCTTAAAAAGCCCAATAGTTGGTCTTTCGCTCATAGTGGCCAAAATTCTAAACTATCGGTTATTAACATGTCAAGCTAATATCGCCAAAAACCAGAGGTAAGGATATAATTTAGTTTATATGAAATCGGCAGAGCTTCGGCAAAAGTTTTTGGGTATAATTTCTTTATGAGCTTCTGAGGTATTGCAGAAACTGGGCAGGTCTGAGGCAGATAAGATTAAAATCCTTTTTTATTTTGTCAATCTTAAAATCACGGACATTGTATGTTAATAAAAAATCAACACTTGCAAGAACAGCTCCAGCTACAACATGAATGTCATTTGGGTCATTTGTGTAATAATTGAATTTCCTTTCCATCTCATTCAAGTTTTCTTTAAGATGGACTTTGTTAAATCTTGTTTTAACAAGAGAGGTTAATCTACCAGTTTTGATCTTAAGCCTTTTAGCTACATCCATAAGCTCAGTAAGTGACAAGTTCGAAACGAAAAGTTCTAAATCAGCTTTATAAAGAAGCCAATGAGCTGCCCCCTGATTTGATATTTGAGATGAAATGATAACGTCTGAATCTACGAAGACTTTTATTTTTTGAGCCACAATTTGATACGGGTTTTAGAAAGAGCTCTTCTTATTTTGGGTTGGTTTTTAAGATCTTCTTGTTCTTTCTGGTAAAGATCATGATCTAAACCAGTAAAAATAAAAGAAAGGGAATCAGCAGGGATCCTGTAGACTTTCCCAATTCGCTTGGCAATTATTTCGCCGCGGCGGATTAAATCATAAACAGTATTTTTGGAAAGTTGCAGCATAGTAGCTACTTGTTCAGGTGTATAAACTTTAGCATCTAGATTCATAACTACTTTATACTAAACATTACTAAATATGTCAATTTGGTATTAAAATGGACAAAAAACACCGCTCAGAATCCGAACTTTTTTCTTAAAGCGTTCCCCTTCTTTGCTATTAAATACTGTATAGAAGGTGACATTATTAACTACGATGATACGTATCATCGTAGTATTTTTCTTATTGCGGAATTTTTGCGAATTAGCACTTGTTATAATTAACCAAAATGAAATCGGTAGAGCTTCGGCAAAAGTTTTTGAAATTTTTTCAGGATCGGGGACACAAAATAATCCCGTCGGCCTCGCTTGTCCCTTCAGAAGAAGTTGATCTTGCCGGTACTCAGCGGGTTTTGTTTACCACCGCCGGCATGCATCCGCTCGTACCTTTTCTCTTAGGCGAAATCCACCCGGAAGGTCCAAGACTTGTTAATATCCAAAAATGTCTTCGAACCGATGACATCGATGAAGTCGGCGACAGCGTCCACAATACGTTTTTTGAAATGCTTGGAAATTGGTCACTTGGCGATTATTGGAAAAAAGAAGCAATTACATGGTCATTCGAATTCCTAATAAACGAACTCAAACTCGATTCAAATCGAATATATGTTTCAGTATTTGCCGGAGACAATGATGCGCCGTTTGATGAAGAATCTTTTGAAATCTGGAAAAAGTTAGGAATTGGTGAAAAACGAATTTTTAAATACGGCAAAAAGGAAAATTGGTGGGGACCGGTTGGAGAAACTGGACCATGTGGACCGGATAGTGAAATGTTTTATGATCTAACTCCGTCAAAAGGCGGCACGATTGACCCTGCTTCTGATAGTAACCGCTTTGTGGAAATATGGAACGACGTCTTCATGCAATATGACAAAAAACAGGATGGGTCTTTTAAACCCTTAAAACAAAAAAATGTAGATACTGGAATGGGGCTTGAGCGAATTCTGACAGTGCTTCAAAATACAGAATCAATATACGAAACTGATGTTTTCCTGCCTCTTCTTAAAAAATTAGAGGATTTATCAGAAAACTTTAATCAAAAGTCCGTACGCATTGTTGCCGATCATATCCGCTCATCTGTTTTTTTGATTTCCGACGGCATCATCCCGTCTAATGTTGAGCGGGGTTACATTCTTCGTCGCCTGATCCGTCGTGCTATTCGCCATGCGTCGATTTTAGAAATAAAGCAGGATTTTTTGGAAACACTTACCAAAACAGTTATCAAAATCTACGATGGATTTTATCCAAAACTTGACGAGTTTCAAAAAACGATTGTTAACCAACTAAAAAAGGAAGAAGAAAAATTTAAAAAAGCACTGGCTTCCGGAATCCGCCAGTTTGAAAAAATCAGCGGTCACATCTCCGGCGAAAACGCTTTTGATCTTTACCAGAATTTCGGTTTTCCAATTGAATTAACTATTGAATTGGCAAGTGAAAAAGGCAGTAATGTAGATGTCAAAGGTTTCGAAAAGCTATTTGGTGAGCATCAGGAAAAGTCCAGAAGCGCCAGTGGCAAAACTAAAGGGGGTCTTGCTGTCAAGAGTGAGACTGCTGCCAAACTGCACACTGCGACGCATCTTCTGCATCAGGCGCTGCGAAATGTACTGGGTAAACATGTTCATCAGACAGGCTCGAATATTACAGAAGAAAGATTGAGATTCGATTTTAGCCACCATCAGAAAATGACGCAGGATCAGATAAAAAAAGTGGAAGATTTAGTTAACAAAAAAATTAAAGAAAATCTTAAAGTAAATAAAAAGACAATGCCTAAATCCGCCGCGGACGAACT
>CAYMIE010000067.1:0-5427 GCA_964390405.1 uncultured Gammaproteobacteria bacterium | reverse complement strand
GTGCTGCAGATATTGCCAGTGCCGGCTTAATCGTTGCTAAGCAAAGGAGAGCCGGTCAGGAATATTTTGACCGTTTTCGAAACCGCTTAATGTTTCCTCTTTGCGACAGTAGAGGAACGATTTTGGGTTTTGCGGGCAGATTGATCGACCCTCCTTCGCATAAAGTCTTCGACCCTGAGGTCTTCGACCGTGAGGCTCAGACCGAATCGGCTCAGACCCGTAGGGCTTCGGAGGGCGAGGCGAAATATATTAACTCGCCGGAAACGCCGATTTTTAACAAAGGAAGTTTGCTGTTTGGATTGGATCTAGCCCGCAAGTCTATTCGCGACAAGAATGAAGCAGTTTTGGTTGAGGGTGAATTCGATGTCATGAGCGCTTCGCAAATCGGGGTGGAAAATGTGGTAGCTTCAAAGGGGACGGCGCTGACCGAGAAGCAGGTGGTGGTTTTATCACGACTTTGCGAGAATGTTGTTCTTTCTTTTGATGAAGATGTTGCGGGAGATGCGGCAGCCAGACGCGGAATTGAGCTTTTGGATGTGGCTGGGATGCAGGTAAAAGTAGTCAGGCTAGGCAAACACAAAGATCCGGACGAATTTTCTCAGAAAGATGCTAGCGGATTTAAAAATGCTCTCAAAAATTCTGAAAATATTTATGATTATTTTATTGATTCGGCAATAGCTAGATTTGATGCCAAGAGCGCCGAGGGAAAGAAAAAAATTGGAAGTGAAGTGTTGCCGGTTTTGGCCAAAATTTCCGACGATTTAGTCAGAGCCCATTACATTGACAGGCTGGCAAAGGTTTTAGAACTTGATGTTAACTTGGTTGCTGGAGCGGTTGAGAAAAAAATAGTGAGCCCTTTGGCACTAGTTGAGATTACATCTTCAGAAACTATTAAAAAAGCAGATGATGTTGAAAGATTCTTTTTAGCTCTGTATATTTTCCAAGATGAAATTTCCAAGCAAGCTCTCAGGTTTCTTTTGCCTGATGATTTTGAAAGCACTGAGGCGAGAGTTTTATGGAAGTGGCTCCGTGATATAATTGTTACCTTAAATTCGCCCACAGTTAAAAAGGTTATCAAAAGAGCACCGGCAAGATTCAAGGACTTTGTCGATGATTTGTATTTGGTTAATATCAGTCCTGTTTTTGCCGATCGCGAAATTTGGGCGAGCGAACTTGCTAAAATAGCAAATAGAATTAAAAAAGCTGCCATTAAGAGGAAGCTAGTTGAGATTTCTGAAGAAATTAAAAGTGCAGAGAAGAAGAGGGAACCTAAAAGGATCGAATCTTTAACAAAGAAATTTGATGAAATGAGTAAAACATTGAAGGAGAAATCATTGTAATGCCCAAGGGAAAAACTACCACAAAAACAGAAACAGTCAAAGTTAAAAAGGCGCCGAAAACTTTAAAATCGAGGTTAGAAGAGCTTGAAGAGAGCAGCGAGGAAAAAGATATTGATGTTAAAATTGAAACCCGCAAATTGATCAAGCGAGGCCGCGAACAAGGGTTTATCGCCCAAGAAGAAGTCTTGGCAATTTTCCCCAAACCCGAAGAGCATATTGAAGAAGTAGACGATCTATACAATAAATTTCTAGATGAGGGAATCGACGTTTTTGACACGACCGAGTTTGACGTAGATGAGTCAAGATCGGCAACAGAGTTGGAAAAAGAGCTGGAAAGTTTGGCCACAATGGAGGAGGGTTATCTTTCCGACCCTGTGCGAATGTATTTGCGGGAAATTGGCCGAGTTTCGCTTTTGAAATATGAGGAAGAAGTGTCGCTGGCCAAGCGCGTAGAAAAGCACGATAGACGTGCGCGCGAAAAACTGATTAATGCCAATTTAAGACTTGTTGTTTCGATTGCCAAAAAATATGTAAACAGGGGCTTGACCCTTCTAGACTTGATCGAAGAAGGGAATATAGGTCTGATGCGGGCAGTTGTTAAATATGACTGGCGACGTGGCTACAAATTTTCTACCTATGCTACTTGGTGGATAAGGCAGGCCATAACGCGGGCAATTGCGGATCAGGCGAGAACGATTCGTATTCCCGTACACATGGTGGAAACCATCAACAAATTCAACAGGCTTTCCAGAAAGTTAATGCAGGAGCTGGGACGCGAGCCCACGCCGGAAGAAGTGGCGATGGAGATGGAAGTGCCGGTTGAAAAAGTGAGAGAAATAGTTAAAGTTTCCCAGGAGCCGGCTTCACTAGAGGCGCCTGTTGGCGAGGAGGAAGATAGCAGACTCGGAGATTTTATTCAGGATGCTTCGGCATCGCCAACCGATCAGGCAACTCATGCGCTGTTAAAAGACCATATTCACGAGATGCTCGATACCCTTTCCCCCCGTGAAGCCAAAGTTTTGGAGTACCGTTTTGGTTTAGAAGACGGTAAACAAAGAACTCTTGAGGAGGTCGGTAAAGAATTTGGAGTAACCAGGGAGCGAATTAGGCAAATCGAAGCTAAAGCTATTCGCAAGTTGAGGCATCCAACCCGCGCGAAAAAGCTCCGAGATTATCTCTAGACTGATAAAATTATGAAGTTGATTAAATTTCTGTGGAAAAAGTGGCTGCCGATTGCCCAGTCAGTGGGAAACTTTATGGGGCAGCTGATAATGACTATTTTTTATTTAATTATTCTTTTGCCTCTGGGGTTAATAATGCGTTTATTCAGTGACCCTTTGAATATGAAGACATCCGCTAGAAAATCAAATTTTGGTAATTGGGAGCATCCGAAGCAAAATCTTGAGGAGGCTAAAAAGCAATATTGATGGAGGTTTGCGCTTCCGCTCGAATGAGTCCTCGCCGCGCAATATTTAAATGTTTATTTTAGGGATTTCTTGTTTTTATCACGAATCGGCAGTTTGTCTTTTGAAAGACGGTAAGGTTTTGGCGGCAAGTGCCGAGGAGCGATTTAGTAGGAAGAAGCATGATAGCGAATTCCCGAAGTTATCCGTAAAGTTTTGCCTCGCGAAAGCCGGAATTAGGACTAGCGATTTAGATTACGTTGTTTTTTACGAAAAGCCTTTTTGGAAATTCCAGCGAATTTTGATGTCGACTTTGGCTACCTATCCGGAAGCGATCAGACTTTTTGGCAAATCAATGGTTGTTTGGCTTGAGGACAAGCTTTGGGTGCGCTCCACAATTTCTGAAGAGCTCGGGGTTGACAGGACAAAAATTTTATTCGTTCCCCATCATGTTTCGCATGCAGCTTCGGCATTTTATCCATCTGGATTTGAAAAAGCTGCGGTCATGACTATGGACGGGGTAGGTGAGTGGACAACAATGACATATGGAGTTGGCCATGACAAAAATTTAGATATTCAAGCAGAAATTAAATTTCCGCACAGTCTTGGCCTTCTTTATTCTGTTTTTACAGCATTTTTAGGTTTTGAAGTTAACGACGGTGAGTACAAGGTTATGGGTATGGCGCCTTATGGAAAGCCAAAGTATTTAGATCGCGTCAAGAAGCTGGTCAAAAGATATCCTGACGGTTCTTTTGCACTGAGGATGGAATATTTTAAATTTCACAAGTCGGTGGAAACTGCTTATTCACAGAAATTTGTCCGACTTTTTGGCAAACCAAGACCTCGCGATTTGTATTTCTTTACAAAATCAAGCGGTTACCCAAGTTATTTTGGCAAGAAGCCGGAAAATTATAGCGAGCTTTGCAGTTTAAACCAAAAATACGCTGATATTGCCGCATCTATTCAGGCATTTACTGAAGAAATTATTTTGGATGTTGCAAAGACAGTTTACAAAAAAACGGGACAGGAAAATTTATGTATTGCTGGCGGTGTTGGTTTAAATAGCGTGGCTAATGGACTTTTGCTTCGCAAAGGGCCGTTTAAGCGGGTGTTTGTACAGCCGGCAGCCGGCGACGACGGTGGTAGTTTAGGGGCGGCTTTTTATGCGTATCATCAGTTTCTTGGTAAAAAAAGAAATTTTAAGCAGGATAATTGTTATTTTGGTGCAGAATTTACGGAAGGCGAAATCCTGAACTTCTTGAGAAAGAAAAAGATTAAGTATAGAAAGATTAGTTCGGAGGATAAGCTGACCGGATTTTTAGCAGAGGAAATTACCAAAGGCAAGGTCATCGGGTTTTATCATGGTCGGGCAGAGTGGGGACCAAGGGCACTGGGATCAAGATCAATTTTGGCTGATCCAAGGCGTGAGGAGATGAAGGAAATTGTCAACACAAAAATTAAGTTTCGCGAACCTTACCGGCCATTTGCACCCGTAGTTTTGGCAGAGAAAGCCAGAGATTATTTTGATTTGGGTAATTTAGAGCATGAGCACTTAACAAATTTCATGCTTGGGGTTTTCCCTGTTAAAGCTGATAAGCGTAAAGTTATTCCGGCAGTTACTCACGTTGATGGGTCGGGGCGCTTGCAGATAATTAACAGACGTCAAAATTCCCGCTACTTTGATATTGTTAAGAAGTTCGGGCAAAGAACCGGAGTCTATGTTCTGATGAATACTTCTTTTAACTTAAAAGGCGAGCCAATTGTTAACTCGCCGGGAAATGCATTCAATACCTTTAAAAAATCAGGGCTGGATATTTTGGCTTTGGAAAAGTATATTGTATTGAAGGAAGATTTATCATGAAATTTATAAAGAAAATGTTTTCCAGAGGCAGTGAAGCTAACGACCTTGTCAAATTTTTATGGGAAGCAAAGCTCTGGTTTTTAATTCCGTTTGTCCTGGTGCTTTTAGTGTTTGGCCTGATTTTTGTTTTCGCGCAAGCAACGGGCGTTGCTCCATTTATTTACACTCTGTTTTAGGAAATTATTTAAGTTCAAATTCTACTTGAATTGTGACCGTCACTGCGTTTTCTCCCGGCTGGATTTGGGAAGCTTTTTGCTGTAATTCGGTTTCGGACCTGGCGATCAGGGGAATTGGCACACCAAAATCACCTTGTTCGACAACTGAAGTAGCATCGCCGACTTTTTTGCCTAGTTCGCCTGCTAAATCGCTAGCCTTATTTCTGGCATTGGCAACTGCATCTTTTCTAGCCTGCGATTTTGCCCCTTCAAGTGTTTGGTCGTCGACAGTTAACTGAGGTCCGTAAATATTTGCTGCGCCGTTCTGAGTAAATGCTGCCAGTACTTCATCGGCAATTGTAAAGTCGCGAATAGTTACCTCGAAAGTGGTGGAAAGTTGATTTGTTTTTCTCTGTGTTGGAGGCGGGAAGATTTGAATATCTGGTCGCGACGGTTCACTTTGGATTTCGTATGTTTCTCCACCGGAAATGTATTGAGTTTGAATGTCTTTTTCTTCAATACCCAAATCTTTGAGAACATTAATTAAATTATTTACCTTTTCTTCATTTCGCTTGCGAGCTAGATCTAAGTCATCATTACTCGTAGAAACTGTTGCCGAAAGCTTGGCTATGTTGGGGGCAATTTGGGATTTGCCTGTTGCGGAAACA
>CAYMIE010000066.1:0-5664 GCA_964390405.1 uncultured Gammaproteobacteria bacterium | reverse complement strand
GGTTCAGGGTCTAGAACTAAGGATCAACTGTTACGATACGGGATCGGAAATAATCGGAAATTAATAAAACAGTTTAGCCTATCACAAAAGCCCTTTAAGGGTCCGTCCTTTTTATAGGATAACTATTTCTTAACGACATGGAAGCCGGAGATCGGCCGCAGAGCCATCAAAACCGCCAAACTCTCCATTAAACTAAAAATGGGAAAAAGGACGATCTGGACAAAATACCAGCTTGCCCTTTTGAAGAAATTCTCAACCCTGTGCTCGTCTAAGTTTGCCTTAAGTCCCGTTAAATATAGCAAAATGTACGAAGCAAACGAAAAATTTGCCATAAACCTCAACCACCAAGGATGAGCAAAACCAAAAAAGAAATGGGCAATAGTGTAAAGTGCGGCAAAAGGCCCAAGGTTCCAAATTATGGTGTTAAAACCAATTGAAGCGCGCCATTTTAACTTCACCGGTGCATGAAGAGCTACTTTTGCCAAACCCTGTATCCAGCGCCTGCGCTGACGCAGGAAATCCATTACCGATTGCGTAGACTGCTCTTCCAGATAGCCTTCGACCCATCTGCTCCTGAAACCGCGCTCCATAGCAACTAAACCCCAAAAAGCATCCTCAGTAATTGAACCTTCCGGCCCGAAATCAAAACCGATTGATTTTTCGACATCATTTCTTACAACTATATACGAACCATGAAAACCAAAAATCGTAACGCCAAGTTTATGTTGCAGATGAAACTGGGCAAAATCAGTACCTGTTCGAATATTATCTGCCAAAGTTAAAGCAGGGTATTGTTTCCACTTCCTGTGATACAAAATTGCTCCCTGCCCTATTCGCTTTTTTCCTGAAGTTTCTTCTTCCCGAATCATATTGCAAATTCCCTTAATACCTGATGAGGTTGGCTGGGTTTCTTCGTCCAAATGAACAACCCATGCATTATCGGACAGGTTTGAGTACTGTGAAGCAAAGTGCAAGGCCCTGGCCTTATACAGCGTACCTTTTTCAGTACTGTATTCTTTGGGAACCACAATATAACGCAGATCCTTGTTTGGTGCAGGCAGTTTAATGCTTTCGGTATCCGTCACGATCTCAATTACGTAAGGGAAAAGCGGGGTCTTAGCCATTTCCGCCTGGCATCTACGGATTGTTGTAGTCAAAGTTTCGACATTAATGCCGCGAGACACTATTCTCCAACACACAAGATTCTCAATCCTCTCAGCCTCATCCAGATTTTTCGGGTGGCGGAACAAAACTATACCGAGTAAACCCAGTGAGTTAAAAATAAACGGAGCGCACCATAGGATCGCCCCATAGGCCCAAATATGCTCGACTGTTGTCTGCGGCTGCTGCCTTACAGGCCAAATGATGTGCTGGATTAAGTAGAGCAAAGCAGTTCCGCTTAAAAGAAGCAAAATTACCCACAGCCTATGACCAGTTATAAAACCCAAAGACCAGTCTCTTAATGGTTCCGGATCAAAAAGGTTTTGATTAGCATTAATATCCTGTGTAGTCATAAATATTTTTCCTATAAAAAAGCCCAACTACTAATTAAGTTGGGCAGGAAAAATAAGCTTTTTGCAGCTTCGAGTATTAAATCGTGATTATTTTAACATAAAAAAATTCAGATTAGGCTATCAGCTTACCCACAACTACAAACCTTGCGGTATCTAAAAATCCGCTGCAGGTGTAGATGGTTAAGCGGGAATCGTCTGTTTGCACTAGAATTTCAACCGCATTAGGTTTAACCTCTTTACGCTCAAATATTTGGTATTTGTAAACTTTGCCTTGAGAATCGTAAACCTCAACAATATCGCCATTCTGAACCTTCCAAAGCCCGCCTAAAACGTCTTTGGTATTGTGCCCGTAAAGAACTACATTTCCCGCTTGCCCAAGTTCACCGGACGTTGTCAGATAAGAAACTCCGCTCTTGGCAACAATCCAGCGGTTGTCGGTGACATATCCGTCAGATATTTCCAGATCTCTTTCTATCTTGGGGATATTAATTCTTTTTGGTTTATCTCTTGTTTCCTGTTGAGCAATCTGGCTTTGGGGCAGGTCTTGCGTGCCCAAAAAATCCAGATATCCGCTGCTAACAGCTGCCTTAAACACTAAAGCGCTACCAAATGAAATTAAAAAAAGCGCGGAAAAGAAAGAAAGGTAAAATTTAAGCCTTAGGCTTTTCTTTTTGCTTCGAGGTTTGCGAGTTGCCATACACCAGCCCCCATCGATACTAAACCGAAAAGCATAGCAAGCAGGTATTGGTTACCTGTTGGAGCCAGAGTGTCAGTACCTAACACTTCCCCCGGGCCGCTTGAGGATGACGTTCCCCCAGTTGAACTGTTTGAGGATGGGCTAGGTGTTGGATTATCGCTAGATGACGGGCTCGGGCTAGGCGAAGGTGAAGGTTCCGGACTTGGGCTGGGTGACGGTGAGGGTGATGGTCCACCTCCTGTGTTGCAGGAAACGCCTTCACAATCGTCATTTGGGCTTGGGCTAGGGCTTGGGCTAGGACTCGGGCTTGGATCAGGACTTGGTGAAGGTGATGGACTTGGTGATGGTGATGGACTTGGTGAAGGGCTTGGACTTGGGCTTGGTGACGCTGCCGGACAATTTAAATGTTTAGTTACTTTTTTGTAATCTTCAAAATCGCCTGTGTCATCCCACGTTTGGCTACTTGGACTTTTGTCCTCATAAATAGCGGCTAAAACTTCAACATCGCCTGAAAATCCTGCAGGCGGTGTCCAGTTTACCTCAACCCACACATTATTTGAAACATCCCCTTCAATTGGCCCTACTCTCCACTCCCAGTCACTGTTACCGTCTCCGTCTGTTTCGGTTCTGACGTATTTAACATAACCATCGCTGGAATCACTATAACGATATTGGTTATCGTTTTTAATCTTTGCAAAAACATTTTGGCAAGTTATGTCGCCACTTTTTTCCCAAGCTAAAACTATATGGGCTGCTAGTGAAGTAAGAACAAAAAGACCTGTAATTATTGGCAACGATATCTGCCAAAACTTGTTTTTCATATATTATAATGGGCAGTAATTAAATTAAAGTGGGCAGAAGTTCTGTAACAATCAGTCTGCGTATTGTTACAGATTGTGCATTCTATAGTATATTATTATAAGTTGTCAAGTGGGCAAAAAAGAGCTTGCAGAAAACCTTTATTGTTCGAGCCCTTCGACTTCGCTCAGGACGAGAACAACATGCTCTGCATATTGTTCGAGCCCATCGGGTCTGAGCCTCAGGGTCGAAGACTTGTCGAGAACTTCTCGATTCTCCCGCAGTGCGGGATCGCTCGAAGAGTAAAAATGGTAGGTTTTCAATAGACTTAAAGAAGAATTGCCTAAAGTTCGCAGTCAGAAGTTGATTCGGCACCAACACACGTGTCCACACCATCGCCGCCACTGCTAAAATCACCACCGCCGGATCCCGCATCCAGAAAGTCATCTTCACTTTCTCCAAAAAGGGTGTCAATGCCTGCGCCCGCATCAAGAATATCTTTGCCTTCTCCCCCATTTAAGTAATCGTCGCCATCATTGCCAATCAATTTATCCTCCCCTGCTTCGCCGAAAAGTGAATCCGGGCCGCTTTCGCCAATCAAAAGATCGTCGCCTTCGCCACCTACGAGAGTATCATTCTCTTCACTGCCTAAAATTACGTCATTACCAGCTCCTCCCACCAAATAATCGCCGCCGACTCCCCCGACAATACAGTCATCCCCGCCCAGACCATTTATAGAATCTCCGCCTTCAAGGCCAAAAATTAAATCATTGCCTTCTGTTCCAGAAATTGCATCACCCAAACCGGTTCCGAAAATCGGGTCGCCGTCAAAGGTAATCTGGCTGCACTCAGCCGGTATATCACCGTCCTCAATAAAAATCCCAATAATCAAATCAAAAACAACTTCGGCGTTCTGAAACTGGTTGCCGGCAGCAGGGTCAAAAGTTGCTTTAAACGTGTAGGTCGTAGACGCTGAAGGAGCCAGAGTAGAAAGAGCAATTCCATTGATGTCCCCACTATCGGTGAAAAACTCCTCCAGTGTTTTGGGGCCGGTGGCACTGCCTGCTCCCCAGATGGAAGTTGCACCATCTAAAATTACAAAATCCAAAACAGTCGAAAAATTGAGCGCTTCTGTTGTTTTTACTCCGCGAACTGCAACCGTGCGGGAAACTATACCGTCGTTGGTAACATCAACTTCTCGCGATTCGACATCGCCCGGGAGCATATTGGAAACGACAAAAATCGGGGCGCCGGTTGGCACGCCCCAATCGATTGTCAAATCTCCGGCAGCATATGCTGTGTCCGGAGTTAAAAATCTGGGCGCTACAAACGAATAGACGGTTGCCAAAGATAAAATTATTAAAAGAATTTTCAGTAGCCTTTTTTTAGGAGATTGTTTTTTTTGTTTTGTCATAAATTTATATTACGTTCCTGGCGTGGGCGGACTTGACTGTATAAAATCAGCATTTGTATTGGTGTCTGTACCGTCCGGATTTCTTTCAATTGAGATCCCATCGGCAGGAACCGAAGGAACTGATGGATTCAACCCATTGTTATTTGATCCCCAGCTAACGTGGTCAACTGTTGAACCTGAGACGCAAGAACCATTTTTCAACATCAACTCGTCGTTATTGGCAAGACCATTTCCTACAGCTGTTGGGCTTGTAATGAAAATGGTTCCGAGGGGAGTAGCTGGCCATATTGTTCTAAAAATTGCTTCTGTAGTTGTAGTCACAATTGCAAAACCACCTGCTGGTATAATCGGAGATCCCGGAAAGTCATCACAAGCTGTATTGTCTTCTAATGACCAACCGGTCAAATCAGCCGGAGAGCCACCGGAATTATAAAGTTCTGCCCACTCAGATTCTGCTTCACTTCCAAATCGATGAGATTGATCGATTCTATAATAAATTTCATTGATTACTATATTGGCTGAACCTGGTATTGGTGATGGCGAGGTGAACGAAACTGCGGCTTGAATCAAATTGCCGGCTGAAACTTCAGTATCGGCATACGACGCAAAAGACTCTTGAAAAAACATGATACCGACTACAATTGGCACCAGCAACCTCATCAGAATGTTGCCGGAGGTAGAATTATTAGCAATAACGCTTCCATGCTTTTTTCGTCTGATGTTGCCGATTTCACGAATAATATTAATAACCTCAAAAATAATTACTAAAATTGCAGGCAGCATAACCAGCGCTAAAAACCCGTCTCTTGTTTTGGCAAAAGCAAATATCCTGCCAAGACCCGCAATTTTAAAAGCAGACTTTCCTAAAATTTTATCCTCAGCAACCAAACCACTGTCAGTAGAGTCATTGGCATCGCCTTTTGTCACATATTGGATTTTTCCGTCTTCGGCTTTTATATCAACTATGCGGTGGGTTGTAATGGTGCTGGTATCTTTTTGGCCGCTAAAAGCCACAATATCGCCGACTTGATATTTGGGGAAAATTGAGGGCGCCGGAGCTGCGACAGGTTTTCTGGCGTTTACGACAACCAGATCGCCGACTCCGATTGCAGGCGACATACTGCCGCTTCTCACAATCAAAGCCTTATTGCCAAAATAAGGCACTGCAACATAGACCAAAAAGGCTGCCGCAGAAATTAAAATTGCGCTTACTGCGAAATTTATTATTTTTAATATTGCCT
>CAYMIE010000065.1:0-5707 GCA_964390405.1 uncultured Gammaproteobacteria bacterium | reverse complement strand
TTGAAGATTTATCTGAATAAGTTAATGAAATTCGCATGAATTTAAAAGAAAAAAAATTCGGAAACTTATACATTAGCGAGGTTGTTGCGTTTACTCTAATCTTAAGAACACCCCAAAGTGGATTGATTCCATTTCTCCAGATGCTATGAAAATTAAAGGTAAAAAAATTTTGGTTACCGGGGGGTCGGGTTTTATAGGAGAAAATCTTATAAAAAAACTTAAGCAGTTGAATGCACAGACATCAAATTACGATATTTCTAATGGGAACAGTATCTTAGATTACAAAAATTTAGAGCATACACTTAAGAAAAAATTCGATGTAATTTATCATCTAGCAAGTTTCTCGGGGAGTAAACAAAGTAATGAAAACATTGAGCATTCACTTAAAATTAACACACTCGCAACCACAAAACTTTTAGAGTTAAGTGTTAAATATTCGCCCAAAGCAAAAGTAATATTTTCAAACTCGAGATTAGAATATGGAGTTACTCAATATCTGCCAGTAGACGAAAAACATCCAACAAATCCAATTTCTGCATACGGGTTTTCAAAGTTAGCTTCTACCCAAATAGCCCTAGTGTTTCACGAGGCAAGTAAACTGGATGTTACTATATTTCGCACATCAAATGTTTATGGCCCACACTCAAAATCTAAATTCTTGGGCTACAATTTAATCAATCACTATATAGATTTAGCAAGTAAGGGTAGAGAATTAATAGTATATGGTGATGGAAGCCAAGAAAGAGATTATATTTACATAGATGATTTACTTGATGCCTTTATTTCAGCTTTAGAATCACCTTATTCTGGGCAAATATATAATTTAGGCTTCGGTAAAGGAATAAAACTTGTAGAGATGGCAATGCTAATAATTAAATTTGCAGGGAAAGGGAAATTAAAATTTACTGATTGGCCTATAGATTATAAAAGAGTTGAAACAGGAAGTTATGTAAGTGATATTAGGAAAATAAAAAGAGAGCTTAATTTTTCCCCCAAAATAGATTTTGAAGAAGGAATTAACAAAACAATTAGTAAACAATTTTGAAACAAGACAAGAAAAAATTAGTCATCTGCTCACCTCAACTAGGTCTTTCCCCCAAATCTATTTTAGGAGGTGAGGTTTTTGATCGGGAAACTCTTTTGGGCTTTGCCAGAAAAGGAATACAGGTGGAAATCATTTTACCCAAGCACAAACACCATGATGATAATATTAAAAACTGGAATATATCATATTTGCCTATTTCGAAATTTCCAGCAGTTTTAGGAAATATTCTCTTTTTACCATATTTATTCAAAGTATTTCAAAAAAATAATTTCAAAATTATACGTGTTCATCAACCTCAATTCATAGGAATAAGTGCATTAATATTCAAATTTTTCAAAAGAAAAGTAAAAATTATAGCAACCATCCATAAATTCGAGGAGGCTAATTTTGGCCCTTTGTCTAAACTAATTAATAACTTGTGGGATCATATTATTTGCGATAGTGAATACGCAAAAAGTTTGATTATCGAAAATTATGGTATCAAAAAATCTAAAATACTAGTAGTTCACAATGGAGCTCCCAACTATTTAAAACCACAAAAAAAAGATAATATGCTAGTAAAAAAGCTAAATTTAGAAGGGAAAAAAGTATTACTTTATATGGGGCTTTTTATAAAAAGAAAAAATCCCCTTTTTCTATTAGATGTTTTAGAAAGATTATTAACAAGTCAATCTGATTCGATACTGATTTATTGGGGTGAAGGTCCTCTGAAAAATAGAATTATTCAAAAATCGAAGAAATTAAAAATATATGAACATATAAAAATTATTAACCCCGTTTTTTCAAAAGAGAAAAACAAGATACACAATATTGCTGATATATTCGTTCACCCTTCGCTAGACGAGGGTCTAGCGTTAGCACCAATAGAATCAATGGCATGTGCCAAACCAATAGTAATAACCAATGGGAACTCTGCATCAGAATTAGTTGAATCGGGAATTAATGGATTTAAATGCGACAAGAATAACTTGAATGAGTGGGTCGACAAATTAAACATATTAGTATCTAATACCACCCTCAGAAATAAAATGGGCCAATCATCCCTAAGTAAAATAAAAGAACAATTCCAATGGAACTTAACCGTAAGCAAGCAGTACAAACTATTTCAAAGCCTAGCGAATGATATTTAAAAGATCAATTATTATATTACTGCAAAAGTTGCAAATCCTTTCTGCTGTTGCTATCAGGTTAACAAAAATTACAGGTAAATCTAAATATCCAGTTCACCCTAAACATTTAATAAAGAAAAAACTTTGGTATAGGGAATATTTGTCAAAAAATGATACTCTCCTTGATATGGGTACCAATACTGGGCAACATGCAATCGATGCAAGCAGATACGTCCGGCAAGTCGCGGCTTTCGATTTTGATCGAAAATTACTAGGAATTGCATTACAAAAAGCTAAGGATAGCAAAGTGAACAATATTAGATTTATAAAAGCTAATGCTGAAAAAAAACTGCCATTTAAAGATAACCTATTTACAGCTGTTCTATGCCTTGACGTTTTAGAACACCTAAAAAATGAAAGTTCAACACTGAGAGAAATTAAAAGAGTATTAAGACCAAATGGTAAACTTTTTTTGTCATTACCAAATAGTGAAACTTCGTGGAAAAGAAGACAAAAATCTGAAGGACTTTTTTATTATTCTGACCCTGATCATAAACGTGAGTACTCGAAAAAAGCTATAGAAAAACTTTGCCGTAAGAACAAATTTCATTTAATATTCATTGAACCAGTTACACTAGATACCCCACTGGCACCCATCATTGACCTGGTAGGGGGTTTTTCGTTAACAATATACAAGTATTTAAGCGAATGGAAAAAAAAGCAAATAGTTGTAAAACCTCAAGATTCGGTCGGCTATCAAATTTATGTTACTAATACTAAATAATTCAACTAATTATCGCGAATCAATGGATAATGTAACCAGAAGTTTTAAAACTTAATTATTGATTACTCATGTTGTAAAAGAGAGGGGCAAATATGAAAATCACCTTTGTAACAGAATCATTTCTCCCCTTTGGAGGTGGGGGTGCTGAATGGAGCACATTTTATTTAGCAAAAAGCCTCAAATCGTTTGGTCATGATGTTAGTGTTATTACACCTAACCTTGGATCAAAAAATAATGAGATCCTCGATGGTGTTAAGATTTTAAGGTTCCCTTTTTATCTCAAATTAAAATCGAAGAATAATATACCAGGCATTTTTGCCTTTACTAACCCTCTTTGGCTTATTTGGTCAGCAATTTTCTACCTTAAATATCTTAAAGAAGAAAATCCTGAAGTTATCCACGTTCAAGGTAAATATTCTATCCCCCCAATAATTATAGCTAATCTATTTTTTAATAAACCTATAGTTGCTACTATTAGAGATTATATTGTTGTTTGTAATTATGGTTTTTGCTTAATGAACAAAGAAAAAGTCTGCAGCCTGAAGGAGTATTTCTTATCGGATTTTAAAAATTATTGGAAAATTTACGTAAAGAACAAGAATATTATTTCTTTTTCCTTAAATTTTTACTTCGCCCTTTGGGGAAGATTCGCAAGAAATTATCTTAAGTTTTTTACCAATAGAGTAGACCGACTAATTACTTTATCCGAAAAACAAAAGGAAATTCTTAACAAAAATGGCGTTACAAAACCGATTACTACCATTCAAAGTATTTTTAAATTTAGCTACCCAACAAAAACTACAACCCAAAATAATGTTTTGTTTGTCGGAAGATTAACATTCGGGAAGGGAGTTAAGTTGTTAGTTGAAGCAATTCCTAAAATTTCATCTAAGTTACCGCAGTTGCGATTTTTATTTATTGGTGAAGGATTTTTAAAATCTGAGTTATTAAAGATTTCCAAGAAAAATAGGAGAGTCAAAGTACTAGGTCACGTGTCTCATACTAAGCTACAATATTTACTTAAAGCTGGTATTCTAACCGTTATCCCTTCTATCTGGCCAGATCCATTACCCCGAGTTATTCTCGAGTCTATAGCCAACGGTACTCCCATTGTTGCTACTAGGTCTGGAGGGATTCCTGAAATTATTAAAGATGGAACTTATGGATATTTAGCTGAAAAAGACTCTGATGATCTTACGCAAAAGATAATTAAAGGTGTTAAAAACAATCAAAGATTAAGAAATAATATAAAAAGAGATTTTAGTCAGCTCAAACGAAAGTACAGTTTCGATATCGCTAAAAAGCACGAAATTATCTATAATAATTTTCTCCTAACTAAATAGAATAATTATCAATCATTTCCCTTACTTCGTATGCTGCTTGAACGCAATTACCTAGTTTGCCTGAAAATATTGTTATTACTTTTTCGTTAATTTTTCTAACAATTGTAGGCCTTTCGTCTGTTTTATTTTTATGAGGGAGAACAGTTCTTACAGTGTACATAGAACCAACGTACTTTGCATTTTCTATTAATGGGATAAACTTTTTCGTACTTTCAATAAATTTTTTAAAATTAGTAGGTGACTTTCGAACTATCCCTTGATTCACATATTTTTTATATTTGTTGTCGATTTTAGGATATTTACCAATGTTGCTTTGGCGAATAGCATGGACTACATTTCCCATTAAATAAAGACCAGTGCTTCCATATGGGTCTACACACATAAAAGGGCCATCTAAAATCACTATACTTTTATTCTTAAATTCACTAGGGAGCTTAATCACTATTTTTTCACACAGCTCAAACTGATAATCTCTCTGTTTTTTAAGAGGTACAAGAGAATTTATATTTGCATAAGTAGAATTAATTACGTAATCATAATGTTTAAAAATACTTGGGTCAGCCTCACTGGAAAGTAAAAGATTTACTTTACTATTTTTTAATTTATGATGGCAGATAAGATTAAGTTTCTTTGAATCTATTATCCTTTCATTTACATGGATACATAAGTCGACGTATTTATCATTTATTAAATTTAACTTTGAATAATTAAATTCTAATTTATTACGTTTGCAAAACTTAATATAATTTTCTGCAGAAGTTTTGGAATTTTTACTTGCGACGCAGTAATAATTTTGAGTATTTGTTCTTACAGACTCTCCGAAGTCCCTCATAAAGCTTCTTTGAGCCCCAAGAGAAGATACAACTGTATTCTCGCTTCGCGGATAATGATATCCTCTATGTAGACGGAATTGATTAATTCCCGAAGCTGCGTGAAGAATATCTGATTCTTTTTCCCAAAGATCGACAGAGTGTTTCTTACTAAGTTCGAGAGCTGCAGAAATTCCAAATAATCCGGCACCTATGACTGCAATTTTACTCATTGGCTTAAATATGTGTTTATAGAATGCTATTATATAGCGCATGAAGCCTAAGAAGAAAATGCTCATGGTTGCAGTTGTCGGTATAGGGCAATGGGGTAAAAAATTAATTACGGAATTTAACAAAGTAAGTACCGTTAGGTATGCACTTAATAGCGCTGACAAAGAAAATCTTTCTTGGCTTAGAAATTATGATCCCACAATAAAGCACGATAATACATTCCAGGAGATTCTAAACGATTCAAGTATCGATGCAGTTGTTATTGCAACACCTATTAATACTCATTATGAATTTACAAGGCAAATATTATCTTCTGGAAAAAATGTTTTTGTGGAGAAACCACCCACTACTGATAGTGACCAGCTAGTTAAACTAATAGAACTAGC
>CAYMIE010000064.1:0-5763 GCA_964390405.1 uncultured Gammaproteobacteria bacterium | reverse complement strand
AAAGCTGCAGCAGGTGATTTTGCACAACATCGCGAAGGGCGCCCATTTTGTCGTAAGATTCACCGCGTTTTTCAATGCCGATTCGCTCGGCTAAAGTAATCTGGACGTTGTCCACAAAATTGCGGTTCCATATCGGTTCAAAAATTTCATTGCCGAAGCGGAAAGCAAAAATATTCTGGACAGTTTCTTTGCCCAAAAAATGGTCGATTCTAAAAATCTGCGACTCATCGAAATATTTATTTAATATTTCGTTAAGGTTGTGCGCAGATTGGAAGTTAAAACCAAATGGTTTTTCAGTAACAATTCGGGCAAGTTTCTGGTGATTGAGACAGCCTAAGTTAAGTTTGTATTTACCCAAGTTTTCAAAAGCTTTTCCATAGATAAAAGGGGATACGGCCATGTAAAAAATTCGCTGGGTGCAGACTTTATTGGTTTTTTCCAGATCCTCAAGTCTTTGTGAAAGCAAATTAATATTTTTGCCGCTTTCAACATCGCACTGGATGTACTCAATAAGATCCGAAAATTTGCGCCATAGGTTTTTGTCGTCTGCTTCAATGTTTTCTTTAAGGCTTTGGGTGAATTCCTTGTTGGAGTAAGCGCTTCTGGCAGCTGCGATTATTTTGAATTTTTCTGGAAGCAGATTGGTTTTAAAAAGTTCGAAAAAAGAAGGGAAGATTTTTTTGCGGGAAAGGTCGCCGGTTGCGCCGAAAACTACGAAAGCTGTAGCTTTTTCCTTGACGCTTTGGGGTTCGCTTGCTGGCATTTTCTTATTTTTACCAATTGTACACCAAAAGGTAAGTGGTAATGTTTACCTGACATGGTGGCATTGGAAGAATTTAAGATCTTTAGAATTTTATGGTAGGCGCGGTAATTGGGGGAGCGGTGGTCTTAGATCAAAACCAGCTTCGGGTTGGGAGCTGGGAACAGAACCGTTTCTTTCTGCAATTGAAGGAACTTCCGGTTGTGAAGGCTGGGGTGTCGGGGATATTTGAACTTCACCAAGCGGTGAAGGAACAGGCAGGAGTTCTTCCGCGCTTTTGCTAACTTGTGACTGATAGATCCAGTAGATACCGGTGACTCCGACTATGAAGACAATAATTAAAAGGATAATAAGTCTTGAGTTGTTCATTTAGAAATTAGTGGCAGTTGGGTACCAGTCGGTACCCGATTTTGGCAGTGGACACATATTGTACCACTTTGTTCTGAAGATGCAAGTAGCGTTTTCAAAATTACTTTCTTAAGCTATGTAGTTGACTTTTTTACGACAGGATTGTTAGTATTTCCGTCTATGACTGAGGTATTAATGGGTACAAGTAATATCGATGGAGTTTCTTCCGAGCGTGTTCCTTTTGCATTGCTCAATAAACGGCAGCAGGAGGTTTTGCAGTGTAAAGCTGAAGGTCATACTAATTTGGAGATAGTTAATATAGTAGGTAGTATAACCGTCAAACAGGTTGAGTATTTTACTCACTCAATTGGTCGCATTGCGCTTAATGGAACATTTCGGGATGATAAAAGAAACAGATATCCTAAACGATCGCGAATAGCTGTCATTGGTCTTATTCAAGATGGTATTACGAACGGTTACTTAAGTCATGATTTGAGAGGAGTGCAAGCTAAACCTTTAACAAGGCGAGAAGCTGAAATAGTCGAACTACTATTGATTTCAGGCAAAACAAAACTTGAGATGGCCGCTCACTTTGTAGTTGAGTTGAGCACTATAAGAAAGCATATTGAAAATATTCATAAAAAGTTGGAGACCAGAAATTTATACCATCTTGCTGCAAGAGTTACTTATTTAAGAGTGCACGATGCATTACCAGAATCTATATATAGAAGGGAAAAAAATTGTTCAACTTTATCAGCTCAAATAAATGCTTGATATTCTGTAATTTTAGCGGCTTTTGATGGGGAAAATTACGATTGATACTAATGTGTTTATGAGCCAAAGGGCGACAGCAGCAGCAAGTGCTGGCGCAAATCCCGTTATGGTAAAGCCGGGGACAAAGTAAGCAACGATCCAAATAAGCGCTGCATTAATAACAAAGCTGAAAAGGCCCAAAGTCAAAATCGTGATCGGCAGAGTAAATATTATCAAAACAGGTTTGATGATGGCGTTAACTATGCCCAGAACAAAGGCAACGATTAAAGCGGTTATAAATGAATCCACTTCAAAACCCGGCAAGTATAGGGCAATTGCAAAAATGGCCAGAGCGGAAATTAACCAATTGGCAAGCTTTTCCATAATTGTTGGAATTAGTATAACACCAATCTTCAAAAATTAGAAAATCAACTAAAATTGAAGTGATTTTGGAAGAAATGACGAGTTATTGACCTATTCTGACGAAATTAAGCAAAAAAATACCCAGATTCGGTGAATCCGGGAAAAATTGGTGAAAACCCAAAAAACGCTTATAAAATGATTATACTACAAAATAGGTATACTTGAATAGAGGGTAAAAATTAGATAGTGTTGCTTATGGTTAAATTTAAGCCTGCCAAGTTTCTTTCAAAAATTAGACCTCCCGAATATTTAAAAATGCAGGCAGCAAGGCTGCTATTAACCCTGACTCTATTCTTTTTAATTCCGTCTGTTGTCAATCTGCGGTTGGGTAATGCTCAGCCTGCAATTTCAGAAGAATCTGTTTTGCAACTGCCGGTTATAATTCCGACTCCGGTCCCAAGCCCGATTCCAAGTCCGCCGGCTCCGGCTGCCAAAACAAAAGATGTGATTTTGGATACACAACATCAACCAGCAGTTAAGGTAGCTTCTAAAAATTTATCCGGACTTTGCAGTGGGGTAGTCGAAGAGTGGAAATTAGTTCCCAATCCGGAAGTTGAAGGACAATATGTCATTTGTAATTCAACAACCGGTCAGATGGCGACAGCTAGCGAGCTTAACACTGCCCAGAATAATTATCGGGTAAACAATGGACTCAACTCGCTTTCTATAAACGGGGAACTTTGCACAATTGCAACTGAGCGAGCCCGCGAAGTTGCCGATAATTTTTCCCACGATGGTTTTGAGGCAGCGATTAACAGGCATAATTTACAAAAAAGTGCGGTAGGGGAAAATATTGCTTCCGGTCCGCTAACAGCGGTGCAGTTTGTAGAATGGAGTTGGGACAAAAGCCCAGGGCATAGGGAAAACATGCTTGGAGATTGGAATGAGGGATGCGCTGGAGTTTACGACAGGTTTGCGGTTTTTATCTTCGCAAAATAGCTCAATAATAAAAGATGTTTGAATTCTATAAGTATCAATAGGGTTATAGTTTTATGATGGAAGAAGATTTATCTTTAAGGAGTTAGCAAGGCCACTTAAGGCTTTGATAGCGAGCTTTTTGTTTCTATTGAGATTCACTTTTGTCATAGTTGATAAAACTATAATTGTCGGATAGTCACGTCTAGATTTAATTGCAGTATAAATTTTGCCATCAGAGCTAATAAAAGTGACGATAGTTCTACCTTTTACTACATCGGTTGCAATCGGAATTGCATCTATTTCCGCTACCCTAGTTTCATTTTCTTGATCATCCAGGACATTGGTCTTAGGAAACGGTACAAGCTCCGACATTGCTGACGAGCACCCTTCTAGATTTTTTCTGATTTGCTCAACAGTAGTATCCCTTCTTTTGGCTACTATAAGCTGATGATCTAGTACTCTAGATAAAGTTCTTACGAGAGATTCCCTTGTTATAGTAAGTTCTTTATTCTCGCCGCCCATGAGCTAGAAGTATAAATATTATCCATTAATTTTTCAAGCAGTTTTTTGTTGCCTTCGATTTGGTTATTGATTTTTGGCCCAAAGGTATTTAAAGTGGTTAGACCATGTCGACTGTTTATATTTGTGATGGCTGCGGTAAACAATTAGACTTTTTCGAAATGGTACGTGTCACTGGAAGCAAAAATCTAAGAGATACTCTTTTTTGCACTAAATGTTTTAAGCGTATTGAAAAATACATTATTGGTCAGTTTAAATTAGTAGACACTTCTCAAAATAAACTAGATGAACAATACCGATCTCAAACAAATTGAAGTGCTACTGGATAAAAAACTAAATCCAATTAAGAAGACATTGGAAGAGCATTCGACCAAGCTCGATTCGTTAACATTGGATATGGTTGATGTTCAAAAGAAGACGGATGTTATTGCAGACATTCATAGCTTAATCGGAGATGTTAAAGAGAAAGTCAATGATCATGAAGAGAGGATAAGTCAGCTAGAGTCTTCTCAGAAGTTTTAATTTCAATATATTTCAAATTTCTCCAAAAGTTTTTTGTTGCCTTCGATTTGGTAGTGAAGGAGCTCAGAGTAAATGCCTTTTTTCTTTGATAAAGATTGCGGTGAGCCGATGTCGGTTACTTTGCCTTCGTCAATAACAATTATTTTTTCAACATTTTGAATGGTGGAGAAACGGTGGGCGACAATAATTACCAGTTTGTCGCGCATTAAATTTTCAAGCGCTATTTGAACTTCTTTTTCACTCTTGGCATCCAAGGAAGACGTAGCCTCGTCCAAAATCAAAATCGGGGCGTCTTTTAAAATAGCTCGGGCAATCTGGATTCTTTGCTTCTGCCCGCCGGAAAGGCGAACACCGCGCTCGCCAATTTCACTGTTTATGCCTTTGGGAAGTTTTTTAACAAAATCAAAGGCGTTGGCAAGTTTGAGCGCATCAATTATTTCATCTTTAGTGGCATTTGGCTTAGCGTAAGTTACATTGTGGGCAACACTTGATGAAAAAAGTTCGGCATCCTGAAAAACAAGTGCAATATTGTTTCTGACAAACTGATGGGAGAGTTTTTTGTAATTTTTGCCGTCAATTGAGATATTGCCCAGACTTGGATCGTAAAACTTAAGGATAAGGTCAATAACTGTTGTTTTGCCTACCCCCGAATGTCCAACCAGTGCAACTTTTTCTTTTGGGTTAATTTTGAAAGAAACACTTTTTAAAACGGATTGACCCACCTGATATTTAAAGGAAACATTTTTGAATTCAATTGCAGGATTTTTCAATTTGTTTTTCTCAAAAGGAAGTTTGTAATCTTCATGCGATCTAAGGTCTAAAATCTCAAAATATTCCCTGCTGCCTGCTTCTGCCTGCTGCATGTTGGTTAGGATAAATGACATAGCAAAAAGGGGACGTCGGGCTTGGGCAACAAGCTGCAAAATTAGAACCAGCGTACCGATTGAGATTGCGCCGTTAAAGGTGTTAATAAAAGCGACGATATTTATGCCTAGCAGGATAACAATCAGAGAAAGATTGCGGGCAAAATCGAATTTATGGAATGTCCAGCTTTGTTTTGCATAAATTTTATTGAATTTTGTAAGATTTCCGGCAATAAAATCAAATTCTCGCCTTTCGGCGCTTGCTGTTTTAACAAGCTTGATGTTGCCTACAACTTCGGAAATTCGTCCCCTTGAAATATCCTCGTAATAATTTTTCCTGACTTCGCGCTCGCCCCATCTTTTGGTGGAGTAATAAGAAAGGGTTAAGTAAATTGGGAAGAGAATAGTTACAAAGGCAGCAATTGGCAAATTGTAATAGGCGAGAATTGCGATTGTAAAAATGCTTTGCAGAAAGGTGGGAAGAATAAAATTGGTTGAGCCATTGATGAAAGTTTGGATTGTAAAAATAGCCCGGTTTAACTGATGAATAACTTTGCCGGAAATTTCACTGTCAAAGTAACTTTGCGGGAATGTGAGAACCTTGTCGTAAAATTTTTCGGTTAAGAATTTGCGAAGTTTGCCTGCAAAATGGTCGCC
>CAYMIE010000063.1:0-5816 GCA_964390405.1 uncultured Gammaproteobacteria bacterium | reverse complement strand
CATCTTGAGTAATCTTCCCCAAGCAGCAAGGGTGATTTGGCTGTCATTTTCTGCTCTGGGAGCCATTACAATTTTCCAGTCGTCTTCATTGACAATATTTTTGATGTTGTTGATGACTTCAGGTGAGATCTCTGGTTTATAGGATATCCAAATGTAACCATGCTCAAGATTATGGAGAACGCGCTCATCTGGCAACGGTTGATCGTAAACCCCTTTATTGGCCGGTGCCGGCCAATGCTGGCCAGAAGCAGGCGGATTAGAGTTGAAGTCAGTTGCTTTAGTTCCTTCGGTAATGTGTTGTCTGCTGGCGATTGCCAATTCTTCTGTGCCGGCAACGGGGTTGGAAACAGCAGAAAGCACTTCGGGGTTTTCCTGCTGCCCCATGGGATTTGAGGTAAAAGCCCATGCGCCGATTGCGACAATAATTAGAGTCGGCACTAAGAACCAGACAAATATAGGTACGCGATTCATATTACTATAAGTTTACTTGTGTATGATATCATTTTTTGACAATAGTTTCAATCTCTTCGCGGGTTTCTTCAATCGCCTCTTTTATTTCGCTGTCGTCTTTTCTCTCGCGGACAATGTGAATAACCGTCGGCAAAACAGAAATAATTATAATGAAAGCCAAAATTGGCAGCAAGTATTTGTCGACTCCGGGGATAATATTTCCAAGGTAAAACCCGGTAAGAGGTATACAAACTGCCCAAAGAAAAGCGCCGATGACGTTAAAGAACAAGAACCTTTTGTATTGCATATTCCCCATGCCGGCAACAATGGGAGCAAAGGTTCTGACAATTGGCAAAAATCGGGCAATGGTTACGGTCTTGCCGCCATGTTTTTCGTAAAATTTTTGCGCGCGGAGTAAATGTTTTTTATGAAAGAGTATGGAATCTTCTTTTTGAAAAAGCCTTTTGCCAACCTTGCGACCGAAGGTATAGCCAACGGAGTCGCCAAGGACTGCTGCTATAAAAGTCATGGGGGCGAGCAGCCAAATGTCGAAAAATCCTTGAGAGGCTAGGAATCCGGCAGTGAAAAGTAAACTGTCGCCCGGCAAAAATGCGCCGACAAACAGCCCTGATTCGGCAAAAACTATTGCAAAAATTCCCAGATAGCCGACAGATTCAATAATTTTAACAAGATCAAGATGCAGGATTTGCTCAATCATAGGAAAAACGAACCGATCTGGTTCGTAAAACTTAGTTTATATTAACATAAAGCTGGTATTGGCTATGTTGGTGAGTTTACCGAACCACGAACTGGATGAAATAATCAAATATCTCATCGAGCTCATCGAGTCTGAGACTTTCTGAATCGAAGACCTGAAGACTCTCAGACGTTCGTCCCGAGAACTCAGTCCCGAGGGAGTCTGAACGGCCGGATTTAGTTTATGCGAAATCTGTGTTTTTTTTAAAATAAGAAGCAACACATAAACTCTAAAATATCACTAAATCCTGCAGCTAAAATTGTGGCTAGACAATCAAACTTGCTGAGTCTCAAACCGAAAGTAGATCAACCAGCCGAGTGAAGAAACTCTGGTCAACTGCTATCAGTTCCCCAGTTGTTGTTGATACGATTGCCGTTCGTTGCAAAGTGACAGGAATAAGACCAAGCAGCCGTTCAAATTTAACCCCACTAATTTCATAAACTAATTCGCCCTCTTCATCAATCGTCAACACCACCGCAGACTCTTGTGCCTCAGTTACTTCAGCTGAGGGTGAAGCGCTTGGTTCTGCCGAAGACGTTGCTTCTTGCTGTTCCAGCCACTTGATTCCCCCCTTGCCACCAATTTGATCAAGTACATTAGCAGCTAGCATATTGGCAACGGCCTGATCAGGCAAAACCGTAACCACTTTTTGCCCCTTTGGAGTGATTACAATTAGCTCATTTGTCTCCAAATTAACCATCAAGGGAAAATGTGTTTGTGTCGCCAGTTTGTTACGAATTACTAAGGCTGCATTGTCTTTTGATTTCACCTCGAATTCGGTCTCTTCACTTCCGTCTCCTTCTTCTTCCAAAATAAAAGAGTCTACTCCGTCTCCTTCGGTAAACTCCAGCTCATCTCCGCCCTCACTCAAAGGTTTTACTTGCAAACTATTGCCTTGACCTCTAATCCATACACTCTTTGCTTGGGGCGGCAAATCCTTTTTACCCACAGCCTTATCACTGGCACTTTGACTTTGTGACGGCCGATTAGCACTACTTGATTTGCTAGACTGAGCCAATGTGGACCCGCTAAAACTGGCAATTACTAGCCAAAAACTTAAACTCAAAATTACTAGTATTCTCTTCATAAGTCTTACAGAAATCAGATTACTCGCTAGCGCCATGATTGTCAAACAGATTAAAAAGCACCTAAATTAATGAGGAAAAACGGTAAAAAGTGGTCTTATTTCCAAAGCTTTTCTTTCTTTTCTCTCCTCCAACCTTTTATTTCTTGCTCTCTACGTCTGGCTTCAAGTAATGTTTCGAATTCTTCGGAATATTTAAGAATTACTGGTCTTCTTATTTTTGTGTAATGGGCACCCCATTTCGAGTTATTGTGCTGTTTAAGTCTTTTTTCCAAATTATTGGTACAACCGACATAATATGATTTATCGGTACACTGGAGAATGTAAACAAAGTAAGACATAGAAGCAATTTAACATTTCGTTACTACGTTCTCAACGAGTCTGAGATCATTCAATCCTGAGGATCTCAGATCCGATGGACTCATCAGAGTCGATGACCTCAATGCCTTCTTCGGTATTATTTTGTCGGGAGACCCTGATGAGTGGAACGAAGAATGACTGAGCGTGTCGGTGTAGGCTCATTCTGTCGTTATAGTCCCATGCGATTGCCGGACTGCGATTCTCTTCCTAGCTTCGCGATCCATAGGCATAAGTTAACAATTTTGAATCAAAAATTGACTTTTGTACCAATTTGTACTAATATGTACAAGTATTTCTAAGGAAGGTGGTGAAATGCGCAAGCACATATTATGACACAAGTAATGAAAGCATCAGATGTAAGGGCTCAGTGGAGCCAACTTTTAAATAAAGTATTTCGCAGTAAAACTAGAGTAGTTGTTGAGAAAAGCGGTATTCCTGTTGCTGCTGTAATTTCGGCCGAGGATCTGCAAAGGTTTACTCAAATGGAAGAGCAACGAAAAGAACGGTTTAAAGCTCTGGATAAAATGCGTGAAGCTTTTAAAGATGTTCCTCTCGAGGAAATTGACCGGGAAGTAAAAAAAGCTATTAGTGAAGTTCGAGCAGAAAATCGGGCAAAAAACAAGCGCAACTAAAAGTGATATCGGCAGTTTTAGACACAAACGTTTTAGCACCCGGCACTGTTACTGCTGCAAATGCACCCGGTCAAATACTCGATGCCTGGCACGCAGGCCTATTTGAACTTGTAACCTCAGAACATATAATTGAAGAACTTTTACGAACATTCCAAAAGCCCTATTTTCAAAAACGGCTAAGCAGTAAGGCAACGGCCAACTTCATCGATTTATTACAAAATGAAGCATTCGTAACTCCTATAATTGTTAAAGTTCAGGGCGTTGCTACACATCCTGAAGATGATTTAACAATTGCTACTGCTTTGAGCGCCAAAGCTGACTATCTGGTGACTGGGGATCAACCGTTAATTAATAAAGTAGGAAACTCATATCAAGAAGTAACGCTTACTACTCCAAACGATTTTCTTAAAATACTTTAACAAGTCTCCTGATTGTGCCTACAATGTTCGAATCCGTATTCCCCGATCACATAGGACAGGTCCGAACCATAGACTCAAACTCCAGGTTTTCAAGGGTTTTTCGCGGTTCGAATCTCCGAAGAAAAAAGTAGGAGTTTAGCAAGCCCCATTGGGCTTTTTAGGCACCTCGGTCACCTTGAGGTGCCCGTCTTGGCTGCGGGACTAGGATTCGAACCTAGATAAACAGCTCCAAAGGCTGTTGTCCTACCATTAGACGATCCCGCAAGGTCTTATAATTCTATCAATTTTGTTTTTTTAAGTCGAGATCGTGAGTTTTGCCCTTGCAGAGGTTAAAATTATCACATGAGGGTATTTATATTTATTCTGGCAGTGGTGCTTTTATTTTCCGCCGGATTTTATTTTGTTTACAACAAAGCGAATTTTGCGACAGTTAATCCTGCAGCAAATGTTTTTGGAGAAAAATCGGGTGTTGAAATTGTTAACAATTGGTTTCCAAAAAAAGTATCTGGTTGGGAAAATAAAAATTCTGAAGATCTTTATGTTAGTGCAAAATCGGCACTAGTTGTTAACTTTGAAAGCGGTGAAGTTATATTTGCCAAAAATGCAGATCAGAAAATACCGGCTGCTTCCACGATTAAGATAGTGACAGCTTTGGTTGCGCTGGAAAATGCCAGCCTTGATGATTCTTTTATTGTTTCTGAAAAAGCGGCTAACATCGGCGAAAATGTGATGGGACTATCATCTGGAGAAACTTTGACACTTGAAGAGCTGTTGTACGGGGCAATGCTTGTTTCGGGAAACGATGCAGCCATTGCAATTGCCGAGGGCGTTTCCGGCGGTGAAGAAAATTTCACCCAGCTGATGAATCAAGAGGCAACGAGATTAGGTTTAGAGAATACAAAGTTTATCAATGCAACCGGGCTTGACGAGGATGGCAGAGAGCAGTATTCGTCCGCCCATGATTTGTTAACAATTGCCCGCTATACTTGGGAAAATCATCCGGAGTTTCGCCAAATCGCTTCGACTTATGAAAAATATATTGAGGCAACGGCAAACCACAAAGAATATCTTCTTTATAACGATACCAATCTTTTAACAAGTTATCCGGGTGTGCGCGGAATTAAGCCGGGTTTTACATGGGATGCCCTTTGGTGTCTGGTAACTTATGCTGAAAATGACGGCAAGAAATTACTGGGAGTTATTTTGGGATCTGAGGATAGGCGCGGGGAAATGGTGTTACTTCTTGACTATGCCTTTGGGAAATACGGGATTACTGTTGAGCATCCGGGGTTAGATTTGTGACCCGCACAGGATTCGAACCTGTAACCAATTGCTTAAGAGGCAATTGCTCTACCATTGAGCTAGCGGGCCTAATGCGCGCCTGGAGGGATTCGAACCCCCGACACCTAGTTCCGAAGACTAGTGCTCTAATCCACTGAGCTACAGGCGCTTATGTGCCAATTTTATCACAAAATAAAGCTAGATTGATTTTAAATGAGGTTATTAGTTTTCTTCTTCAAGTTCGTTTCCAATACTCAAAGGTTTAACACCCTCTTCGTCTCCGTGAAGTCCGACTTTTTCCAGTTCTTCATCAATGTCCGGCGATTCAGAAGAAGTTGCGTCGCCGGAAAACGGGTCTTCTTCTCCGGCAACCGAAGGTGGTTTTTTGGGGTCTCCCTCTTCGCTATTTGAATCCTGATCGTCGTAGTTTGTCATTTTCAGATAATTCTATAGTTATTTCTTAATTGAATCAAGAGCGTATTTTAGGCTAAAATGACATCACATGCCGAGGTGCTGGAATTGGTAGACAGGCTCGACTTAAAATCGAGTGATCGCAAGATCGTGTGGGTTCGAGTCCCACCCCCGGCACTCCTGCAAAGCAGGATTAATTTTGCAAGAATAATCAATGTTTCAGGTCTACATCTTGAAAAGTTTAAAGGATAATAAAAAGACTTATGTTGGTTTAACAACGAAAGGAGTAATTAATCGGTTAAAGGAGCACAATCTGAATGAGTCAAAATATACTAAAACTTTTAGTCCATGGAGATTAATATACTATGAAAACTTTACTTGCATGCAATGCGCAGAGAATAGAGAAAGGTTTCTGAAAAACG
>CAYMIE010000062.1:0-5876 GCA_964390405.1 uncultured Gammaproteobacteria bacterium | reverse complement strand
TGTCACCGTATGGTGTGCGTTTCAGACTTACGTCTGAATAGGTTGCTTCGCATCCTTTCTACGAATAGGTTGCAGGATCGCTTTTTTTAAAATTGAAATTGGCTATGTGTGGTATCATCGTTGTATAATCCTCTGCTTATATGAAAACACAATTACCGAAACTTCCAAATAAAATAACCGTAGATATTAAAAAAGGCGAAACAGGTCGTTACTTGGCTTATTTACCAAAGTACGATGTATTCACAGAAGCCAGTAACCCTGCACACTTATTTTTTCAGGTTAACGATCTTATTTACACATTCTTTGATATTCCGAAAAAATATCAATCTCAAGTATTTTTTATACCACCTGTAGCCGTACGGGAGCAGTTGTCTCAAGTTGATGGAGTCAAATTAGCTGATGTTCAATTTCAAACAGTTTACAGCCCCTTACTCCTTAAGGACTTACATTTAAATTACGTGTGAAATCATTCGGCTCTAGTGATTTGGTTAAGTGCTTAGTTTGCTTGGGTTTTAGCAAAGAACTATCGGCTGGAAGTTCCCACATTAAGTATAAATGTCCCAAAGCTGTGGACAAAGGTACCCGTCCTTTTATCACAGTGATATTGAAAGTAAAATCATACGATAAGACAACACAAGGCAGATACCTAACCCAAATTAAAATGTTGGGTTACACCAAAGAAGAAATTTCAAAGTGTATGTAGTTAAAACAGTTTGCTCAGTTAACAAACTTAAAAGTGGATACCATTGCAATCACAAAGTGTGTGCTTGAGCCTTTTTCTATACGAAAACCATGATCACCCGAATCATCTGCAAAAATGGGCAATGATGATGGTTTATTTTATTGCCAAAAGCTATAATCGACTTAATCCCTAAATGAAAAAACTGCCCGTAGGATTTGTTTCTCCCATCATACTTCTTGCCGTAGGTTTAATTGTAGGAATAGGTGTAACTTTTGCTTATTTTCAATTCAAATCTAAACCAACTCCTCAACCTCAGCAACCAACCGTTATTCAATCAACGCCAACCGACTTGTCCTCCGAAACGCAAGTGTTGGAGGACGAAACAGCAAATTGGAAAACATACACGAATAACAAATACAATTTTACTCTAAAAGTACCGAGCAATTTTAACCTTGAAAACGAAAATAATACTCTCGACACAGCTACAGAGGCTACAACGCTAAGATCTGTGGATTTTAACGAAGACAAGGAAAGTTGTAGAGGAGGCTGTGCACCCCCAGTGATTAAAGGTTGGCAGCTAACCATAAGTGTGCAAAGGAATTGGTCGAGAGGGTACGATCTGCCATTTTTTAGAATATCGCCACCTCTAATTGTTCAGAAAGAGAAAGACGTCACCTACAACGGTATCCGTTTTTTCATTACGGATCGCAGCGGAACAAATGCCCCCGAAAACGTTAACTATGAAATCCATGCACAATTTGTTAAAGATAACAATTTTTTCAGAATCGCTTATCGACCAAATAAACTAACAGACAGTAAACCATTTGAAACTTTTGAGAAAATCCTCTCTACCTTCAACTTCAAGTAATCAATGAATATCCAAGGATTAAGAATCCTCGGTTTCTATTATTATTCTTCGAGCGATCCCGCATTGCGGGAGAGTCGAGAAGTTCTCGACAAGCTCGAACAATATTCATTTTTTAACTCCAAGGTTCGCCTACGGAAACTTCAATCTCATTTTCAGCATCACGGCCGGCTTCATTAAATGCTTTCACTTTAATTTTATGCTTGCCTTTGTTTGCAGCAGCAAATGTAAAATTAAATTTAACGTTTGAATTGTTACCATTCTTTGTGTTTTTGATAGCCCCGTCAACATAAAATTCCACTTTAGTAATATCCCTGCCAGATTCGACATCAACCTCAGTTTCAACACTAAAGTCTACCTCGCTGTTACCGCTTGGCTTTTTAAAATGAACTTTTATCTCATCAGGATCTTGCGTAGGTTCAACTTTCAATTCACCCGGTGGCCTATACTTGGAATCCGCATGAGACGCTGCCCACGCGTCAATTCCTTCCTGCCAGCGATTTTTACCGTCTGTTGATACCGGATCAAATTCCAGGAAAACATAATATTCGCGGCCATCTAACGTTTTTTGCGCTAAGCAATCTTTGGTAGGCTCAGTACCCTTAACAAAAAACTCGCTCCTCTTTGGAAAATCCCGACACGGAAGCCCTCCGGCAAAAGAATCAACTTCAAGTGCCGTGATATTGCCGGGTTTGTTGAACTCCTCAGTTGACCTATTGCGCAGTGCGAATGTCATTATGCGATTCCAAATTGGAGTAGCACCGGTAACACCCGACGCAATCTGCGGATCCATTGGCGAATTGTCGTTATTGCCAACCCAAGTACCGACAACAATGGAAGGCGTATAACCTACAGCCCAATTGTCACGCTTATCATCAGTCGTTCCGGTTTTAACCGCCACAGTTTTGCCGGCAATCCGAAGCAGGGAATTGGCACCGAATACTTCGCTTCTGGCTACGTTATCCGAAAGAATATGTGAAATTAAATAAACAACATCTTCACCCAAAACTCTTTTTACCTTAACATCTTTTTTCTCCTCTAAAACTTTGCCATCTCGATCTTCCACTTTTAAAATAGGCGTAGGTTCAATATAGTTACCACCGTTGGCAAGCGTCGCGTAGCCGGTGGAAAGTTCCAGCAACCTGACTTCTCCTCCTCCTAAAGTAACTGCCAAGCCGAACCGATTCAAATTGTCGTCAGTAGGCTCAAGTGATTTAATCCCAGCGTCAAAAGCGCTTCTCAGCATATTTTTGACCCCAACAAGCGCTGTCATTTTTACAGCAGGTATGTTAATTGAATTGCCCAGCGCAAACCTAACCTGAACAGGCCCCCTAAACTTGCCGTCATAGTTAACGGGTTTATATGGTGGTTGGCCAATGCCTCCCGGAAACTCAGTAGCAACATCCATAATAACTGTTGCAGGCGTATAACCGGCTTTAAACCCGGTTACATAAGTAAATGGTTTTAGTGCAGATCCCGGCTGCCTGAGTGACAGCGTCACATTGACTTGCCCATCATAATCCTCTGCAAAATAGTCCTTTGAGCCCACCATCGCCAATATCTCGCCCTTTTGCGAATCAAGTACTACGGCAGCACCGTTACCAACGTTTAAATTGCCAAGTTTTGTGATTTCTTCAGCAACAATTTTCTGAGCTTCCTCCTGCAATTCAAAATCCAAAGTTGTTGTCACTTTTAGGCCTCCTTGTTCCACAAATTTCTCGCCGTATTTCTCAACCAGAATATCCCGGACGTAAAAAATAAAATGCGGCGCCCTGATACCCTGATCATCAGGACTAAACTCTACATTTGGCAACTCCTCTTTAACTTGCTCTTCCTCCTCCTTAGTAATGTAGTCATCCTCACGCA
Source organism: uncultured Gammaproteobacteria bacterium (assembly GCA_964390405.1). Lineage (GTDB taxonomy): Bacteria > Patescibacteriota > Microgenomatia > Curtissbacterales > GWA2-41-24 > WO2-FULL-40-11. Next base: position 2,463 of record CAYMIE010000062.1, on the reverse strand, counting down.
TTCTGCGGGCAACCGCTTCCGCCCGTTCTATGTAGGCATCCGGATTAGTTCCATACGGGGAATAAAATGTGGGCCTTTGCGGCAACCCTGCCAGAATAACCGCCTCTGTCAGGCTTAAATCCTTTGCATCTTTCCTGAAATAGGTTTGACTGGCTGCTTCGATGCCCCAAGCAGTCCCACCGTAAGGAACTTCATTGAAATATATCTGCAGAATTTCGTCTTTGGTATATTTTCTCTCTACCTGTACGGTCAGTATCGACTCCTTAATTTTGCGGGTAATAGTTCTTTCCGATGAAAGAAGTGTGTTTTTCACTACTTGTTGGGTTATTGTCGACCCGCCCTGCAGATTTCTCAAAAAAACAATATTGAGTGCTGCCCTAGCTATTCCCAACGGCGCAAATCCTTGATGTTTATAAAAATTCTTGTCCTCAATGGAAATTGTCGCTTGCTTGACATAATCCGGAAGTTCATTCCAGCTAACTAGTGCTCTGTTCTTATCACCGAAAATATCATAGAGAAGTTCGCCATCGCGATCGTATATTTTTGTCGAAAGAGAGGCGTCACGCTCGGTTAACTTATAAGGAGAAGGTAAATCTTTAGCAAAAATCACAAATGAAAAAAGCGTAAAGATGATTAGCAAAATAAGGGAAAAGAAAACCAGAGTCGAAACAACACCGAAAAAACGTACCCAAAAACGCCGGCGGTTAAAATTTGATTGCGCCAAAAACGGATGCCTTGTGCGCTGGGAGTGAGAAATTTTTGCAACTCTTGTGGAAAAGCGTCGTGCGCCGGGTCGGTTTATCTTAAATTTCATAAGAAGTCTCGGACGTTGTATCTAGAAGTTTCCACCGCAACCGAGCTAATATCGGATATTATATCCTAATTTTAAAGGCAATGAAAATTGACTTGCGTTACTTTTTCAAAAAGTAAATATGGCAGAAACACTGATATCTGAAAAATTGCTATGGAGCTGAAAAAGTTTTAATATGCTTGTAAACATGACAATAGCTCGAGTTTTAACTCACGCCGTTAAACAAATCCTGCCAAATAAAGAAGGTCTTGAAAAGTTGATGGACTCTAAAAAAATCCGTGTTTATCTTGGAGTCGACCCGACGGGTCCGAGACTACACTTAGGACACAGCATCCCTCTTAAAAAACTTCAGGAATTTGCAGACCTTGGTCATGAAGCAATTCTATTGTTCGGCACAGGAACAGTTCTAGCTGGCGATCCCTCGCAAAGAAACGAAGCTCGCGGAAAAATCACGATCGCCGAAATTGACGAAAATATCAAAACATGGAAAGTGCAAGCGCAAAAAATTATTAACTTTGACAAAATCAAAATAAAGTACAACGGCGACTGGCTCTTAAAATTAAACTATGCCGACGTAATCAAAATCGCCTCAAATATCTCCTCAACCCAGCTCTATAAACGCGAAATGTTCCAAGAGAGAATCAAGCGTGGACAAACGGTCTGGACTCATGAAACGCTTTATCCGCTTTTTCAGGGATATGATTCTGTCGCTATGGACGTAGATCTAGAAATCGGTGGAACTGACCAAACTTTTAACATGCTTATTGGCCGCGAACTTCAAAAGAAGATTAACAAGCGCGAAAAGTTCGTTTTAACAACTCCGTTAATTTCCGGAACCGACGGCAAACCAATGAGCAAATCATCCGGCAATTGTATTTGGCTTAATGACACACCAGCTGACATGTTCGGCAAAATAATGTCAATGGCAGACATTCAAATCGAAGAATATTGGCAGACACTAACCCAGCTCCCAGCCGAAAAGCTTAGAAGTTTAAAGCCTCTAGATGCAAAAAAAATGCTAGCAAACGAAATTGTCAAGCTTTACAAAGGAGAAACCTTGGCAAAGAAAGCCCAAAAAGAATTTGAGGCTGTTTACCAAAAAAGCGCTAAACCAAAACATGTTGATGTAAATGTTCAAGAAAACATTTCTTTGACGGAAGCAGTTTCCAAATTTGTGTCAAGTAAATCCCAAGCCAAACGGCTGATAAGTCAAGGAGCCGTTGAAATCGACGGGCAAGTAGCAACAGATGGAAGCGTAAAGACTCAAAAAGGTCAGGTCTTAAAAATCGGCAAAAAAACTTATGTTAAAGTAGGAAAATGAAACTCTTTAAAAAATCTTATTTTAAACACGCCTGGAAAATTATCATTTTAATCTGCGGCCTGACATTCATTATCGGCCAGTTTGCTATTTACCTGTTATATGGACTTAACTAAGCAAGAATTTGACAATTTGACTATCGGCATTTAACAATTAGCCTCAGTGAATCCCCAAACTCCTATTAATGACCTTCCTGGAATTGGTTCTTATTACACCAGAAAGCTAAAAAAGCTTGATATTAAAACTTTAGAGGACCTAATCTATCACTTTCCCTTCCGCTACGACGATTTTTCGCAAATATCTACTATCTCAAACTTAACTCCCGGTGAAAAAA
>CAYMIE010000061.1:0-5901 GCA_964390405.1 uncultured Gammaproteobacteria bacterium | reverse complement strand
ATTATACCCCTTTTGTTAAGATATTTAAAATATTGAGTATATAATATTTGATATCAAATATTTATTATCTAATACTTGACAAATTAATTCTTTTATTGTATTAAGATTGCACAATGAACCACAAGGTTCAAACAAAAAATAATAGTAATTCTACAATTAAAATCGGTATACCCTTTACCTACAAAGATTCCTCTGGTAAAAACTACACTTTCACAATTGTTTCGGAAAAAGATTCAGATATTAATCAAAATAAAATTTCAGCTTACTCAGCTTTAGGCAAAGCTATTCTGGGCAAGTCAATTGGTGAAAAAACTAAGATCGAAGCCCCAGGTGGAAAATATGAGGTCAAAATTTTAAAAATTTTAAACCGTTATGGCTAAAAAAAATAAAATGTCCAGTTTAAAAGAGCGCATACCGAAAGAACGAAATCGAGCATTAGCACTTTTTGAAAAGTACGGCGGTTTCATTCACGGTCATACAGAATTCAATGACGGTTTTCACTCTTCTGGATATGTCGAAAAGATGAACGTACTTAAATATCCCAAAGCGATGGAGATAATTGCAGAGGAATTAGCTGAATTGTTTGCTGATACTAGAATTGATGTAGTATGTGGTCCGGTACATATTGGTGCAATTCTCGGATATAGCGTAGCTAATCAGTTGAATGTACCTTTTACTCTTACTTATATCGAGGTAAGAACTGGTGAAACTTTTTTTCACCGAGCATTTCATCCCAAGAGTGAACGGCTCCTTTTTGTTGACGATTTTATAGTCAGCGGTAAAAATGTTTCGAGAAATTTAAGCTTTTTTGACAATGAACAAATAAATTGCGTCGGTATTGCTGCTATTGGTGCGAAAAACCCTCCAGATACCCAAATACCAATTCGTTTTCTATTTGAAACTCCATTTGAAAAAATATCTCCTCGACAATGTAGGCAATGCCTCAACCATGTCCCTTTGACTTATCGTAATGTCCGCGAGTGAGCATGAATAAGGAAATTCCTGGCAGGAGCCTGCCTGAAGAACAAATCACTCATTCCCTCGAAATTATTCTTAATGAACTTGACCCATTTGCTTACGCTCTAGTTTTAGGAGGATCTGCAGCCCGTAATTGTATTAATATACATTCAGATATTGCATCATTTACGCACATATCATTTACGCACATCGGGAGTGTGTTAGGTTTAAATTAATATCCTTTTCCGGATAAATCTGCTCATTCTAAAATTAAATTCCTTATTTTCTTAAGCTTTTTTTGGTAAGCAGCTTGGTTGTAGACAAAATCTTGGTAAGCTTTTCTCCCTTTAAAATGATCCAAAATCTGTTTCGTTTCTGTAAATCCAGATTTCCCTAGTTCTAAATATTCAGGAAAAGAAGACCATGGATAGCTTTTTAGATTATTGATCGAAACTAAAGACGCTGTTGATGGATTAAGATGAATATACCTTGAAACATGCCAAAGAAGATCTTCTGATTCTATGGGTTTGGCTTTAAAAGAGGATTCGAATAGATATCCTTTTTGACTGTATTTAGTATTAAAATATCGCGCATAACTATTCTGCCAGTTTGCCATAAATTTTGAAATACCATTATTTAATGTTTGTCTCAAGAGAAAATGAGTATGATTTGGCATAAAACAATAGCTGATAATTTCTATCAATGGGGTATTTTTATGAAGATTTTTAAAAAAAGCTGATTTATCTTTTGCGGAAAGTCTGAGAAAAGAGGAAAATTTCAAAGGTGGTTTTGAAAAACGATAAAAATCCGTTATTTGTAAAGCGCGCTGATAATCTCCATTACTTTTGAAAATTAGTTTTTTACCTATTCCCCTATTAAGCGCATGGTAAAAATGTTCGTTAATAAAATGTGTCTTGCGATAAGGCATATATACTCATGTTATCCGAAAAAATGGTCATATTCAAGGCTAACACACTCCCGATGTGCATTTCAATATTTATTTTTCTGACGGACTAACGCCCAGATATCTTAGGATCTCTGTTGATATCGCAAAAAACGTGGGGGCAGCTGTTTCGGAACCAAACTGCGACGAACTTGGTTCGGTAAATTTGACTAACATCACAAACTTCGGATCGTCGGCTGGGACAAAACCTATGAAGGTGGCAATGGTTTTTTCAGGGTCATAGTGGCCACTGACCGGAATTTGAGCTGTTCCGGTTTTACCGGCGATTCTGTAGCCTTTGGGGACAAACGCACGGGCTTCACCATTTTCCACAGCGTTAACCATCATTTCCGTAATTTGCGCTGCTGTTTTTGATGATATAACTTGAGTTCCTCCTTCGCTTTTAACTACTTTTTCCCGTCCATCTTCTATAATCCTATCAACCACCCTAGGTGGTATTAGTTTCCCGCTATTGGCTATTGCAGCAACCGCCTGGACCATCTGAATTGGGGTGACCGCCAGCCCCTGCCCAAAGGACGCAGTTGCTAAGTCTATGGGTCGCCACTCTTCTTTGTCGCGAATATTGCCTCTTGCTTCTTCCTGAAGATCAATTTTTGTTCTCTTGTTAAAACCGAACTTTTCGATGTAACTATAAAGCCGATCAATCCCCAGTTTGTCAGCAACAAAAGTCATGCCGACATTGTCCGAATGCTCGATAACTTCGGTCATAGTGGAATCTGGAAAATATTTGTTGTTCCATGTTGAAATTTCATGACCGGTAATTTCTCTTGGGCCTGTGCAAACTGTACATTTGGTATCTGGCAAAACGACTTGTGAATCAAGAGCTGCCGACATGGTTATCAATTTAAAAGTGCTGCCCGGCTCATAAGTATCGGCGACTGCCTGATTTTTGTAGAGCGTATCTTCAAATTCAGTGAACAGAGCAGGATCGTAGGTTGGGTAAGTGGCCATAGCCAGGATTTTTCCGCTTGAAGGTTGGGAAATTATTATTGATCCTTCTTTGGCACCGTATCTGTTGACAGCGTCCCTTAAATTTTTTTCGACGATGAATTGGAGAGATCTGTCTATCGTTAAATATAAGGAACTGCCCTTTCTAGAATCAACGGGCTTAAAATCGCCAACCAGTATCGGAAAGCCGAAAGGGTCTTGGAATTGCCCCAAGCGGCCGGCCTTGCCTTTTAGCTGCGAGTCATAAAAGCCTTCTAGGCCAAAATAGCCGATATCATCACCAAATTTGTCGGAGGCGACAAAACCGAGGAGCTGGGCTGCCATAGAAGCTTCCGGATAGTATCTCTTATCATCTTTTTCAAAATCTATACCGGAAATGTTGAGAGCCTCAATTTTTTGCTTAGCATCAAGCGTGATTTTTCTGGCTAGCTGAACCCAGATTAACTTTTTATCTGAAAGTGTCTCGGCAAGCTCTGATTCTTTTGTTTGGATTTGCTCGTCTTTTTGCTTTTTTTCTTCCGGAGTAAGCTGCGCGCCTTCTGTTGAATATTTTTCGGATATTAAAAATGGGGCCAAATTTTTGGCTATTTCCTGAGGGGATCTAGTTAGTTCATTGGGTTTAGCGTAAATTAAAAATGCTTGCTGATTGGCAACCAGCGGAAAACCGTCGCTGGTGTAAATTTCACCGCGCGGTGCCGGAATTTTAATATCATCAAGTCCAAGTATGGAATCGGAATCAACTCTAGCGATGAACTGCCAATAAAAAAGGCGGAAAACAATTAGCGCCGCCACGATAAATATTAAGGTCTGGATAAATTTAATTCTGTCCATTGGGGGTAATTACAGTTTAACAAATGAAATAAATTGAAGCTAACGCTCGACTAGTTGGGAATTATTACTTGTTTCGGTTTTTCAAAACCTAATTTTTGAGCATCAGCAGCCAGATTTGAAAGAGCAGCCTCTTTAGCAATTTCGACTTTTAAAGTCGTATTTTCGGCTTCCAGTCGTTTGATTTCATTTTCAACTTCGGAGAGTTTTTGACCGCCAATTGCCAAATTACCGGCAAAAACCAATTGAGTAAAAAAAGAAGCTATAACAACAAAAGCCAAAACTATAAGCAGCTTAACCTTGACTTTACCTACAAGGTTGAAGCTCTCATCTCGTGAATTTTTAAATTTATAATCGTTGATCTTAATCATGACTCATATTTTTTCGGCGGCCCGAAGCTTGGCACTTCGAGATCTTCTATTTTTTTCAATTTCTTCTTTGGTTGGGCCGATTGGCGATTTGGTTAAGACTTTCAAACTTTTTGAACTTTTGAAGAATCGTTTGACTATGGCATCTTCAAGAGAATGAAAGCTAACTATCACCAACCGGCCTCCTTTTTCCAGTAGTTTCTCAGTCTGTGGCAGAGCCTCCTCTAAATTTAATAATTCGCTGTTAACAATTATGCGTAGTGCCTGAAATACTTTTGTAGCCGGATCTAATTTTGTATAAACTTTCGATTTTGCATACACCTCGCGTGCAATTTGGGCAAGTCCTTCAGTCGACTCAATTTTTTTTACTTGACGGGCGCTGAAAACAGCATCAGCAAGCTGCCGAGAAAGCCTTTCGTTACCAAAGTTTTGAAAAATTTCACTTAACCTCCTTTTTTCAAAATTATTGACGATATCCGCAGCAGTCACCGCTAAATTTGGATCCATGCGCATATCTAAAGGTCCATTTTTTGTGAAGCTAAAACCCCTTTGGGCATCTTCTAACTGACTAGTGGAAACTCCCAAATCAAACAGAATCCCTGAAACTTTCGTGAACCCAAACTCAACAACTAAATTGTCAATGTGCGAAAAATTGTCGTTTACTACTTGCAAATTTTTCAGGTGCAAAGCAGCTACGTACTTTGTTGACTCCGGATCCCTGTCTATTGCCAGTACTTTGCCGCCTCTTTTTAAAATTTCTCTCGTATGCCCGGCTGCACCCAAAGTTGCATCAATATACAACTTTGCTGGTTTTACTCTTAGAAATTCAATTACCTCACTAGTTAGAACGCTCTGGTGAAAATATTTCAGAGTACCTTCCTTTCAAGCCGCAAGCGTTCTTTCTGCCAAGCTTCAATTTCCCAGATCTCGAAATGATCCCCGGCGCCAATTATTATTGGCCTCTTAATTTTTGCGTACTTAAGCAGAGAGCCAGGAATAACAAACCGGCCTTGATCATCGAGTTTGATAGTGGTTGCACTGGCGAAAAAGAAGCGGCGTAAATCGCGTGAGCGTCTTTGGGCAATAGGCAAAGCCAACTGTTTTTCAGATTCAGCCTGCCAACTTTTGGTGTCAAAGCCGAAAAGGCATTTTTCGAAGCCAATAGAAAGGATGATTTCACCGGTCGCAAGATAGTCACGAATTTTTTTTGGTAAAGCAAGCCTTCTGGTGTTTAGATCAAATGAAGGTATATAGCTGCCCAGAAACATTTTCCCTTACAAACTCATGTCCGCCCGCTTAGGCCGAGACAAGCAAGATAGATAACTCCAAGGGCAGCTCAAAAGGCTAATTCGGAGTTAGATAATGCTAAATTCACCATTTAACACCATCTATAACCATTATTCACCATCATTTAAAGTGTGTCAAGTCCTAGAATACTAATCTCAGTTAATACTTTTAAAAAGAAAGGTTAAATTATTTGTGTCTGGATTTGAGCGGGGAATTTTAGTTGTTTGCTTTTCCTAATATAAGAGGTTTTTACTAGTTCCGAATCATATGGCCGCATATCAAAGGGATTATTATAGTCAAGACAACCGGTGCAATGGCTTTGGCGCAACTGATTACCAGTAGTACCCAGCGCTTTGGCCATACCCTCCAAGCTTAAATAATGAACCGATGCGACTTTGAGTTGATCACGGATTTCATTTTCACTCATAACTTTATATTTGCCGTTTTCTTCCTTAACTGCTCCAAGTTCGTCCCTTGAACCGATGTTAACCCCTAAAAAACAGGGATTAACAAATTTTGGCGACAAAAAGCGGCAGTGAATTTCAGATA
>CAYMIE010000060.1:0-5922 GCA_964390405.1 uncultured Gammaproteobacteria bacterium | reverse complement strand
GTACCTTGTTCGTGAACTTTCATTTGTTTTCCGGAAACCCAGGCAAGCATGCCGGTTGCCCTTTTGGAATTTTGTCTTTGGGCTTGCAGGTCTTTAGCGCTTTTTGATTCTTCTGCTTTGAGACGAAGAAAGGTTACTATTTTTGTCAGGAACTTAATATCAATAATCCCCACTTTTTTATTAGTATTTTGCATATGAACTTTAGTTTCTACACCTGTTGATTTGGCTAGTTTGGCAATTTCTTGCTTGAGTTCAGTGATTTCAGCTTTAAACTGGTTTTGCTCTTTGTTACTTTGCATTTCATATCTTGCGTATTCCTGGCGCATAATGCTTGCCACTTCATTAGCCTTTTCTTCGGATCTCTCGTCGTCAGCGGCTTCTGATCTTTCAAGGTCTTTTTTCTGCCTGGCCCTTTTAAGTTCTTGTTCTGCAAGCGACCTTGATTGTCGGCTTATTGATTTGAACCCGAAGAGTTCATTTTGGGCTTCGCCGAGAAATGGCGCGGCTTGAGATCTTAAGGTTTCCAGAGGCTCGCGAGCGATTTTTGCCGCATTTATTGCAGCTTTTTGAGCAGCACTTATACTGTTCATTTATTAGTATTTTACCTTAAATTGTGCCCAAAGTCAAAAAAGATGAGGCTAAAATTTTATATCGAGATCTACTTTCGGGAAGGCCAACTCAACTGTATCTGTTTCTAGCAGTACAAGGTCACTGCTAAAGGATTTTATTTTGTTTTCAATAAGTTCTCGTTCTTTGTCAACCGGGGTATCGGAGTTTTGGGTTTCAGGAGTTATGATATCAATAGCCGGTTGGGAGTCTGGACTGGCGCTAAGTGCTATGAAAGCTATATAAATTATCGGGATAATTACAATTAAAGCTAAAATTGCCAAAAATTTAGACTTGCTGACTGTATCCTTAAGGTTTTTTAATTTGCTTACCAAAAGAGCTGGTTTTGGCAGTGAGAAATGTTTTTTGACTTTGGGTTTTTGAGCTTCTCCCGCCTTTTCTCCCTTAGGGGTATTTTCGGCAGTGAAAACTTCACCTTCCATGGGGTTTATTTCTTGACTAGTCATATTATCCTCAAAATTTCTTCAAATAAATTTAGAGATCTTTTGAGTTCGTCTTTGGCACTTTTTGTCAATTGAAAGACCTTGTTTACTCTGGAGGATTTGCGATCAAGTTGTATTTTGTCCAGTTCAGCTTTAGCTTCGCTTATGTTTGTGTTGACTGCAGCATTAACGTTATCAATTTCCGTCTGCCAATTGTGAATAATTGCCGTATTTTCGCTAGTTGCGCGGGGGTTTATGAAATTGCTGACAGATTGAGCAAGATTTTTGAAATTCGTGTGGGCAGACTGGGTTTTAGCTACCTCGTAAGTTCCGATAACCTTGTCAGCTTTGGGCAGAAGAGACTTATCCAGCCTGATTTTTAACTCTTCTGCAATTGGCGGGAGTTGTTCGAGTGCAGTTGTTTTTTGGATATCCGACCAATTATTTTGCAAATAGTTGGTTTCCTCGTCCAGAAGGGTGAACATAGCTTCTTTGTTAAAAGTAGAATTTTGCCAGTTAATTGTGTTGCCGAATTCTTTAAGAACATTCAATTTGTCGGCAAGCAAGAAATTGGTTTCAACTAAATAATTTTTAGTGCTTTCGAAAACTTCCTTTTTGGCGGTAGCTGTCTGGAAAGCTTCGAAACTTGCCTTTTTAGTCAGGTAATCATTCCTGGCCTCGTTGTACTTTTTAAGCTGGATTGAGTAATCCTCTTTAGTCTTTTCAAAAGGGGTTTGGCTGTAGACGTTGACTGGATGCTTAATGCTGAAAGCTAAAAGCATGATTATGAATATAGAGAAATATACGAAGCGTCTGGCTTTAAGCTTTAAGCTTTTAGCGTAAATACTATGCATTACTTTGATTTTAGATCAAACAGGAGTTTATCTCTAGCGGGTGTAAATATATTTGTGCTGGATACTTGAAGTAGTCCGAACCCTCTTTCGCTTTTTTGGGCGCAAATTCTTTTCGGCAAATTCCCTTATTGAGCGAAAATTCTTAAGAAATATTTACTGCCTGATTTTTTCTATTGAAGTCACATCAATTGTGCCTACTACATCATATTTATTGCCATCGGGTCCTTTTATTTCTTCAGAGTTAAACGAACCAGAGACTTCAACACGCAAACCGCCTTCAGTAAATTTGTATTCAGGGTCAAGCTTAAAGAGATTTTTTAAACCGTAGTACTTACCATCCAACCCTTTTAGTCCAAACGCGCATTCTAAAGTTTGCTGGCCTGCACCTTTCTTAGGTAGACATGTTATTTCGCCATTAACTGTAATCGGTCCTAGTTTTGGCGCTTCTGGAGTTGGAATCGGTGTGGGGGTTGGTGTCAATTGGGCCTGTCTGCTCAAAACAAAATAAGTCCCTGTGCCAATGAGTACAACAAGGATTACAATTATTATGATATTTACAAATCTTTTTTGATTCATATTTTAAAATTTCAATTATTAAATATTTTATTCGACCAAGAAAAATGACTGAAAATTTTCTTCCCCCAAAATTCAATACACATTAGTCGCCGAGCCCTTCGATTTCGCTCAGGGTAATCTCCGCGAGGAGAATTTCAAAAGCTCGACATTTCCTATCTGGTACCCAGGGGGAGACTCGAACTCCCAAACCCTTGCGGGCACTGGTTCCTAAAACCAGCGTGTCTGCCAATTCCACCACCCGGGTATAGTGTAGCTGAATTTTAGCAAATATTAACCTCTTGAGCGAGTTATTTTAACGGATTGATTGTGGGCTTGCCATTCGATGGAGTCGTCAAGGGCTTTGAGGTTAACGATCCCGTATCGTCGTTCAAGTGCTTTTGCAATTAAATAGTCTGCAAAATGCGGGTTTTTGGGAAGGAGCGATCCATGAAGATAGCAGCCGAATGCATTTTTGTAAATTGCTCCTTCTGTTTGGTCTTGTCCATTATTGCCTGCGCCTTTGATGACTATTCCCAATGGGTTGACGTTTTTCCCCAGATAGGTTTTGCCCGAGTGATTTTCAAAACCGATGAGTTGGGTGACTGGGTGACTGGCTGACTGGGTGACTGGGTAAGTTTCTTTGATTTTATTTTCTAAATCAGGACTGATTTTGATTAGCAGGTTTTGGATCATGCGATCATTTGATCCTTCTGTGTATGCGTCAAAAAGTCCAATGCCTTTGATGATTTCACCGTCTTTTGTCTTGAAATAATTTTGAAGCAGTTGGTAACCACCGCAAACCGAAAGTAAAACGGAGCCGTTTTCTACCGCTATTTTAATTGAGTGTTTTTTCTTTTGTAAGTCATGAGCAACAATAAGTTGTGTTTTGTCTTGTCCCCCGCCAAAAAAGAAAAAGTCAAAATCCTCTTTAATATCTTTTCCTGCCGAAATACTGGATACATTGGTTTTAATTCCCCGCCACTCACATCTTTTTTGCAAAGTGATTATGTTTCCGGTATCACCGTACGTATCCATTAAATCCGGATAAAGATGACAAATTTTTAAACTTAGTTTTGGTGCCATTTTTCTTGACGAGATAGTTTTGAAAGAATTTTCTGAGTTTCGAGAAGAGCTGTATAGGTTGGAAGTACGAGAAGGGTATCTTTATTGTTCAAACTAGCGATTCCTCGCCTAATTGAGTAATTAATTTGCTTATAAACATATTTGTTACTCAATTTGAATCCTGCATATTTTAAGCGATTTGCCAGATCCCATGACCGCGAGCCGGAAATAAAAATATTGCTGACTTTTTTGGAAATTATTTCCCAATTTGTATCCCAGATCCAGGAAACATCCCTGCCGTCGGCGATTTTGTCATTTAAGATAACAAGAATATTTAGTTTTGCTTCTAAGGAAATGGTTTTAAGTATTTCGTTGGCACCTGTCGGGTTTTTTATCAGAAAAACGATTATTTCTTTTCCGTTAACATTGAATTTTTGATACCTGCCAAAGGCTGATGAAAATTGCTGCAGTTTGTTCTTTATAAATTTGCCGTCAAGATTTTCGTTATAGCTAACTGCGCTGGCAGCCAGTATATTGTAAACATTGTAGAGGCCGGGAATGTTTAAATTTAAGCTTAGCTTTTGGTTATCTAGCGTAAGTTGTATGGAAGTTTTAAAGCCTCTTTCAAAAATCAAATTGCTAGCCGAAATTATCGGCGTGGTTCGTTTTAGCGAACAGGAAGTGCATGTGTAATGCCCTATGTGGGCGGAAAAAATGCTTGTGTGAATTAGTTTAGCGCTGCAATTGGGGCACTGTTTAATGTCGGAAACGTTTGTTGTTTGGGGCAAGTTAACTTTTTTATCTTCAATGCCGAAGGTTGTAATTTTGCCTCTCGCGAATTTTTCAAGGTACTTTATACCCGGGTCGTCTTCGTTTAATATAACTTGGGTAGTTTTGGGCAAGTTCAAAAGCATTGTTTGCCATGATTTTCTAATTGAATCGACCTCACCGTACCTATCGAGCTGATCCCTGAATAAATTCAGAAGTACCAGAGTTTTGGGATTTGTATCTTTTATAACCTGTGGAAGTACGGCTTCGTCTATTTCCCAAAGAGCGATATTGCAATCTACTTTTCCCAAAAATGAAGAGTTGTTTATAAGTGTGGAAGCCAGACCTCGAAGTAAGTTGGAACCTTGTCTGTTGTGGATAATTTTGTATTTGGTGGATAGCAAATCTGAAACGATTCTGGATGTTGTAGTTTTTCCATTTGTTCCGCAGATTATTATTGAGCCATTGGTAATCTGTTTTGAAAATTTTTTGACAAAGTCTGGATCAATGTTGAGTGCATAGAGGCCGGGAGCTGCTGTCGCTCCGGAGCCTTTCAGCTTAAGAATGAGAGCCGTGATTTTTCCAATCAGAAGTGCGATATGAAATCTCAAATCCATTATTGGATTCTACTATTTACCATAAACTATTAACAATTAGTGACCAGATAAAAAATTTAGAGTGTTTCCATTTGGGAGAAGAATGAGTTGATGTCTTCTGCCCACTTGCCACCTGTGTATATTTGAGGAGGTGCATAAACCGTCATGATTTGCTCAGGGGTAATCAAGCCTTTGGTAATATAGTTATTTTTTAGAGTTCTACCAACAGTTTCTATGGCGTACTCCCAAGAAGAAAAATTAGTTCTGCCATTTTCCCAGCCCCAGGCGTTGTGGGTAACTTGGCTACTTGCTGTGCCGCCGCCGGATTCTTTCATAGCTATTGCCGGTATTAGTCTATAGTCGATGCCATACTTATCGGAGACTTCGACAATGTACTGCGAGTAAGGTTCAAGCGGAGTTTTTGAGAGGAACCTGCTGACAATGTAAGGTCTCAAGTCATTGATTTGTGTACTTAATACCTGGCCTTCAATGTCGTTATTTATTTCAAATTCATTGGCAGAAATGGAAGGATAAACATCAAGCAAATTTTGGCTAGCATTTTGTTTAGCTGAGTAAAAGATGGTGAAAGTGAGCAGTACGGGTGTTAAAACAAACCACAACACTAAAAAGACTAAGTTTTTAGCCATAAAGCGGTATATTCTTACTATTACATTTGAAGGGGCAGGTGTCAAACATTTTTTATGGAAATCTACGAATTTTTCCTGCATAAAAAAATAGGCAGGAAGTGGGTTGAATGATAACAATGATGAGGCGAAAATGCTAGCGATGCAGGTCGGCTAACTGTTCTGTAATGCCGTCTAGTTTTTTCGTATGGTCTTCTAAAGTTTCCTTTATTGGTCCTAAGGCATTATCTATTTCTTCTTTGACAACACCTCTGATACTTTTTATTAAAATGTTGTCAGTCATGCTTTCACAATATTAGATAATTGTGGGTGAAAATACAAGATACTGCGTAAATTTGAGAGCGGGAGACGGGCATCGAACCCGCGACCTTCTACTTGGCAAGCAGACGCTCTA
>CAYMIE010000059.1:0-5993 GCA_964390405.1 uncultured Gammaproteobacteria bacterium | reverse complement strand
TATTCGTTTTTGGGTTCGCTTTTTATAAATTTATTTTTTGGTACTTTAACGTCTATTTAGTTACTAATGAGAGGATTGTAGATTTTGATTTTAAAGGTATTTTGCACAAAGAAACGGCTTACGCAAATCTTACGCAGATACAAGATGTAACACCAAAAATAATAGGCTTTTTCCATACACTTTTTCATTTCGGCAATGTTTTTATTCAAACAGGAGCAGCCAAGCCGGAATTCGAATTTCACGCAGTTGAAAATCCTGATTTAGTCGCAAAGGAGATTTTAGAACAGGTGAGACTCGAAGAAACTGAAGCGCCGGGAGAGATTAAATAATGCCTATAGAAACAGCTGGATTTGGGTTTTTAAACCTCTTAACGGTTGGGTTAGGAGTTAAGATGTTTTTAATATTGTTTTTAATTTTCTATATAATTTTCGCTTTCGTTTTATATAGACAAGTGTTGACAATGTGCATGAAGCTACCAACGTTACTCTCGCCACATCTTAAGTTTGTTTCGGTAATTAATATTGGAATTGCTGTCGCCGTTTTATTTTTAATTCTAGGGCTTTTTTAAATGGAAGAAGTTAATTTACAGATAGAAAAGATTACCGGACAGGCAAATGATGCTGCTTGCTGCGGTGTTTTTAGCTCGAGGGTTTCTTTTGGTGACGGAACTATCGGGACGCTTGTCAGCTGCATACTGGTTAAAAATGCTGGCAGCGAAGGTGGTGCAGAGCAAGTAAAAGAAATCTTTGATCTTGCCAACAAAAAACTTGAGGGGGCGCAAACTGGGTCTCTTGATATCCTAGTGAAAGCCGGTGAAATAAGCAAAGAATACAATTCTTCAAAAAATCTTGACGCAAGTTTTTCGCTAATACTTTTTTACAAGAGTGTTTCCTACATTTTTCGCAGTGGAAGCAAAGTTAAAGTTTGGGTTTATCTTAGAGCGAGCGCACAAGAACTTTCCTTCGAGAACGGCTCCGGCCATTTAAAAGAGGACCAGATTATTTTGATTGCCACAGAAAAATTCTTGAGCAGTTTTGATTTAAGTGACACCTTGAAGGAAGAAGACGTGAATCTTGAGGAAGTTGTAGACGGACTAGCGACAGAGATTTCAGCTAAAGGTGATCAAAGCGAAATTGGAGCAGCGCTGGTGTTGGTAAAGGAAGGAGCAGATGCAAAGGCGGCAATTGAAGATACGCAAGATGAGGAAGTAGAAAAAGTTGATGAAGATACGCAGTTGGACACGTCTCATGAAATAGCTGCTGGTGAGCCGGCCATTATTGAGGCGTCTGCAGTTGAGCAGCCGGATTCAGAAAGTTCGTTTGAGTATGAGGCTAACAAGTCTGATTTACTGTTCGATTCCAATGAAAGCCAGAAAACTGAACCAAAGTCGCGGCCAAAATTGGGTAGGCTTTTGCCAACAATAGCAAGGGCGATTGGCTCGGAAGTTTCCAAGCTGAAGCGCGGTGATATCAGGGCAATTTTTCGGCTTAAGAGAAATATTGTGGCAGGCGCGCTAGTTGTGCTTTTGGTTTTGGCGCTGTCTGCATTTTTTACACTGCGCGGCAATGCCGACCGCCAGACTCAAAGCGAATTTAACACTTATTTGGAGAGCGCAAGTTCAAAATATGAAGAAGGTTTAGCGCTAATTAGTCTTAATCGGGAGAAAGCACGAGGAATATTGATTGAAGCGGACAGTGCAGTTAAAGGGGCTTTGGAGATTGAACCGAAAGATGAGCAGGCCCTGGCACTTGATTCTAAAATTTCTGCAAAACTCAAAGAAACTGAAAATTTAGCCTCAGTCAACTTTTCGACTGTTGTTGAAGTCGATAGTGAATTAGTTTCTCTTTCAAAAAATGGTGAGAATTTGGTTGGGTTAACTGGGGGCAAGATTCATTTAATTGATGTAGCTAGTCAATCGGCAGATGAAATTGATGGCCAAAGTGGTGCCAGAAGCGCCTTTGTTTACGACAGCAAGGCTTTTATTTTTGACGGCAAGGATGTTAGTCGAGTTGATTTGGCAACAGGCGCAAGTGACAAGATTATTGAAGGGCAGCAAGCACAGGATATCAATGTGTTTTTGGGAAATGTTTATTTGTTGGGAGCAGACCAGATTTTCAAATACGTGCCGATAGAGAATGGATACGCTGAAAGTGTTAATTATTTAAATCAAAAAGAACAATTCAGCACAAATTCAAGACTGGTTATTGATGGTTCGATATGGGTAAGCAGTGGCAGCGAAGTTTTCCAGTATTTGCGAGGGGACAAGCAAGGTTTTGCAATTTCCGGACTGACTACCTCGGCAGGGGAATATGGTGAAATTTATACAGATCCTGAAAGTGATAATGTTTATGTTGTCGATAAGACAAACTCTGCTCTGTTGGTAATTAGCAAAGATGGAATTTATTCTAAAGCCTATCAATCAAGCGAATTTGCAAGAGCCGCCGATTTGGTAGTTGATGAAGAGAATGGGAAATTTTATATAGCAGTGGGGAATAAAGTTTTGGTGGCGGACATTTGATTTTAAAGGTAATTTTTGATACAATTTCGATCCTGGGGATGTATTGTTTCGACAGGATTTGCTCTTTAAAAACTGCAGGCCGAATATGATTCTAAAGTGCGTTAAACTTTGAATTAAACTTACGTGCAAAAAATAAACTTGCACAGCTGGGAGAGTTCCTCTTTGGAACTAATCCAGTAGCTCCAGCGTTTGCCTAAAAACAAATCTTGAGCTTGTCTCATTAGTTTTTTCTCGGTGAAACTATTGGGGCAAAAAATTAGCCGGGATAGGACTTCAGTTTTGATCAAACTTCAGCCCGAAACTTTGATCTTTGTTTAGGTTTTGCCTGTTAATCGGCTAAAAATCTAAACGAGATTTTATAGATTAACTAAGCTTGTAGAAGTTTTTGAAAAGTAATCTTGGACGAGGGTTCGTAGCCCTCCATCTCCACACGATCAAAGATTCTGGTCTTTGAGTTCTCGCTCGATATCGCGATCGATGGCTTTCTTTTTCAAAGCAGCACGTTTGTCGAATTTCGCTTTGCTTTTGGCTAGTGCTAGCTGGACTTTGGCAAGATTATTTTTAATGTAAATGGTAAGCGGAACAACGGCCAGTTTGCCTCCGGACATTTTCCCCTGCCAATTTAATATTTGTTTTCTGTGAAGCAGAAGTTTGCGATCGCGTCTTGAGTCTTGAAACTTTTGCGAACCCATCCATGGATTAATATGAGCGTTCATCAAAAAGACTTCGCCGTCTTTGATTTTGGCAAAAGATTCGCTCAGGTCGGCGCGACCGGCGCGGATTGATTTAATATCGGCGCCGGTCAAAACAATGCCGGCTTCCATTTTTTCCAAAATCTGGTACTTGAATCTTGCTTTGCGATTAACTATTCTCATAACTTAATGTATATTATCACCAAAGAATGGCATTTTCGCTTGTTGATTTTATTTTTCCTAAAAAATGTGTTGGCTGCGGCAAGTTTGGGGAATATTTTTGCTCAAAATGTTTTTCTAAAATTGAATATGTCGAAAATCCTGTTTGTCCTGTTTGCCAAAGGCAGGCAGTTGGGGGTAGGACTCATCCAAAATGTCAAACTCGATATTCGCTTGACGGATTAGTTGTTGCTTGCAGGTATAGGAATCCTGTAAAAGTTGCAATTCAGAAGGTCAAATACAGGTGGGTTTACGATATTGAAAAAGTTTTAGTTGATTTACTTGCCACACAAATTTACAAATTTGCCATTCCTCAAAAGGTAATTTTGGTCCCGGTCCCACTTCACAAGAAACGCAAGAATTGGCGGGGGTTTAATCAGGCCGAGATTTTGGCGAAAGATTTATCCAAGAAATTTAAGGTTAATTACTCTGAAATCTTGATCCGAAGTCGAGAAACAAAAACGCAGGTGGGATTAAAGAGGGATGAAAGGAAGGAGAATGTGAGAGGTGCATTTGAGTTGCGGCGAGGGGCTGATGTTAGTGGTAGGAATGTTATTTTAGTCGACGATGTTTATACTTCTGGCGCGACAATGGCCGAATGTGCAAAAGTTTTGAAAAAGTCAGGAGCAAAATCTGTTTGGGGAATGGCAGTGGCGCTTGGGTAAGGTTGGGAATTCTGATAAAATACGCATTACTTGGTGGGTTGCCCGAGTGGCTTAAGGGGGCGGTTTGCTAAACCGTTGGCGCGAAAGCGTCACACAGGTTCGAATCCTGTACCCACCGCCGAAGCCTGAAACGTCTAAGCGACCCGCACACTATTGCGGATTAGCTTAATTGGGCTTGCCAAAAACGCTTGATTTCAACACTTTTCAGTTTTGAAGCCTAGAGAAGTGAAATTTGACAATATCTGGGAATTCTCTATTGTTCCCTGTTTTACCCTTAAAAATCATCAAAATACCTTGAATTTATCCTCGATTTAGATAGCCTGTAAGAAACTTCTTAAACTTGAGTATAATTGGCTTATGGCTGGCTACTTACTCGCTGTTTTAAGCTCTCTTTTCTTTAGCATCTATATTGTTCCCAGGAAATTGAGCAAACTTTCGCCTATTGTTTTCAGTTTCTTTATGTCGCTTGGTTTTGCAATAAGCGCAATCGTTTTGTATCTTCTCAAACCGATTATTGGGTTTCATGAATCAATATCTCCAGCTTTATTATGGTCTGTTGTGGCAGGAATAATCTGGGCAACATCATTTGTTTTATTCGTCACCTCAATTGACGCTATCGGTCTTTCAAGGTCTAATCAATGGAAGAACCTGCAAGGCCCCATCGCCGCAATTCTAGGAATAATTATTCTTGGCGAATTTGCTACAACCAATCCATTTTTTGCAATACTTGCTGCATTTGCTATTTTTCTTTCGGCTGTATTCTTTACAACTTCTTCTGATAGTGAAAAACGTTTTGATGTGAGAGGTGTTTACCTGGCTACACTTGCTGGAATTGGTTTCGGCTCCGTTGCAGGTTACAAACCATATTACAGGTAAAACTTTCAATGCAATTAGACAAAGAGCTTGGGTAGGCTACGATGAAACGGATTGTCCACATGATGGCCAATTTACCTTAATTTATGACCAGTTTTATTATAAGGGGGAAGAACCAATAACTGAACGTCAATTCGA
Source organism: uncultured Gammaproteobacteria bacterium (assembly GCA_964390405.1). GTDB lineage: Bacteria > Patescibacteriota > Microgenomatia > Curtissbacterales > GWA2-41-24 > WO2-FULL-40-11. Next base: position 888 of record CAYMIE010000059.1, on the reverse strand, counting down.
GGCGAATTTACAAATGTTTGCTCAACAAGATTTAAGTGAACTTAGACAAGGAAAAGAAAAATCAGTTGAGGAATTGAGAGCAAGAAGAGAAAGAGCTGATGCTATTAACGACGAAAGAAGTTTTAAAGAACCGTTCCATCTTGCTTTTGTGAAAGTACCAAGAGTAATGGAACAAATAGGAATAATTTTAAGCCACCAATCTCACTCTCACCATTAATCCTGAGTTTAATTTAAGCAGTAGCAAACCCTTTGGCGTGAAGAATCTCGTGATTTGACTATACTTTCTCGAGGCTTTCCCTAAGAGCGTTTGTAATAAGTTTCTCCAACTTGGAATAGTCCTGTTGATCTGCCGTTTTCATGGCTGCTATATAACGATCTCTGTCTTTGCCAGTTTCTGCTTTTATTATTAAAATTGGCAACCCCAAATTGAGCGCTAAAAGATTAGTAAGAAGCCTGGCTACTCTTCCATTGTAATCTTTAAATGGGTGAATCCAGACGAAACGATGCTGGAACCATGAAAGCAGCGATATTATTTGGGTCAAAAAATGTCTCTCTTCTTTAAAAGGCGATATATGTTTGAGCCTTTCTTCAAGATCTTCACAGAGATTTTTTACCAGTTCTGGGATTTTGCTATAGTGAGGCGGTTCGTATTCTCCTACCGTTACGTCCTCAGTTCTGAGCTTTCCTGCCCATTTGGGGAATATGAAGCCGAATCCTTTCCTGTGTACATTGCAGATTAGCGCTGGTGTGATTTTTGCTCTTTTATCGCTTAATTTAAGGATATACTGCTGAGCTTTCTTTATGCCTTGTTTTTCTAATTCAACAACTTTTGTGCGTGGAAGGATACCAAAAGCGGTTTCTCTGTAGCTTGTTGCAGATTTAGGTTTA
>CAYMIE010000058.1:4090-6001 GCA_964390405.1 uncultured Gammaproteobacteria bacterium | reverse complement strand
TAAGCAATATCGGTTATGGTTACGTACTTTGATTTATCCCCTTTATCGGTAATTAGACCGATCGATATTCCTGCGACAGGTTCCTTAATTGGCACACCGGCATCCATAAGGGACAAAGTCGAACCACAAACTGCGGCCATTGAGGTTGAGCCCGCAGAAGAAAGGATTTCTGAAACTATTCTAATGGTGTAAGGAAATTTATCGTTTTCAGGGATAATTGGCCGAATGGCTTTTTCTGCCAATGCTCCGTGACCAATTTCGCGCCTTCCAGGTGCTCCTCGCCTACCTGTTTCTCCAACCGAAAATGGCGGAAAATTATAGTGATGCATGTATCTTTTCGTTTCTTCACCTTCCATACCTTCTATTAATTGCTCTAGAGCGGGTGAGGCAAGTGTGGCAATCGAAATAACTTGGGTATCGCCTCTTTGAAAAATTGCTGAGCCGTGGGTTCTCGGTAGAACTTCAACTCTTGTGGTAATCGGACGGATTTCATCCGGCGACCTACCGTCTGGTCTTTTTTTATTATTGAGAATTTCTTCTCGAAGAGCACTGGCTACAACCTCTTCAAAAATGCTGGAGAGAATTTTAGAATTTAGTGAATCCTGATCTTCTTTAATAAATTCAGCAGTTAAAATCCCTAATTTTTCTTCAAACCATCTTTCATCCTGACTGGATGAATTAAAATCCTTCATAAAGTTTTCCTCTATAAATTTCTTTATTTTGGCTTCGTCTTGTACACTGGCTTTTTGAGGCTTATATTCAATTTTTTTATTGCCCACTTCCTTTACCAGGCTTTCTATCTGAGTTATGATCGTTTTTCCCTGATCAATCCCGAATTTAATCGCATCTGCAACCGATTTTTCATCTGCTTCACTTGCTTCTGCTTCAAGCATAACAACATCTTGTTTATTGGAGGCAAGTATGATTTCCAAATCAGACAATTTTCTCTCGTCTTCAGTCGGGTTTAGAATAAATTTTCCGTTCTGTTTTGCGACACGAACTCCTGACAGGGGACCGTTCCAAGGAATGTCGGAAATTGCCAAAGCTGCGGAAGTTGCGACCAGCGAAACAATATCCGGATCGTTTTGCTGATCTACTGAAAGTACGGTAATTATTACCTGTACATCATTTTGAAAGTCTTTTGGAAACAGGGGCCTAATACTTCTGTCTATTAATCTTGAAGTTAAAACTGCGGTTTCAGTTGGTCTATTTTCGCGCTTAATGAATCTAGACGTGGAGATTTTCCCACCAGCATATAGTTTCTCTTCGTAGTCAACTGAAAGCGGGAAATATCCAACATCCGCTCGAGGCGCCTGGCTAACGGCTGTTGCCAGTACCACTGTTTCTCCATAGGAAGCAAGTACAGCGCCATTTGCTTGACCTGCCAATTCTCCGGTTTCAAGTACAAATTTCTTGCCACCAAGATCAAATTCTTTTTTTACTTTTTTACTCATATGAACGAAAAATTAATAAGAAGTTAGAGGAGTTAGAAATCGGGAATCAAAAACCACTCTTGATTCTTAATTCTCAACTTCCAACAACCCGTCTCTTCGTTGTCTTAATCTTTCTACTCAATATTATATAACTATTTAGTTAAAAATACAATTTAGCCTATTTCGGTAATCCGAGTTTATCAATAATATCCTTTAGGCTACTTGCGATCGCAAGGACATTTCCATTACTTGGGTAATCCTAATTTGTCTATGATGTCCTTATACCTCTCGGGTGCTTTCCTCGTTAAAAAATGTAGTAGTCTTCTCCTTTTGTTAATCATTGAAAGAAGACCTCTTCTGGAATGGTTGTCGTGGGAATGACCTTTTAAGTGATCTGCAACGTTGCCAATTCTTTGGGAAAGAAGTGCAACCTGCACTTCCGGCGATCCGGTATCACCCTCGTGGGTTTTGAATTTGT
>CAYMIE010000058.1:0-3990 GCA_964390405.1 uncultured Gammaproteobacteria bacterium | reverse complement strand
AGTGCAACCTGCACTTCCGGCGATCCGGTATCACCCTCGTGGGTTTTGAATTTGTCAATTACTTGTTTTTTTACAGTTGATTTTTTTGTCATTTTAATAGGAATTTAGAGTATATAGAAATTATGATTCTCTGTCAAAAGATTTAGATCCCCGGTAGATCTTAGGTGGCTTTAACCATGATTCTTTGGAAGCCTCTTTAGTTTCTACTTCTTCAAGAGGTGTAGTCTGCTCTTCAGTATACAAAGGGTTATGCGGTTCATCGCTGGTCTGAGGTTTTATGCTCTGATATTTACCAACGTCGGCCGCTTGCCTTTGTTGGTAACTATCAAATTTTGGCGTTCTGCCAAAACTTGTCACGGCCTGCCTAGAGCTTTTAACTTCGTCATCTCCACTAGCTAAGCGTCCACGTCTAGACTCGCTGGCGAGGCTGGCGCTTCCCGCACCTAATTTTATTAAATGTTGGGCAGCTTCTAGCGTTGATGGAGCTGTGTTCTTCGGGGAAAACATATTAGTTGTTATTTTTATACCAGAATAAAGATTAAAGGAAATATCTTCATCAAAAGGCAAAGCGAGATTGGTAATAATTTTGGTAGTTAGCTCACTTATTGTAGCAGCTGCCGGGTCGCTTAGTTCAATTTGGGCAAATTTTTCAGATGGCTTGTCCCTATTTATGGACATGATCCAGCTTGTTGAACTATTAATTTGTTCATGAGTAATTTCATTCTTCACTTCACCTGCTGAATTAAAACCAATCGCGATGACTGTTTCGGGATAAGAAATAGCTTTCTCTAGCGAGACACTATTTGGTGAAACGCCTTGTGAACCGGAAAGAGCGTGAACTTTAATTTTTAATTCATCTCCGTCGAGATTGTACGTTACTTTATCCACCGTATTAATGGCGTCATTAATGACTACAACTAAGTCTTCTTTCCCTTCCAGCTTGTTAATTTTGTCCACTCCATATAGGTTATTTGCGTCATTAACTGTAGGTTCGTTTGCAGAAATTGCTGCAGTTTTACCGAATTTTTTTATTGAAAGATATAGAGCAAGTCCGGATGCCAGGCCGTCGAAGCCGCTTTTTGGGGAAACTGCAATCAAGACGCTCTGAGCTAAGGAAAGTTTGTCGAGAATCTGTTTTCTCTGATAATCATCCATTGTATTGAGTATTTATTTTATTCAAAGAAAATACCTTTTTATTAGGGTACAATTTTAACCCAAAGATTCTATAACATCTCCTTCTTTGAAGTCAAGATTCTTTTGGAAACCTACTCCGCATTCTTGACCCGCTTCTGCAGATTTTACTTCTTTTCTAAACTTTTTGAGCGAGGAGATTTGTGATTCTACTGTTTCTCCATTGTCTCTTCTTAAGATAATTTTATCACCTGTAGATATTCTGCCACTGGTGATTTTAGAGCCCGCTATTTTTGTGCCTTCTATATTAAAGACTGCTACGATTTGGGCTTTCCCTTTAATTTTTATTTCGTGTTTTGTTTCTACGAAGCTTTTAGCTATCTCTTCCAAATCGTCTATTAACTTATAAATGACTTCATAATTTCTGATGACAACATGCTCTTGGCCTGCTTGTTTTGCAACGGAATTCGGCACTTTAGTGTTAAAAGCTAAAATTGGAGCTTTGGCTACTTTAGCGAAACTGACATCTGCTGGTTGAACTTCACCGACCCCAGATGAAAGAACCATAACTTTTGGGGGTAAATTTTCTTTTATAGCTTCTAGCGACCCTAATACATCGGCTTTTATAATAATCTTGAATTTATCTTTTGCCTCCAAGGCTTTAGAGATGATGTCTGAGTGAGAGGCTGCTTGCTTATCAATAGCGCCTGTTGTCTTAATTATCTGATGGACTATGCTGCCAACATCTAAAATTTTTTTAAATCCTAATATTTCAACTGGTTTTGAAGGCAGTGCTTCTTTTATGTTCTTCCCCATATCGTCTTGCAGGGCTTTCACTTTAATAATTTCGTTGTCTACCTGAATGTTCTGGCCAATCGTTAAGGTACCTTTTTTGATAATCACGCTGACGATTGCACCTCGAAACTTATCTAGGAAAGATTCCACAACGACCGTTTCTAAAGGATCTTTTGGCAAAGACTCTTGAGGGGAAATTTGCCAGATAAGTTGAATGACTTCGAGAAGCTCCGATATACCTTTGTTTTTTGGGGCAGAAATTTCTACAAACGGAACTTCTCCACCATAACTTTCGGCAACAATTTCTGCTTTTTGTAAATCTTTTTTTACTTTCTCTATATTAATGTTAGGAAGATCTGTTTTGGTGATCGCTACTATCAGGGGAATATTAGCTTTTTTAATGTGTTTGATGGCCTCAACAGTTTGTGGCTTGACACTGTCGTTGGCTGCTACAACAAGTATGGCGATGTCGGCAATTTCTGCACCGCGCGAGCGCATTTTCTCAAATGCTGCATGGCCTGGTGTGTCTACAAAAGTTATTAAATTTCCCTGAAAGTTAATTTGGTAGGCGCCAATATGCTGAGTGATGCCTCCGTGTTCTTTGGCGACTACGTTAGTTTTGCGAATAGCATCTAAGAGAGTAGTTTTCCCATGATCGACGTGCCCCAGAATGGTTACAACCGGTGGACGAATGTTTTGTTTCTGGTCTTTTTCCATAATTTGTTAATTTTTTTTGAGGCGAGAAAACTTTCATTTAAGTAGTTTTTCGCTACTTGCATCATTACTTTTTGATCCATTGTTTTCTTCTTTAGCTTGAAGTGAATTCTGTGTTTGAGTTTCACTTTTTTCGGTAGATTCAGAATCTGACACCTTAACTTTTTCAGCAACTTTTTCCGCATCTTTTTCTTCCTTTTTTTCTTCTTCTTCGGAGATTATTGGTTGATTGTCATCGGCTGGAGGTTGGGACGCTGATTGATCTTCTTGACCTTTTTCTTGCTTCTCAGCCGTTCCTTTCTCGGTAGTCTCCTTTGACCCTTTTGTAACCTTTTCTTCTTCAGTAACCCCAAGAGCCTTTTTAGCTTCGTCTTGAGCTGCTTGTTCTTTAGCTTTTACCTCTTTGGGAGTACCGCTTTTGCCGCGAATATCTATTTTGTAACCGGTCAATTTTGCAGCAAGTCTGACGTTCTGACCTTCTCTACCGATTGCCAGCGAAAGCTGATCATCAGGGGCGGTAACTTCAGCAGTCTTCTTGTCTTCGTTAACTTTTACCTGAAGATCTTTAGCGGGAGATAGAGCAGATTTGATAAACTCAACCGGATCTTCCTGATAGGCAATTACATCAATTTTTTCATCGCCCAGTTCGTTGATGACAGCCTGCACTCTAACACCTTTTTGGCCAACGCAAGAGCCAACAGGGTCTACACCCATTTGATCAGAAAAAACAGCAATTTTAGAACGTGAGCCAGCCTCTCTGGCAATCGCTCTGATTTCTACTGTACCGGAGCTGACTTCCGGAACTTCCTGTTTAAAAAGCCCTGCAAGCAAACCATTGGCAGATCTGGAAACAATTATTTCTTCTCCTCTCATGCCTTCTTTGATACCAACTACAAAAAACTTTAGCCTTTGATTAACAAAATATTTATCTTGAGCCTGTTCTTGTGGGGGCATTATTCCTTCAGCTTTGCCCAAGTTTACGGTAATAACTGGACCTGAAATTCGCTGAATCAAACCTGAGACAATCGTGTCGATTTTTGAGGAATATTCTTCTAAAATAGCGTTTTTTTCGGCCTCCCGAATTCTTTGCAAGATAACCTGCTTTGCGGTTTGCGCTGCAATTCGGCCAAAGCCAGGTGGCGTTATATTTTTTTTATTCTTGGACAGCCCGACCTCACCCGTTTCTTCGTTTAACTTTACGTCTATTCCTTCGGGCTCGCCGTAATCCTTACGATAGGCGGCAAGTATTGCCTGTTTTATTGAATCGATTACAACAGCAGGCTCAAGTCCACGTTCAGAACAAACCTGGTTGAGAGCTGACGCAAATTCAGTTCTTGCTTGAATAGCCAT
>CAYMIE010000057.1:0-6006 GCA_964390405.1 uncultured Gammaproteobacteria bacterium | reverse complement strand
TTGCCCATCTTTTAAAATATGATTCTGTTTACGGAATTTATTCGCGAAAAATCTTTTCGGATTCTAAAAACATAATTGTTGACAGCAGAAAAATTCTTGTAACTGCTGAAAAGGAGCCGGTAAATTTACCATGGAAGGATTTATCTGTAGATGTAGTTATTGAGTCGACTGGCCGTTTTACAAAGCATGACGACGCCACAAAACACATCAGAGCCGGTGCTAAAAAGGTAGTTATCTCCGCACCAGGGAAAGAAACGCCGACGTTTTTGATTGGGGTTAATGAGGATAAGTATAAAGGCGAGGATGTTCTCAATAATGCTTCCTGCACGACAAATTGTATTGCTCCGGTTGCTAAGGTCATGCAGGAGAAATTCGGCATTAAAAAAGCTTTAATGACAACAATTCATGCAGTTACTGCCGAACAAAACTTAGTTGACGGCCCGCCTCCGGGGGGCAAGGCAAATGACTTAAGGCGGGCGAGGGCTGCTTACCTCAATATTATTCCGACAACTACGGGAGCTGCGATTGCGACAACTGAAGCGATTCCGGAGTTAAAAGGAAAATTTGACGGAGTGGCGCTGCGAGTGCCAGTACCTGTTGGGTCGCTTTCGGATTTTACGTTTCTTTTGGAAAAATCAACGACTGTAGAGGAAATCAACAGAGTTTTGACAGAGGCTTCAAAGGAGACTCCTTTGAAGGGTATAATGGCGGTTTCCAACGATTCTCTAGTTTCTTCGGATATTGTGGGCAGAAGCGAATCAGCAATCGTTGATTTATCATTGACGCAACTTGTGGATGGTGATTTAGTCAAAATCTTTGCCTGGTATGATAATGAGTACGGATATTCCAACCGTCTCATAGAGCAAGTTATTCAGGTGGGTAAAACAATTTCTTCTTGACAACTTTTAAGCTAGCATTTAAGATTGCCTCGTATGACTCCAGTCGAAACATTCGAGCAACACCACAACCCGAAATTTGAGGGTGACAAAATCAATCTGTCTGAGCTGAAATTAGCAGTTAGGAATGTTTGCGAAAAGAGAGGTATTTTGAAGATCAACGAAGTTGAAGATGATCAGACCGCAGAATTTGATGTTATTTTTACTGTTGGTCAATCGATTGCTGATTCTTATCCGGTGGTAGTGATTGGTCACGACGCTTCTGAGATGTTTGCCGAAAACTGGATTGACACACAAGACAGAGACAATCATTTAATCGTTCCGGACAATCACCCCGAAATTATTGAGGAAGTAAAAACAGAAATTGAACGTTTAAGAGAAGCATCAAAATTCAGTACGGCCTCTTCTCAAACTTAGGATTCTTGCCTCAAATTTAATTTTCTGGCGAGCCCGTTTAGGAATTTAGATTCTTCCCCCGCAAAGCGGGGTCAGAATGACAGTGGTGGGAATTGCTTTTCTGTACAGAATTCTGTATTATGGATTTAAGATTCTCGCATGCGCGAGAATGACAAGGAGGACTTTATGATCAAAACTTTACCGATAACTAAAGCCAGAAACGAGCTGCCAACACTTGTTAACAATGCAGCTAAAAAGCTAGACGAGTATGTTATTACGGTTAACGGCGTGCCTCAAGCTGTTTTGATGTCGGTTGCCGAGTATGAGTCATGGAGAGAGACAGAAGAGGTTTTAGCAGATCCTAAGTCAATGACAGAGATTAAAAAAGCCGAGGAAGATATTGAAGCTGGAAGGTATGTTACGTTAGAACAACTAAAAAAGGAACTCAAACTCGATTAATGCCCAGGCTTTCCGAGTATGAGTTGATAGTTTCTCCAAAAGCTGAGAGTCAGTTGAAAAAAATTTCCAGAAACCATCAAAAAGTTCTGATCGAAACCTTTGGCGAGATTATTGAGAATCCACTTTTAGGCAAGCCACTTGGTAGGGAATTGACAGGTAGATTTAGTCTTCGGGTTGGCGTTTATCGGCTGGTATATAAAATTGACCAAATAGATAAAAAGGCTATCGTACTGATGATTGGTCACCGCGGAAAAGTTTACAACTGATAAAATTTTCTCAAACATTTATAATTGCGTTAGACTTTAGTCATTAGACATTTTGCGAATTCTGTCCATGGATTTATCTAAGATTTACCCACCGCGCCCGGATTGGGTGCATAAAGGAAACTTTGGCTCGGTTTTGGTTGTTTGCGGATCGAAATTCTATAGCGGATCGGCGGCGCTGGCAGCAGTCAGTGCAGTCAGAAGCGGAGCAGATCTAGTAACGGTTGTGGCGCCTCAAAGAGCGGCTGACGTTGCCTCTCACACGTTTCCCGATCTAATTACATATCCACTTCGAGGAGATTACCTTTCCAGTGCTCATGTCAATGAAATTTTAGATGTTGCCCATGTCCGCAAAATAAATTCAGTGGTTTTGGGCTGTGGACTCGGTCGAGCCGTAACAACGCTTTCGGCCATTCGAAAGCTGATTACGAAATTTACAGTTCCGATGGTTCTGGATGCAGATGCGCTGCTGGCATTATCTCAAAAACCTGAGACAGGAGAAAATAAGCATTTTGTATTAACACCGCATGCGGGCGAGCTAACTACTCTTTTATCGGGTGAAGCAGTTGGAGTCGAATTTGAAAAAAGAATGGAACAAGCAAAAAAGGCAGCCACCAAATATAATTCTGTTGTTCTTTTAAAAGGGCACATCGATATTATTACGGATGGAGAGATAGCGGTTACCAATAATTCAGGCTCAGCGCAAATGACTAAAGGAGGTTTTGGAGATACGCTCTCTGGTGTAGTCGGCGCTCTACTTGCGCGAGGCGTAGGATTATTTGAGAGCGCCCATTTTGCAGCTTACATTAACGGAATGGCCGGAGCTATGGCTGCCAAGGAATTTGGTGAAGGAGTTGCGGCGAGTGATATTTTTGAATATATCCCACAAGTGATAATGTCAGGTAATTAGGTATGTGGGTTCGTAGGTTGGTAGGGATAATCTGATTCTGTTTGTTGTTATTTGGGTACATTCCTGTTTAAAATAAAAGTAGAGGAGTCTTTTCCTTTAGCTGCCCATGGACCCTCAAAAAAAGTTACCTATTCGTTCGCGTTTTTGGTTCAAAAAACACGTAGAGCCACCAAAAAACGGTAAGATTTTCGACCAAATCACGATTGTCTACTCAATTGTGCTGGCAGTTCTTTCTTTTGCAATATTTTGGCCAATCATTTCCAAGATAGAGTTTGAGGAAGCCTTTTTTACCCCACTCGTGCCGTTTTTAATTAATTTGCTTTCCGCCTATGGAATTGGAGCAAGTGAAGCAGTAAGAGGGATTTTTATAATTTCTTCAATAGCAGCCACTGTTGGTTTGTACTTATTTATCCGAGATTTAACCAAAAGGCAAATTGTGCCGATACTTTCAGCTCTAGTATTTTTAATTCCACACGTTCCAGTTGGCGTTTTAACTTTTTTGAAAAATGATTTAAGTGAACTTATTTCCACTAGATCATTTTTTACAATTGCATACGGTGATGGTGCTCAAATTCTAGCCTTAGCGATTCTTCCATTTGCGGCAATTTCTTTCGTAAGATATCTTAGAGAGCCTAAAAATATTTATTTGATACTTTCGGTAATTCTTAGTTCCTTAGTGCTTTTAATAAATCGGTCGCAGGCCGTAAATTTATTTCTAGTTTTAGGGGTACTGTCGTTAACAGAGTTCTTTTTAGAGCTAAATAAGGACAAATTTGTTGGATTTTTCAGAGTAGTTTTTTTGTCACTTGGGTTGGTAGCCTTTTGGTATACGCCAAGTTTTTGGGTAGAAAGCTACCAGCTGGTGGCGACTCAAATAATTGAGAATATTAAATTTTTATTTCCATTACCTTTCATTATTATTACTTTATCGCTTGTGTTCTCATTTATATTTTTTGCCAGAAGATATGAAAGGCAGCCGATTTTCATTGCATTTTTACTATTTATTATCTTTTTAAGTATTATTTTGAGTTGGTTTTTAAGCGGTTATTCGTTCATTCCCCACCCACACAGACTGGTTCCGAATTTGATTATGTTTGGTGCAATAGTAGCAGCTTTAATTTTAACCAGCATTATCGATAGCTTGAGAATTGTAGAAAAACTCAATTTTGAATACCTGAAGATTCAATTGAAGATTGCTGGCGCTGTAGTCTTTGGAGTGACAAGTTTTGTAGTTCTTGTTGCTGTTGCATACTCTATTTTCCCGTATGCGGTTAGTTTGATTTCCGGACCTTCTGGATTTTGGACGAAAGTTCGCGAGAGCGTAGTTGCTGACAGAAACGGAAGGATAACTCTTGCAGATGGTAATTTTAAGCTGGTGCAACTAAATGTTGGGGTGTGGCAACAATATTTGGGTAGTGGACTCAGCTTGCTATTTTTAATCTATTTAGTGACCTTATACGTGAATCGAAGGGAAACTGTTGTAAGATTTATGAATAGCGTTGATGAAATTAAGACAACTTGAACTACTTTCAAGCAGTATTTTTCTACTGTTTTTCACAATTTTAATTGTTTATCTAAATTTTTCTTTAGTCCGTTTTCTTTTCGAAGGGCAATTTAACCAAAATTTGGCATCTATTGAAATTTCATACATCCAAATGGCCAAGTTTTGGGTAGAAGGTGGAGGATTATGGCAACCTCTATGGTATTTAGGCTATCCGTGGCATGTTTTTTATACTCCTTTGCTGCCGTTTTTGGAGGTAATCCTTCATAATTTTTTGGGTTTTGACTTTGGGCAGGCGTATAGGGTGATTACAGCAGTTGCATACAGCCTTGTGCCAATTTCTTTATATTTATTTGTCTGGCAAATTACCAAAAGCAAAACTGGAGCAATGGTTGCTAGCCTTTTTTACAGTTTTGTGCCTTCGATTATTGCCTTTATTTTTCCGGAAGTTGCCAATGATACTTTAAGCGGGATATTTGAGCCGCGACGCTTCACGATTTTGGTTCGCTGGGGAGAGGGACCACATACCTTAGCGCTCGTTTTTTTGCCGCTTTTTGGCGCGTTTCTTTCGAAATATTTTGAAAACGCGAAATTTGTGTATCTGCTTGCATCAAGTATTTTTTTGGGTTTGATTTTTTTGACAAATGCGCTTGTAGTTTGGGCATCACTTTTGTTGTTTTTAGCACTCGTCCTTTCTGAGCTTTGCAAGCCTTCGGCTGAAGCAATTAAATTGATAAAAAATAGTTTAAAAATTGGACTTTTAACATTTGGATTGATCGCTTTTTGGTATAACTTGCCGTTTACTACAACTTTTTTTGCCGAGGGGGGTGGCGCTTTTAATAATTGGCTGGGAATGTTTCCGTGGGGGACTTTGCTTTTGATATTGGTAGCAGTAGCTGTTTTCTTCGCAGTCAAAAAATTAGCTTCAAAAGTTACCGGGTGTACATTTGCCGTTTTTTGGTTTTTCATGCTATTTGCTTTTGTTTATATCTATTATGCTTCGGGCGAAGAGAGGTTAGAGTTTGTACCACAGGTATTGCGCTTAAATACGGAGGTTGATTTGGCGCTAGCTGTTTTGGTTGGGGTAGTTGTTTCCAGTATATTCTTGTTTTTAAATAGTCAGAAAAGTTCCTTAAAAATTCCCGCGCAAATTATTGGGTTCACAATTATAGCTTTTTTGGTAGGAGCTTTGGTATTTTTAGGCGACAAATACGCTAAAGTTTTGCCGGAATTTACTAAAGGGCTTTCTGAGAGTTCAGTGCAAAGTATTGAAAATTCAGCTGAGTTTCGAACGGCTAAAAAGCTGGAGGGTTTAGTCGGGGGTGATCAAAGGGTATTTGTGCCTGGAAATTATGCGTTTTGGCTCAACTATTTTGTGCCAATAAGCCAGATCAGAGGTGCGCTTTTTCAGTCCTCCGTACATTTTTGGCCTGAGCATGCATATTATCAAATAACTAATGGAAGTGATGCGAATATAAGTTTGGCTTGGCTAAAAATTGCCAATATCGGGAAATTAGTTTATACGACTTTTGCTTCTTTCGAGCCGTACAAAGATTATAAGGTAGGTGAGGGCAAGTTCAA
>CAYMIE010000056.1:0-6034 GCA_964390405.1 uncultured Gammaproteobacteria bacterium | reverse complement strand
TGTCAATCCTATCTTAAGTATTAAGAAATAATCTATAGGTGCAATATAATATAAAAGTAAGGATTAAATGAAACGTAACTTACTGCTAATTTTTGCAGTTCTTTTTGCAGTTTTTTTAGTGGTAAACAGCGCGAGAAGAATCGTGACGTTTAAGGGAACCAGCGAAAAAGTAAGTGAGGCTGGAGAGAAGTTGGAGAGTTTAAGAAGTGAAAATGAGCAGTTGAAGCAGGAACTAACGTATAAAAAGAGTGAGGAATTTAAGGAAGCGGAGATTAGGAACAAATTAGGGTTGGTTCGGGAAGGTGAGGCACTGGTGATAATTCCGAAAGAAGAAAACCAGCAACCAGCAACCAGAAACCAGCAACTAGTACCTAATTGGCAGAAATGGCGAGAGCTTTTCTTCGGCGCTTCGTAAAAAACCGACAACCTCGTCGGGTTAATTTTGTAGCCTCTGAATTTCTTATTCGTAGAAAAGCTTCGCTTATTTCAAACCAGATTATAGACGAATTTGTGGCTATTCTCAAGGATTGGAAGGTAATATTTGATTCGTATCCGCACAATCACTTATATACTTTGGCTGCCCCACTGTGAGTACCTATATCCAAAAGGATAATTACTAATCTTTGTTCAGTATCGTAATCCCAAATAATTCGTAAGTCTCCCGTTACCCACGAACTCCATCTAATTCCATAGTTACGCGTATTTACTTTATGAGATTGTAGTGATGGGTGAGCGGGATTAAGAGCGAGTTTTTGAAGGGTTACCTTGATGCGTTTATTTAATGTTTCGTTATTTCCTGCTATTTTTTCCCGAGTACTGATAAACGTTGCAGTAATTTTAAACGTGAACATTATCGAGAAGTTTACTTTATGCCAAGAGCTTTATTAAGTGCCTTTTCGTTGGAAGGATCAATTTCAATGTAGCGGCTTTGTTCTAAATCTTTGAGGCTCTGGCCGATTCTTTTATCGGTTGCCTCGCTAACCATAGGCAGACTCTCAACTTCTTTTTTGACGTCAGTGATAGCTAAATGTCTCATATATTCACCAAATGAAAGCCCCAAATGTCTTGCTTTAGCAAGAACAACCGCATACAGTTGCGGAGAAAAAGTTATTAGTTTTTGTATTCTTGGAGTATCTTTCATTTCATTCAAAGAAAAAATCTTTTGTAGATTTTATTCGTAGAAAAAATCGTTTACGATTTTATATGCTATTGCATATTAACTGCGCCAATTCTACTATACTTTTGCAAAATAATCAAGGATTGGAAGACTATTTTTGACTCAAATCCATTGGCACTAAACTGTATTAGTGCCTAATGATTGCTATCTCGAGCCTAAACCATTCGATAAGCATTTCTGTTATTCTTAAAGTATGTTTAGCAATGGTATAAAACCACCGCAGTGGATCCGTAAAACAGCAACAATTGTTTTTGCTTTAATTGGATTGTATTTAATATATTCAGGAGTAGATGAGTCTAGGATAAGGTATATACGAAACGACTACATAGAACTATCCTACATCGCTTTTAGTACACTATGGATAATTATTGGCCTCTTTTCATTTTGGGTTTTTATTGAGGTATTTAACCTTTCAAAAAAGATTCTAGTAGTCGTGATCTTTATAGTTTTCTTGTTTGTTGCAGCAACGGCTTACGAAGCAATACATCCATCCTCCCCGTATATGAGTTTAAGAAAACCATCTCTTAATGAAGTAAATTATAAAACCACAGGCGAATGGAAATCTCCCAGCGGTGAATATATTGTTGTACATAGCGAGTTTACTGGCTGGGAAATACTGTCTATAAAAAGGAGCAATGAAGAAATTATTGTTAGCGACTTGATTGACTCCCAAAAAGATGATATCTGGCCAAAATTACGAGAATTAGGTTTAGATGATAGAGGATATTATAAGTTGGATGTTGCTAATTGGATAAATAGTTCTACATTTGTATTGAACATCCAATTTGAACACGACTACGACTACGACTACGAACACAAACGCGATCAAAAATTTGAAGCTGTAGTTAATGCTGAAAAAGGCAGGCTTGACATATCGAGTTTAAAGGCGACCACACCAACTCAACAACCAAAGCCAATTTTGTAGCGGGGGCGGGAGTCAGCTCGAACCCAGTATTAACTTTTCTGATGCCCAAGAGGCTTCTTTATTGCTAGAACAGTTAAATCAACTATACAGACATCTCGACACTATAAATCTTAAATTTATATGACTTTTATAATGAGTTCGGGTCGCTGGCTAGATGATGAACCTACGCAATGGACTAATTTTAGAAACTATTTAACTAACTTTCTCTCAATTTTCTTTTAACAAACTCTGCTACTTTCCAAACGTAAAGAGGTTCGCCTTTTGGATAATCTTCCATAGAAATTTTATATGCATTTGCCACTTTATCCAAAAAGCAACCTCTGGTTATACTTTCGATCTTAGACCACTCTTTTGCAGAAACTGGCGGATACCAAACTAAGTAATTTTTAGGCTTAATAGTAGACTCCGAAAATTCTTTCTTATACAAATGACGATCAGACTTGGGAATTTCAGAAAGCCTGACTAAATCATGATCGGGAATTGAATCCAGTGATTCAAAATCGTCCAAAACCGACTCATTCGACATCCACGCTCCACTAATTTCAAAAACCCTTTCAATTAGTTCATGGGCAAAATCGTTAATTTTATTACTAGATACAAATACAATTTTTTTCTTGGTCATTTTTTATCCTTTATATGTAAATTTAGAAAAACCAAAAAGAGGACTTATTGGACTAAGCCGCGGGTGTTAGAGGAAACTATTCTTATTTCTAGTCTGGATCTTAGAGCTCTTGTCACTTTTTCTAAAGTCTTGAGAGTGTATCCTGTATAATCTGCTGACTCAAGTCTTGCAATATTGGACTGTTTAGTACCAACAAGATCCGCCAATTGTTTCTGAGTCAAACCAGCTTTTTCTCTTAATGCAATTATCTGGAACGCAATATCCCATGCCTCGCCTGCTCTGTCTAACTTTTCGCCAAAAGAGGGGTCTTCTTTAAGAATTTTTTCTATTGTTTTATCAAGATCATCTTTTGGTCTGTTCATATTAGTCTGTCTCCTTCATTTTTACTTCTTTTAGCCTTTTCCTTGCAATTTCAAGTTCTCTAGCCGGAGTTTTTTGTTGCTTTTTTATAAAAACGTGTAAGAGAATGATAATTCTTCCTTTGCTAAACGTATATATAATTCGCAATATATCTGTCCCTGCTCTAATTCTTAGCTCCCAAAGCCCCGCTTCAAGATGCTTCGATAAAGGCTCTTTATGATAGGTCCTATTTTTAAGCTTCTCTAACCCTTTTAAGGCTTGTTCTGCTAAAGGATTATTAGATCTTTTCAGTTCTAACAAAAACTCCTCAATAGGGCTTTTGCCAAAGCCACCCCTATAATATAAGATCTTAAAATCCATAATTATTATATATCAATTTTGATATATCCGCAATATGATAAATCCGCGCAATTATAGTGTTTACACTGAGCAAACTATAGTGGTGAGTGAAATCGAACCACGAAGTGAGTCGAAGTGTAGCGGGGGCGGGAGTCGAACCCACTTCTGGAGATTATGAGCCTCCCGAGATACCGTTTCTCTACCCCGCGTCGTGAATGATAATTCTAGCAAAAAATAGGATCGATATCAATTTTGGGTAAGATAAGCTCTTTATGGACGAAAAAATTGCTTTTTGCTAGAATAGCGTTTGCTTGGCAGGGTAGCTCAGCTGGTTAGAGCGTGGCACTCATAACGCCAAGGTCCTGGGTTCGAATCCCAGCCCTGCCACAAAAAAGAAATTGCAAAGGCTGATATAATTTACGCTGCAAGTTAGAAAGCTTAGGTTGCAGGTCTTCGGCTCTGAGAACCCATCGGATTTGAGATCCTCAGGATCGAACAACCTCAGGCTCGATGAGTTCGATCCCTGCCACCGCCACTGTTTATCACTCTAGATGTTTGTCTGCTAACTGTGTGTTGACAGAATTAGATTTTCGCTGATATAATTTTAGTAGTAGCAACGCTCTTTTGAGGTAGCCGCAGACTGAAAGCTTGGCAGTAAGGGCAGCGATATTGCCAATTTTAAACCCCGATATTAAGCGGGGTTTTTTATTACTTAATCACGACTTAATTCAATGGCTAATCTAAAACAGATTGAAGAGTATCTTCGAGCTAAAAAACTGTCTTATGAAGTAATCGACTTGGGAGGGGAAGTATTTACGGTTAAGGGAGTTAAAGAAGCAGGGGTTTTGGAAGATGAAATTGTGAAGACTCTGATAATTCGTTCAGGTGACGGTTTTAAAGCATTGGCAGTGAGAGGAAAAGACAGAGTTGATTTTAAAAAGATAAGGAAGCTTTTTGGTAGTAAATCAGGTCTTGCTAGAGCCGATGAAGTAGAAAAAGTAGCTAAAGTTCCAGTCGGCGCGGTTTGCTCGATACTGCTTGATATCCCGTTAATATTTGATCGAAGAATTATGGATTTAAAGCGCGTACATATGGGATCCGGTGATTTAAAGCACGGCTTGGAAATGGATTTTGCCGATTTACTTAAAGCCGTTGGAGATTATCGCATAGAAGATTTAGTCTAAAAACTCCCATGAGATTTTGTGATCCTTGTTTAGAAAAGCCGATCAGTGATGATATGATTGGTGGGGAAATATGAAAAAACGAATACTTACCGGCGATAGACCGACGTTTGACAGTTTCCATTTAGGGAATTATGTCGGCTCGCTTAAAAACAGGGTTAAGCTGCAAAATGAATACGAAACCTTTATTGAAATTGTAGATCTTCACGCGCTAACTACCCATTTTGGCAAAACAGCCGATCTTGAAAAAAATATCCGAGGGTTGATGCTTGGGTATCTCTCGGTTGGTTTGGATCCCGCAAAAGTTACATTTTTTTTACAATCTAAGGTGCCGGAAATTCTGGAAATTGCCTATTTTTTAAGTATTCTAACCTCCAGATCTTTAATTGCCAGACAGCCGGCTCTTAAAGAAAAGCTTGATCAGGGGGAGCAGGATACAGTGGGGTTGTTTTACTATCCAATTTTGATGGCTGCCGATATTCTCGCGCCTAGAGCCAATCTAGTTCCTGTCGGACGCGATCAAAAATCCCATGTCGAGTATGCGCGCGATGTCGCCATTAAATTCAACAACACATACGGCGAAGTATTCCCGGTGCCGGAGCCATTAATAGGTGATGTGCCGACACTAGTTGGTACAGACGGGCAAAGTAAAATGGGCAAATCTTCAAACAATGCGATTTTTTTGACGGATTCTGTAGAGGAGGTTAAGAAAAAAGTTATGGGAATGTATACGGATCCAGCGAGAGTGCATGGGGACGAACCGGGTCGAACCGAAGGCAACCCTGTGTTCATATACTTAGATAGTTTCAAAGAGACAAAGGGACAAAGAGACAAAGTCGAAGAATATAAAGAGCGATACCGCAAAGGAACTATTAAGGATGTGGAGGTTAAGGAGTTTTTGATTGAAGTTTTGGAAGAGTTTTTAGCGCCGATTCGCAAAAAACGAGAAGAATATGAAAAGAAACCTGAACTTGTTGAGAAGATTTTGAAAGAGGGAACAGAAAAAGCTCGGAAAGAGGCGCGGGAAACATTAGCTGAAGTTAAGCGTGCGATGAAGCTTGATTACTTTTAAAATCCGCTAGCAATTTAAGTTTTCAGGTGCTAAAATAACCCTTCACAATGCCCAAAAACCCAGACGAAAAAACTAAAGACAATTTAGGTCCGCAAGACTCTCAAAAGAAAGGCTTTAGCGCCAAATCGCCAATTCCGCAAATGAAACTGCCCAAAATGGGCAAAAAAAGCGGGTGGCGAGGATTTGTAATTTACGCGATCTTGGGCTTACTTCTCTTTGCATTTTTCGCGGCAACTTCCAACCCTGCCGCAAGGCTGCAGCTGGCTGAGCCTATTTCCAGAGTTATTAATGATATTAAAAGTGAAAATATTAAAAGTGTTGAAATAGACGATGACAAATTGAATGTAGTTTTAAAGGA
>CAYMIE010000055.1:0-6252 GCA_964390405.1 uncultured Gammaproteobacteria bacterium | reverse complement strand
AAGTTGCCACTGTCAATACTTTGATTCAAATAGCTTCTCCTCAGCACATGAGAGCTAGGATCATGGGTGTTTACTTAACAATGTTCATAGGCATTATCCCTTTCGGAAATTTGCTGTCTGGAATTTTGGCTGAAAAAACGTCGTCCTTGTTTACAATAGGGCTTGGTGCAACTGTCGTTTTAACTTGCGGAATTCTGCTTTATGTTAGGGGAGTTTTTTCAAGCCTTCATTAGGATGATTTTTAACCCTATAACAAGGACGCACCCTAGAAGGGTTGTTGCAATAGGATGATTTTAATTTTGACAACATTCCAAAAAAAATCCGAAGCAGTAAAAATCGGCAAGGATTTACTCAAGAAAAGGGTAATTGCCTGTTACAATTTAATCCCCGTTGAATCTGTATATTGGTGGAAGGGCAAGATTGAGGAAGCAAAAGAATTTATGATGATTTTAAAAGCGCAAAAGGAAGATTACAGGAAAATAGAATCGATTATTATTCAGTCATCAAGTTATGAAACACCCGAAGTCATATCCGTTAAACCCGATAAGGTAAATAAATCGTACTTAGATTGGATCAGCGCAGAGACAAAATAACTTTAAGTGTTTGATTTTTTCACGAAATTTGTTCTAATATAAATTTGCTGCTCAACTAAAGTGATAGAAAGTACTATTCGGCATACAGGTGTGGAGAGGGAAGAGGATAATAAAAAGATATTCGAGCTTAAATCCACACGTTTTGAAGTGGGTATCGGAGACCCGACTACAGGCGAATATCCTCATTTCCCGGTTCCAATGAACAAAGGTGAAGAAAGAATGATTGATAATTTGTCATTTACTGTGGAGGAAGTATCTCCAAAAACTAGAACAGTTAAAATTGGAATTAGTCAGGTGGGTCAGGGGAGAAATGGATTATGTCTCGAGCAAGTGAGAAAAGAAGGAGACGTTTTGCTCATTGGATCCGTAGCAGAAATTGTCCTGAGGAAATTTCGTCTAGATGGTAGACCGGTGTTTCGATTCTCCGTAGCGAAAGACATTAGGGTCCATTCCAGAGATAGAATGGGTTACCGTCAAGCTTCATAAAATTCCTCTTCATTCTCCTTGAACACCTAATTACCTTCTGACATAATTAGCCAATAACAATGTCTAAAAAAACTCAATTTAAACCAGTTGACCCAAAGCAAGATTTTGTAGAGATGGAGAAAAAACTCCTTAAATTTTGGTCTGAAACAGGGATTGTCAAAAGATATTTGGAAAAGAATCAAAATTCCAAAAAGCGCTTTTCCTTTCTTGATGGGCCAATTACCGCCAACAACCCTATGGGTGTTCATCATGCTTGGGGCAGAACGTATAAAGATCTTTGGCAGCGATATTTTAATATGAAAGGCTACGCTCAGCGATTTCAAAACGGCTTTGACGAACAGGGTTTGTGGGTAGAAGTTGAAGTCGAAAAAGAACTTGGTTTTAAAAATAAAAAAGATATTGAAAAATATGGCATCGATAAATTTGTTAATAAATGCAAAGAAAGAGTTAAAAAATATTCAGAAATTCAAACAGAACAAAGCAAACGTTTGGCTTATTTTATGGATTGGCAAAATTCTTACCACACATCAAGCGATGAAAACAATTACGCCATTTGGAATTTTTTAAAAGTTTGTCACCAAAAAGGCTATTTATATAAAGGCCGAGATTCTGTCCCCTGGTGCCCCCGCTGCGGAACTGCCATTTCCCAGCACGAGATTTTAACCGAAGAATATAAGGAAATTGTTCACAAAGCGGTTTATGTGAAGTACAAGGTTGTGGGTAACAGGTTACAGGTAACAGGCGACCTGTATTTTTTCGTTTGGACTACAACTCCATGGACTCTACCTTCTAACGTCGCAATAGCTGTTAATTCGGATTTAAAATACGGAATTTTCAAAGTAGACCAAGACCAGTTAATAATCGAGCAAACACGAGCAAAAGCCATTGGTATCAAAGAAAAACCGCAAAAAATTATCAAGGGAAAAGAACTTGTTGGAGCAACATATCACGGAATTTTTGATGATTTACCTATTTTAAAGGGGGTCGAGCATAGAGTTATTGCCGCCAAAGATTTAGTGACCGCCGAAGAAGGAACAGGTTTGGTGCACATTGCTCCGGGTGCCGGGGAAGAAGATTTTAAACTTGCTAAAGAAAATAAATTAGATGTGGTTGAGTCGATCGACGAGTCGGCAAACTACATTGGGGGTTTCAGTGATCTCACTGGTAAAAATGCCAAAGACAATCCCGATTTGATAATCGAAAAGCTGCGTCAAAAAGAAGCACTTTTTAAACTCGAAAATTACAAGCACAGATATCCAACCTGCTGGCGCTGCAAAAGTGAACTGGTTTGGCGTGTAGTCGACGAATGGTATATCGCAATGGACTTAAAGGATCCGAATGACCAAAAAAGCAGAACCCTTCGCGAAGAAATGATCGATGTTGCCAAGAAAATTAATTGGCTGCCGAAATTCGGTTTAGATCGTGAACTTGATTGGCTCAAGAACATGCACGATTGGTTAATTTCTAAAAAACGCTATTGGGGACTAGCATTGCCAATATGGGAATGCATAAAGTGCGGAGACTTCGAAGTCCTTGGCTCAAAACAAGAACTTAAAGAAAAAGCAATTGAAGGATGGCAAGAATTTGACGGTAATTCACCACATAGGCCATGGATTGACCAAGTTAAAATTAAATGTTCCAAATGTCAGTCAACAGTCTATCGAATCCCCGACGTCGGTAACCCTTGGCTTGATGCCGGCATTGTGCCATTTTCAACAATGGGTGAAAGTTGGTTCCCGGCTGACTTCATTACCGAATCTTTCCCTGGCCAGTTTAAAAACTGGTTTTACTCGCTAATTGCCATGTCAACAGTTTTGAAAAATACTAATCCATTTAAAACTGTTTTGGGTTTTGCCAGTCTTACCGACGAAAAGGGTGAAGAAATGCACAAAAGTCGTGGTAATGCCATTGAATTTAATGAAGCAGCCGACAAAATCGGCGTTGATGTCATGCGCTGGATGTACTTAAGCCAAAATCCCGTGAGCAATTTATTATTTGGTTATCACAAAGCAGATGAAGTGCGCCGTCGTTTTTATCTGATTCTTTGGAACTGCTACAAATTTTTTGTAGATTACGCAAATCTTGCCAGTTGGAATTGTGACAAAACTCCAAAAGACATTAATAAAAAATTAACAGTACTTGATAAATGGGCTCTATCTTGTCTGACTTCGACAGTTTTAAAAGTTAACAAGGCTTTGGAAAAATATGACGCCGCTTCAGCGTCAAAATTTATTGAAGATTTTGTTATTGGTGATCTTTCAGGTTGGTACATTAGAAGATCAAGAAACAGGGCAGGCCCTGCAAGCGACAAAAATGACGAAAATGTTTTTCTCGCAAATTTGTACGGGATTTTAGTCTCGCTTTCCAAACTGTTGTCACCATTCACGCCGTTTGTTTCAGAAGAAATTTACAAGAATCTGACTGGCGAAAACTCGGCGAGCCTTACCGATTATCCCGAAGGTAACTACAAACTGCTCAACAATAGGCTGATATTGGAAATGAAAAAAGGCCGCGAGATTGCAGAACAAGTTCATTCAATCAGGAAGATGGAAGGGATAAAAGTCCGCCAGCCCTTGTCGAGCGCCACTTACGGAGACATTAAGTTGACAAGTGAAATAGAAAGTATTTTGGCTTCCGAATTAAATGTTGAAAAGTTAACTTTTATCAAAAACTCGAAGGTAAAACTAGACACAACAATAACTCCAGCTCTTAAGAAAAAAGGAGAGGCTCGCGAAATAATTCGCCAAATTCAGCAAGCCAGAAAAGAGGCAGGTTGCGATTTATCGGAAATTGTTGCAGTTCAACTACCTAATTGGCCAAAGGAGTATGAAGAGGAGATCAAAAAAGAAACGCTTTCAAAGTCACTCGTAAAATCGCCAAAACTAGGAATTATCAGATTTTAAATGCGTTCAAAATGGGATTGGTTATTTTTCTTTCAGATAGTTGCACTAGGCTCTCTTTCAATTCTCATTATTTCGGCCATTAACCCGACACTCGCTAGAAATCAACTTTTATTTTGGACAATTGGATTACTAGTACTGTTTTGGGTTTCAAGGATTGACTATGACAGATGGGCAAATTACTCAGCTATTTTCTACGCTGTTTGTCTTGTTATACTTATCCTGCTCCTATTGTTTGGAGAACCGTTTAGAGGTTCAGTTCGTTGGGTAGATCTCGGTTTTTTTAGATTTCAGCCTTCGGAGATAACCAAAGCAGCATTAATTCTTTTTTTGGCAAGCTTCTACAGCAATAATTCTGCCGGTAAACTTACAAATCTTTTGCTTGGTTTTATTTTTATTCTGTCGGCAATGGCCTTAGTTTTTTTTCAACCAGATATCGGCAACACCTTTGCGTTTTTTGCTATCTGGGCAGGTATTGTTTTTGCTTCAGGATTAAGGGTAAAGCATGCACTAATTTTGTTTACTGCTGCGGCAATTTTTCTCTTTTTACTTTTTCAAATTCTTGCTCCATACCAAAAGGAGAGGCTTATCAGCTTTGCAAATCCGGTTTCTGACCCGCTTGGAACCGGGTACAACATAATTCAGTCAAAAATTGCCATCGGTTCGGGTTTAATTTTTGGCAAAGGTTACGGTCACGGTAGCCAATCCCAATTACAATTTCTGCCTGAGGCGGAAAGCGATTTTATTTTTGCCGCAATTGCCGAGCAACTGGGTTTAGTTGGAGCCAGTTTAATTCTTATATTATTTACATGGTTGATTTTCCGCGCGGTGAATATTTGCAAAAATGCCGACCGGTTTGGCCAATTGATAATTGTGGGCGCTATTTCTTATTTATCTGTCCAATTCTTGGTTAACGTGGGTATGAATATGGGTTTATTACCTGTAACTGGAATAACTTTGCCGCTAATTTCTTACGGAGGATCATCGCTTCTTACCAACCTTTTTATTTTAGGGATTGTCTTTTCAATTGCTAGGAAAAGTTACTAGTTATTTGAAGCAAAGGCATCTTTGGTGGTAAAATTCCACATTATGAAAAACTGGGCAGTTATTCGAAGTGGCTCAAAACAGTATAAGGTTGAAGAAGGTGATCAAATTGCAGTCGAAAAGCTCAATGCAGTGCCAGAAGCCACTGTAAACTTCGATCAGGTTCTTTTAATAGTCAAAGGCGACAAGATGGAAATTGGCAAACCTTTAGTTGATAAAGCTAAAGTTAGAGCAAAAGTGCTGGAAAATTTTAAAGAAAAAAAGATTAGAGTTGTTAAATTCAAATCAAAATCCCGTTATCTTCGAACTCGCGGTCACAGGCAGAAAAAAACAAAAGTCTTAATCGAGAAAATTGCTTCCTAAATCCCAAATATTTGTATCAAAAGATATCAAACTATAAATAAAGGAACATTGACACTTCGTGAAAATCTTTGTAGAATCCATAGAGAATTGTCCTAATTATTCTAATTGACCTAAAATCTAAAAATTGACAAATTTGAAAATTATTTTGAAATTAGAAAGCGAAGTTTTGCTTCGCAAAATTAGAAATTAGAAATTCCTCTGAAGGAGAAGTTATGGCTCATAAAAAAGGCGGCGGCGCAACTAATAAAAATAGAGATTCAGCCGGCAAGAGGCTTGGAGTTAAAATATTCGGCGGCCAAAAGGCAAAACCAGGCAGCATAATTATTCGCCAAAGAGGCACAAATTTCTACTCCGGTAACGGAACCATGCTAGGTAAAGACCACACGATTTTTGCAGTTAAAGAAGGAATCGTTAAGTTTCGAAAAAACCAGAGTAAAAGAGTAGTGTTTGTAGATTAGTCAAAGTACTCAAATGGAAGAAAATCAGGTATACGAAATTGATCTTGATATGCTGCAGCCAAATCCCCTGCAGCCCCGTGGGTTGATTACCCCTGATTCTCTGGTTGAACTAGTTGATTCAATCAGAGAGCACGGTGTTCTCGAACCTCTTGTGGTTGCTAAAACTCCAGCTGGTTACCAGATTATTGCCGGAGAAAGGCGTTGGAGAGCCTCAAAAATTGCGGGACTAGCAAAAGTCCCTGTTTTCATTAAAGAAACTACTCCTCAGGGTATGCTTGAGATGGCAATTATTGAAAACGTTCAGCGCGTAGACCTCAATCCTCTCGAAAGAGCCCAGGCATTTAAGCGTCTTATGGACGAATTTGGTCTTTCAACCGGTGAAATATCAGTCAAAATCGGCAAAAGTGC
>CAYMIE010000054.1:0-6412 GCA_964390405.1 uncultured Gammaproteobacteria bacterium | reverse complement strand
AATTTCCACAATTTAACTTCACAATTCTCGATCTAGTTCACGGAGGATTTGACATCAAAAGTATTGGTGTTTCAATTGTTATACCTTTTTCAATTTCTTATGTTTTTGGATTAATTTATGAAACAACTATTCCCGCCGTTTATACAATCCCTGGTTTTTTAGCAGGTCTAATAGTGGTTTGGCCGTATTTTAAAAACCCACAAGTTATTCCACCGGAAATGCAAATGGGCAAAGAAAGAACCTACCTAGTCTATTTGTTTTTTGTAGTTTCTCTTGCACTTATTGCTTATCTTGGAGGCTACATTGGCAGTCAAGGATTGCCATCATTTTTGCTATCGAGTCAAGGTTTGAAAGACGGATTCTGGATTGTTTTGTTCGGAGCAATATTTACACATTTTGCCCAGAGATTCCTCAATAAAAAAATCCTTCAAAAACCAACACCTAAAAAAACCGATGTTAATCTGTCCCCGGAGGATACTAAACCTCTAGACACCTAAACAGTATTTTTTGCAAATTTTGCATTTTTGCGAAACATCCTCTTTTATGAATTTGCAAATTCATAAAACATCCTATATAATTCCGCAATGGAGGCCCAAAAACGCCATAAAATTGCAACTCTTGGCTCGCACACCGCGCTCCAAATTTTAAAAGGTGCTCACGACGAAGGATTCCAAACGATTTGCGTTGCAACTAGCGACAGAATCTCACTTTATTCAAGGTTCAATTTTATAGATAAAATCTACGAAATTCCCAAATTTTCCGATTTTTTTAAGATAGAAAATAAATTAATAAAAGAACGAGCCATTATCATCCCGCACGGTTCTTTTGTTGCCTATTTGGGCTTAATTGAAAATAAGAATATGAAAGTTCCTTATTTCGGCAACAAAAACGTTCTGGATTGGGAGGCCGATAGGAATCTGCAAAGGGACTGGCTGATTAAAGCAAAAATACCGGTGCCGAAAAGATTTAAAAAAGGCGACAAAATAGACAGGCCGGTGATTGTCAAATCATTTGGCGCGGCTGGAGGCTATGGTTACTTTTTTGCCAAAAATCAAAAAGAATTTGACAACCGTTTAAAAAAATACAAAGCCAAAGAATTCATTGTACAGGAATATGTTATCGGTGTTCCTCTTTATATCCATTATTTTTATTCACCGATAACTAAAAAACTGGAAATACTATCAATCGACAAGCGCTATGAATCCAATGTTGATTCACTGGGCCGCATTCCATCACAAAACCAGCAGGGTTTGGGAATCGAGCCTTCGTTCGTTGTTGTCGGTAATTCACCTCTTGCCCTTCGTGAATCACTCTTGGCAGAAGCATTTGCTATGGGTGAAAGAGCTGTAGAGACTGCGCAAAAATTAATTAAAGGCGGTATCTGGGGGCCATTTTGCCTTGAAACCATCATTACCCCGGAACAAAAATTTTCTATTATCGAAATTTCCTGCCGAATTGTTGCCGGCACCAATCTTTTTGTTAACGGCTCTCCTTATAGTTCCCTTTACTATGATAAACCGATTTCAACCGGCAGGAGAATTGCCATGGAGATAAAAGACGCGATCAAAAAGAAAAAATTAAAAATAATATTAAATTAATGAAAAGCGCATCACTTAAAAGTTGGCAGGGAACGACAGCCGTCATCGGTGTTGATTGGGGCGATAGCGGCAAGGGAAGATTAATTGACGATCTTGCTACTCGAGCAGATACGGTAGCCAGATATTCCGGCGGTTCAAACACCGGTCATACTATCGAAAACGATTTAGGCAGTTTTAAATTTCACATCATACCTTCCGGTATTCTTAACAGTAAAGCCAAGTGTTTAATTGGTCGCAATGTAGCTGTTAATCTCCAGTCGCTAACTCTCGAAATGGCCGATTTGGATAAAAAGGGCATTTCCTATGAAAATTTGATTATCGACGAAAATGCCTCGCTCACCATGCCTTGGCATATGTTGCGTGATGGTCTGAGCGAAAGTATGAGACGCGAAAAAATCGGTACGACCAAAAACGGTGTAGGCCCGACATACGCGGACAGGACAGAAAGAGTAGGTTTGCTAGTTAAAGATTTAATTAGCGAAGATTTTAAACAAAAATTAGATCGCGAAATAGAAATCCAAAATAAATTCTTTAATCTAAAATTAAATGCAGCGGTAATTTTAAAAACCTATCAAAAACATACTGAAAAAATAAAGCCCTACATCGGAAGAACAATTCCGTATCTTAAAAACTCGATTAAAAGAGGCAAAAACGTTCTATTTGAAGGAGCCCAAGGTTGGCTTCTTGATATAGATGCTGGTACTTATCCGTTCGTTACCTCATCCAATCCAGGAATTGTCGGAATCGCCAGGTCATTCGACTTGCACCCGTCTGCAATCAACAACGTTATTGGAATTACCAAAGCATATACAACGCGCGTAGGTGCTGGACCAATGCCCACAAAAATTTCCGGCGAAATTGCTAGCGTTATTGTTACAAAAGGTGCGGAAATTGGTACAACCACCGGCAGGGTTCGTGATCCTGGTTGGTTGGATCTTGTGTTAATTAGAGAAGCAATTGATGCCAACGGAATTAACGCAATGGCTGTTACAAAACTTGATGTTCTAACTGGTTTTAAAACAATTAAAGTTGCGATCCGATATAAAAATAAAAAAAGCGGTAAACTTGTTGATTTTGTTTCACTCGATTCAGAATCAATTAAAAACTACCAGCCGGTTTATAAAGAATTTCCCGGTTGGAAAGAAGACATCAGAAGTATTCGCAATTTCCAAAGCTTGCCAAAAAACGCTAAAACTTATATCAAAACAATTGAAAACGAATTAAAAGTACCTGTGAAATTTATTTCCGTCGGACCAAAAAGGGGAGAAGTAATATATGTATAAATCAAAAATCAAAAATCAAAAATTAAAAAATAATACATATACTATTGCAGTCATTGGTAGTCATTCTGCACTTGATGTCTGCCGAGGTGCAAAGGACGAAGGGTTTAAAACTTTAGTTATTGTCGAAGAAGGGCGAGATAAAACATACGCCGATTATTTTAAATCAAGGGGTCCTTCGACAAGCTCAGGACCTACGGGTTGTGTTGATGAAGTTTTATATGTTGATAAATTTAAAGATGTTCTCTCTGTCAAAATTCAAAACGAACTCAAAAAGAGAAATTGCATATTTATTCCGCATAGATCATTTGAAGTTTATGTTGCTGATTACGATGCCATTGAAAAAGATTTTAAAATTCCGATTTTCGGCAATAAGTTTTTACTCAGGAGCGAGGAGCGAACAGAAAAAGTTAATCAATACGACATTTTAAAAAAAGCCGGTATCAAATATCCAAAAATATTTAAATTACCCAAAGACATCGATCGATTAGTTATTGTCAAAGTTCCCGAGAAAGCAAGGAGTTTCGAGCGTGCATTCTTTATAGCAGATTCACATAACTCATACAAACATGAATCGGAAACACTAATAAAAGAGGGCAAGATTACAAAAAGAGATTTAGAATCAGCAGTAATTGAGGAGTTTATAGTTGGGGCTCAAGTTAATTTTAACTTTTTTTATTCGCAAGTTAATAATCGGCTCGAAATGATCGGTACTGATACAAGGCGTCAGACAAATCTTGATGGATTGATCAGATTAACAAGCGGTATTCAACAAAAGGCTATGTTAGATCGAAAAGTTACGGTCAAATTCGAAGAAGCAGGTCACGTTGCAGTTACAATTTTGGAATCACTACTTGAACCGGCTTTTGAAATTGGCGAAAAATTTGTTGAGGCTGCTAGAATTATGTTTCCGCCGGGCGTAATTGGGTCTTTCAGTTTACAATCGGTAATTACTCCAGGCCCGCCAAAAAAAGAAATTTATGTTTTTGATGTTTCGCCCAGAATGCCGGGTTCCCCCGGAATATCGGCAACACCTTATTCAAATTATCTTTATGGTCAACAACTTTCAATGGGCAAGCGAGTCGCTATGGAAATCAAAGTGGCGATTATTAAGAACAAATTAAAGGAAATCACAACATGATGTTGACTCAATCTGTTATTGAACCTACAATATGATGAAAACAATGGTTGAACAGGGTACAAATGCCCTGCCCCTTACTGAACTTACAGCAGTTACCACACTTGATGGTAGATATCGCGAGAAAACTGCTGAACTTGCCACTTTTGTTTCAGAATTCAGCTTAATAAGAACTCGATTCGAGATAGAAGCTAGATATTTATTAGCTCTTTCAGATGCCAGGTTAATTCGCAAGCTGACTGGAACAGAAAAAGAAAGGTTAGAATCGTTTAGCACAGAAATTGGTCTTAAAGAAGCGAGAAGCGTAAAGAGAATTGAAAAAAGAATTAGACACGATGTTAAATCTACAGAAAGAAGTTTTCGAGATTTAGTAATAGGTACAAGTCTTGAAGACTTAACGGAAATTATTCATTTTGGACTCACTTCTGAGGATGTCAATAATCTTGCGTATAGGCTAATGCTTGAAAGAGCTACCAGCGAAATTTGCATACCTGTTCTGGATTCATTGGTAGACGATCTAGTCGATAGGGCAGATACGTATAAAGAAATTCCAATGCTCGCTAGAACCCATGGTCAGGCGGCAGTTCCAACTACAGTTGGCAAAGAATTAATTGTTTTCGCAACACGGCTTAATAAAGAAGTTAGAAAATTAGACGGTCAAGAACTCACTGGAAAACTTACAGGCGCAGTCGGCAATCTTAATTCATTAGTCTTTGTTTATCCTAAATTTGATTGGCAAGGATTTTCTCAGAAATTTGTGGAATCATTCGGATTTGTAGTTAATATGACAACAACACAAATTAATTCTTATGAAGATGTAATTGAATATTTTCAAACGTATCAAAGAATTAATGGGATACTTGAAGACTTTGCTCAGGACATGT
The DNA here is from genome assembly GCA_964390405.1 of uncultured Gammaproteobacteria bacterium. Lineage (GTDB taxonomy): Bacteria > Patescibacteriota > Microgenomatia > Curtissbacterales > GWA2-41-24 > WO2-FULL-40-11. The sequence goes on along the minus strand of CAYMIE010000054.1, from coordinate 1,512 downwards.
GGCGCTATATTAGCGACGATTGGTTCGTTCAAGAAGTTAAAGAAGGAGAAGTTGGTTCATCTACTATGACCCAAAAAGTGAATCCCATAGACTTTGAAAATGCTGAAGGTAATCTTCCGCTTGCAAATGGAATTTTCGAAGTGCTTTCTAGAAAACTCGCAGTGTCAAGATTGCAAAGACATCTTTCCGATAGTACGATGATTAGAAATCTTGGTACAGCTCTCGGTTATTCCTTAGTAGCTTACAAAGGATTATTAGATGGTATCAAAAGAATTAGACCAAATGAGACTAAAATCGAGGAAGATTTAAATAAAGACTGGTCAATACTCGGTGAAGCTGTCCAAACATTACTTAGAAAGACAGGAGTAAAAGATCCTTTTAAATTAGTGGCAGCTCTTACTAGAGGCAAGCATATAGATCACGAAGGTTGGTTAGAACTGGTCGATAAATTGCCTGTTGATAAGGATCAAAAGGCAGCTCTTAGGGAACTCACACCGCAGACATACACAGGACTTGCTGAGGATATAGTGGAAAAAGCAATAATTGATATCAAATCTTCCAGGAAAGACAAAAATGAAAAAGCCACTGGTTAGCATAATTATGGGATCAGATTCTGATTTGCAGATAATGTTCCAATCAGCTCAAATTCTTGACGAACTTGGTATTGACAATGAAGTCAAGGTTCTTTCCACCCACAGAACTCCAAAGGAAACGACCGACTATGCGATTTCAGCTAAAAAGCGTGGATTAAAAGTTGTTATTGCCGGCGCCGGCGGTGCAGCAGCTCTGCCTGGAACAGTTGCGGCTCTTACTTCGCTTCCGGTAATCGGTGTTCCCATAAAATCAAAATCAATGGAAGGTCTAGATTCACTTCTTTCAATAGTCCAAATGCCACCCGGCGTACCTGTTGCAACTGTTGGAGTTGATGGTAGCAGAAATGCGGGCCTGCTTGCTGCCCAAATTATTGGCGCCTCGGATGCAAAAGTTGCCAAAGCAGTCGAAGATTTTAAAAAAGACCAAAGACTGGGTGTTTTAAAAAAAAACAGTAAACTCCAAAAAATCGGCTGGAAGAAGTATTTAAAAAAAATAAATGATCGATAGAAAAACCATTGAAAAAAATATCGCCAGTGCTGTTAAGACAGTCAAGGTTAAGGGCCTAGGTAAAAAGGAAAGCGGTAAGGTCCGCGATTGGTACAGCAAAGACAGCTTTAGAATTCTGATTTCCACAGACAGGGTTTCAGCGTTTGATAAGGTTGTTGGTCTCATTCCTTTTCGCGGAGCAGTGCTAAACATGCTTTCTCAGTTTTGGTTTGAAAACACACGCGACATTGTTTCAAACCACATGATCGGAGTTGTCGATCCCAACGTCATGCTGGTTTCCGAAGCGAAAGCCCTGCCAATTGAAATTGTTGTTCGCGGCTACATTACTGGCTCAACCAGTACTTCACTTTGGACAATGTATGAAAGAGGCATGCGCAAAATTTACGGCATTAAATTTCCAGACGGTCTTAA
>CAYMIE010000053.1:0-6453 GCA_964390405.1 uncultured Gammaproteobacteria bacterium | reverse complement strand
CGACAACGACAGTTTTGCTTTTTTTAAGGCTGTCGGCGATGCTATACTGACAGATAGACTACCGACAAACGTTTCAGACCTGATGATTGTTCTCAAAAAATGACTAGCGAACTTCACGAAGAAAAGTTACAAGAACTTGAAGAAAAGTCTAACGAGATTAGACAGCTTATAATTAAGACACTACTCGAGGCAGGATCTGGGCATAGCGCCGGGCCTTTAGGAATGACTGATATTTTCTGCGCCTTTTACTTCCATATATTAAACCATGACCCAAAAAAACCTGACTGGCCCGAACGTGACCGATTGGTTCTTTCTAATGGTCACATTTGCCCGGTCCAATATGTGACTATGGCGCTTGCCGGTTACTTTCCAATTGAAGAGTTGAAAACTTTGAGAAAAATAGATTCCCGTCTGCAGGGACATCCACACAGAACAGCTCTGCCGGGTCTGGAAACAACAAGCGGTCCATTGGGTGAGGGTTTATCACAAGCGATCGGTATGGCACTTGCTGCCAAATTGGATAAAAAGGATTATAGAATATACGTCCTAACTTCCGACGGAGAACATCAGGAAGGTAATATCTGGGAAGCTGCGATGTTTGCCGGCAAAAATAAAATTGGCAATTTAACTCAAGTCATAGACAGAAATAATATCCAAATAGATGGCTTTACGGAAAATATTATGCCTCTTGAACCCTTGCGTGAAAAATATTTGGCTTTTAATTGGGAGGTTATAGATGTTGACGGGCACAATATCCGAGAATTCGTTGATGCCATCGGAAAAGCCCAATCAACTCATCAAAAACCAACAATAATTATCGCCCACACAATTCCGGGCAAAGGGGTAAGTTTTATGGAAAATGATTATAAATGGCATGGCTCAGCCCCGGATGATGAACAGGCTAAACAAGCCCTCGCTGAACTTAGGACACTTCAAGGAAAAATCGTCAGTGAGCACGAATGATGCTTAATCCTGCCTTAAAATTAAACCAGAAGATTTTCGATAAAGATGTTGAAGTTGCACCAACTCGTAAGGGTTACGGTGATGCTTTGGAAAAGCTCGGCGAGGTAAATCCAAATGTTGTTGTTTTGTGCGCTGATTTGACTGATTCTACCCAATGCGCAAAGTTTGCCGAAAAATTTCCTGAAAGGTTCATTGAATGCGGGGTTGCAGAACAAAACATGGCAGCAATTGCAGCTGGTCTTGGTGTGAGCGGGAAGATTCCTTTTATTTCATCTTACGCTACATTTTCTCCGGGGAAAAATTGGGAAACTATTAGAACTACGATTGTTTACAACCAGTCCAACGTAAAAATTGCCGGGCATCATAGTGGGATTGTAACCGGAGCCGACGGAGCTACTCATCAGGCAACTGAAGATATTGCAATTGTCAGAGCTTGGCCATGGATAAAGGTTATCGTACCTTGTGATTGGCATGAAGCTTTACGGGCAACTGAGGTATCGGCTGATATAAAAGGTCCTGTTTATCTGAGATTTACTAGGGACAAAACCCCAGTGATAACGACAGATAAAACTCCTTTTGATATAAACCACGCTCAAGTATATTGGCTGAGTAAAAATCCTCAAGCTACCATATTTGGAACAGGCCATCTACTTTACTACGCACTAGCTGCAGCTAGTGAACTTGAAAAGGAAAAAATCGAGGTTGATGTTGTTAATGTAGCCACAATAAAACCAATTGATGAAAAGGGAATTATCAGCTCGGCAGAAAAAAGCGGAGCGGTGGTAACTGTCGAAGATCATCAGATAACCGGAGGGCTTGGAGGTGCAATTGCCGAAGTATTAAGCCGAAATAAACCACTACCAATGGAATACATTGGGCTTCAGGATACATTTGCCGAATCTGGAAAACCTGCAGAGTTAATTAAAAAATATAAAATGGATGATACGGCAATAATTGAAGCTGTAAAAAAAGTGATGGAGAGGAAAAATGGTTGATTTAGCAAATGATCTTAAAAAAATAATCAAAGGAGATGTGGAAGCGGATGAAGAAACTTTGAAAACGTATAGTCATGACGCCTCACTTTTTGAAGTAAAACCCCAAGTGGTTGTGTTTCCAAAAGATCAGAAGGATGTAGAATCGTTGGTTAAATATGTAAGCAAAAATACAAAAAATAACTCTAAACTTTCTCTAACTGGACGCTCTGCAGGCACTGATATGAGTGGTGGCTCAATTGGAGAATCTATAATTGTGGCATTTGGAAAATACTTTAATCACACACCAAGTGTAAAAGGTAATATCGCAACAACTGAACCTGGTGTGTTTTATCGGGATTTTGAAGTTGAAACTCTAAAACAAAACCTTATTTTCCCATCTTACCCCGCTTCGCGCGGTATATGTGCCATGGGTGGAATACTGAATAATAATTCCGGAGGGGAAAAATCCCTGCAATATGGAACCACAGAAAAATATATTAGGAGAGTTAAGGTCGTATTAAAAGATGGAAAAACTTACGAATTTAAATCTCTAAATGAAGCTGGATTAAATATGAAAATGGCACAAAATGATTTTGAAGGAGAAATATACAATAAATTATACAAACTAATAACAACTAATTATGAAGATATTATGGAAGCAAAACCAGATGTTAGTAAAAATTCCGCCGGATATTTTCTCTGGAATATTTTAGATCGCAAAAAAAAGATATTTGATCTTACGCAGCTTTGGACAGGAGCTCAGGGAACACTGGGCTTGCTTCTGGAAGGAGATTTGGAACTTGTGCCAGTTCACAAACATAGAGGAATGTTGATTATTTATTTAAGAGATATGGCTCATCTTGGACAAATTGTTAATGAAGTATTAACTTTGAAACCTGAAAGTTTCGAATCTTATGATGATAATACGCTCAAGCTAGCGCTAAAATATTTTCCTGAATTTACAAAACAACTTGGCCCTATAGGAATGATTCAGGCGGGAATTGCATTTTTACCAGCGTTCATTTCACTGTTTGCCGGCCGGAACTTGCCAAAACTTGTTTTGCAGGTAGATTTTACCAGTGATAGTCGGAGGGAAGTCAATAAAAAATTAGGTACTTTACGGGAAAAGTTAAAACCGCTTCATCCTTTCACTCAAATAGCAGAAGAGGGCCAAGAAAAAAAATACTGGTTAGTTCGACGCGAAAGCTTTAATCTACTGCGAAAAAAAATAAGAAATAAACACACTGTACCTTTTATAGATGATTTTGTAATTAAGCCGGAATTTATATCAGAAGTTATTCCTCAGGTAACTAATATTTTGAAAAAGCATCCGGAATTTATTTTTACCGTAGCAGCTCACGTAGGTAATGGAAATTTTCATATAATTCCGCTCGCTGATATAAAAAACGACAATGTAAGGCGCGCTATTCCAGAAATTGCTAATCAAGTATATAAAATTATTGCAAAATATAAAGGTTCAATAACGGGTGAACACAATGACGGGATAATCAGAACTCCTTATTTAAAACAGATGTATGGAGCAAAGATTTATTCTTTGTTTGAAGAAACTAAAAAAATCTTTGACCCTGATAATATTTTTAATCCTGGAAAAAAAGTTAATGGTACTCTAGATTACGCAATGAAACATATAAGGCTTGAGTGGTAAAATATATACGTGGACGTATTTGTAAAGCTATTTAATTTACCTTTTTGGGAAAAATTTGCCGATTTTCATGGACTTCTTTCCATGCTTTCGCTGATATTATTTGGAGCGGGAATAATCTTATATTTTGTAGTTAGAAAGAGCAATAACTTTTTCTCCTGGTTTAAAAATATTTTATTAGCTTTATTTATTGACCTGGTTCTTTTAGATACCGCAGGCTTGACTGTTTATATACCCTATCGTGCAGAAGGTGGCCCGAGAACAATACTTAAGGCTTCGGAGGCTACCGCTTGGTATCATACTGTAATTTTTGAACATAAAGAATTTTTAGCATTTGCCCCCCCGTTGATAATTTTGACTGTATATCTGGTTACTAAATCTTTAGGATCGAATTTTAACAATGATTCAAATTTAAAACTTCGTCGGTCTGTAATTTTCGGATTAATCGTAAGCTTAATATTCGTGTTAATAGTTGCTGCCGAAGCTGTTCTGGTAACTAAAACAGCACCTGTGAGATGAAAAATGGAAGATAGTTATAAGGCAAATAAATATTTATTATCCGCTTCTATTACGTTACTTTTATTCGCCTTCATAAATATCTTTAAAACCGCTTTCCCTGCTTTTAGCGCTACGTTAAATTTTTATCCTCCGGTTGGACCACTTCTGGGGGTTTATATTCTTTCTATTATTATTTATTTAATATCTCTGGGAATTTTTACAGCTGTAAAAATAAATAGTCAAAAATCTGTATTTTGGTTTTTCGTATTTTCGGCAATTGCCTTTTTACTATTAGTTTTTCCGCCAATTTTTGAGCCAATCGCCCATTTATTAGGTCAATGAGGAAAAAGTTAACGGTCTTGAAGTAAATTGTTAGAATACTGGATTCAGGGAATAAATCATGTAGAATCCGAGTAACAGTAAAAATAATCCAATCCCAAGCCTCATTAGTCCCCTATGTTCCGTTCGCCATGCCTCAAGTTTTTCTGAAGAAGTTCCAAAATAAGTAACCCCAATAATTACAAAAAGGGGAATTATGAAGATGAAATTATAAAGCAGGAGCAGCGGAACAGCCTCTGCAAATGCTCCTTTTGAAAGAAGACCCAAAACAGCGAGGTACGGCGCTCCGGTACATGGAAGCTCCACAAGCACAACAAATACACCAAGCAAAGCGGTAGTTAAAATTAAGAGCGCCGTGTTGCCTCGTTCTAATTTTTCTATCTTGCTTGTATAGTATTTAATCCTTTCCCCTCCACCTGGAATTATTTGAAGAGAGAAACCTTTCCCATACCAAAAGTAGTCTTTAATTTCAAATAGACCAGCAGCGATTGCAATTAACGCCGCTATCCAGTAAAAGGTTGTTGCAAAACCAGTGCCAATTGCAACTTTTAGAATTCCGAATCCTAGCAGAAGGTAGGTTATATACACCACTATTGAGTACAGAAGTCCGAAAATTAGCATTTTCTTAGGACTTTTGAACATCCTGGTCATAAAGGCTATTAAAAATATGAGAACACCAAATACGCAGGGGTTAATGCTGTCGACAACTGCTGCTACTATAACAATCGGCAATGTTAATTCTTCACCAAACATTTATTCCTCTAGAGTTCCTTTCGGCACGCCTGCAAAATCTGCCAAGTTTTCTAATGATTGTAGCCCAACAATTCTTTTTACTTCTACGCCGTCAACTTCAATTATAAATGTTGGTGTATGGTCTATCTTTTTTGCTAAACATAGTTCTACTTGGGGGTTTATGCCTTCGGGATGGCACTCTACCTGATTTAATTTAGTATATGCTTCACCTAAGAGTGCTTCCTGACGTTTACAGTTTGTGCATCTAACGGATTTGTAATAAACTACTCCCTTTTCGTTTAACGCTTCTACGAAAGGAGTGTGGTCTTTAGTTGTGGTTTTTGCATTTTGAGCAAAATATGTTACTCCAGCAGCTACGAACCCTGCAAGTACTATAGGAATCGCCATTCTAAATACAATACTCGCTTTTTGTTTCATAGCGACAAAAGACATCACGAGAATTGCTAGCATTAATAATTTTGAAGTTTCGCAAAGAATGCAAAACGCTTTAATAACAAAAGCCTCAACTGCGGTTAAATAATATGAAGGTATAAGGACGAAGAGTGTCAGAAAAAATATTATCTGAAAAACACCTTTACTTCTATTAAATAAGGTAAGTAGGAGGGTAAGCCCAAAATATCCTAAACCAAGAATAGATACTGGCAGGCCAAAAATTTCTGAATATAGGCTGGTAGTTACTACATCACAAGAAACAGTTTCTGAAAGATCACAAAATGATTTTGCTTGGGAAAAATGAATATAAGTTAAATATGCCATTATTACAAAGCCTACAAGAGAAAAGGCGCTTATTAAATGGCGATGAAGCGAAAAGGCCGACTGTTTAGATAGTTTTTTTGATTTCATTTTTAAAAAAGTTGGGAATAAAAATACATATTTAGCCCAAAAACTTTAATAGCCAAGAGTTTGATTTAACAAATCCTGATTTTTCGATTATATTATCTAATCCCCAGATTCGACCAGCTCCAATTGCTGCTAAAGCTATAAATACTAATGAATAAATAATATGGTCGTCGATAATAAATGCATTATCTGGTGGAAATCCAGCTGCCCAATATAGGATCATAATGACAATTCCCCAAAAAGCTGACCATCTAACCAACACACCAAGGATCACTGCAGTTCCTACTAAAAGCAAGCCCCAAGCGTTCAGCTTGTCAACTAGTACATTACCTGTCATAGAGGAGAAAATTGATGCGAATGGTCCGTCCAACCTACCCAAAAATCCAGCTGCTGTCCAATCTTTGGCATCTGTAAAGTATGTGA
>CAYMIE010000052.1:0-6589 GCA_964390405.1 uncultured Gammaproteobacteria bacterium | reverse complement strand
GGTTAGCTCAGCTGGTTAGAGCGTTACATTGACATTGTAAAGGTCAGAGGTTCGAATCCTCTACCGCCCACAAAAATTGCTCAAGCAATCAATTTCAAGGTAAAATATAAATATGAAAAGTCCTGAGGGTAGACAACCTACTGATCGTGAAAAAACCCTAAGATCAGCCCAAGGAGAACAACCGCTACATCCAAGTGACTCAGCGCCGGATGTTGGAGGAACAGTATCCAGAACTCATCTAGGCAAAAAACGTCCAACACCAATTGTTACTCAGTTGAAACAAATCCCTGGAGGGCCTCTTGAACTGATACGTCAAGTAAATACTGGCGGCACACTTTCAAGACCTTCACCGGTAGAAAGCTTAGCCATAGAGACAACTGAACCAGTTAAAGACGAACAAAAAATCAGAACAGAACGGGAAAGATTAAGAAGGCAACAACACGCGATTGAAAATAAGACAAGAAGGAGTCACAATGGCAGAGGAGCTAGATAAAACACAACAAGGAGAAAAACAAAAAGTTATCGAAAAATATTACATTGAAGTTTCACCTTCGGCTAAAAAACGATTCCTCGTAGGCTTACTAGGCGGAATCGGTTGGGGCCTGGGCGTTATAATCGGCTCAACTATGCTGGTAGCGGCCATTGCCTTTTTTGTATCAAAAATCGATTTCGTACCGATTCTGGGCAAGTTTTTGTCAGACATTTTACAAGCTTCCCAAGCTTCAACACCCATTGCACGATGAGCAAACCCCAGCTTAAAGACCATCGCGAAATCGGCCGCGAACTCGATCTTTTTTCATTTCACCAGTATGCACCCGGTGCAGTCTTCTGGCATCCCAATGGACTAAAAATTTATCACACCCTGCAAAAATTTATCCGCCAAAAAACCGCAGCTGAAGGCTACGAGGAAATTTCGACTCCGGTTATGGTTAAAAGTGAGCTTTTCAAAAAATCCGGCCATTTGCAGCATTTTGGAGAAAATATTTTTAGTCTTAGAGTCGACAACGAAGTATTCGCCCTAAAACCCATGAACTGCCCTGAATCAACCTTGGTATATTCCACACGCACCAGAAGTTATCAAGACTTACCCCTAAGGCTAAGCGAGTTTGGAACGCTTCACAGAAACGAGTTGTCCGGTGTTCTGGGCGGCACTCTAAGAGTTAGGCAATTCACAATAGATGATGCCCATATTTTTGCAAGGCCCGACCAAATTCAGGAGGAAATTAGAAAACTAATCAGATTAACTATTGACGTCTATAAATCACTAGATTTCAAACCTCGATTTTACTTGGCAACGCGTCCGGACAAAGCCATGGGCGACATTGAAAGCTGGAAACTGGCAGAATCAGATTTACAAAAAGTCCTTCAAGCATCAAAAGTAGATTTCAAAATAAAGCCTAAGGAGGGAGCATTCTACGGCCCAAAGATTGACATCCATATCTACGATTCTCAAAATCGCGATTGGCAACTGGCCACTATTCAACTGGATTTTCAAATTCCCGAAAGTATGAAGCTGAATTATGTTGACAGCGACGGCTCGAAAAAAAGGCCTGTTATGATCCATCGGGGAATTTTTGGCTCACTTGAAAGGTTTATCGGCATTCTCCTAGAACACACCCAGGGAAAACTCCCGGTATGGCTAACTCCAACACAAGTCGTTGTTATACCCATCACTGATAAGCAAAAATCATATGCTCTAAAAATAACGCTTAAACTAAAAAATGAAAACGTTCGTGTTCAACTGAACGAAAGAAACGAAACACTTCAGGCTAAAATTCGAGATGCAAGTATGCAAAAAATCCCTTATTTAATAATTATTGGCGAAAAGGAAGAAAAAACAGATCAAATTTCAATTCGCACCAGAGAAGGAGAAACCTTAGCTGAAAAAGAACTCGCAAATTTTACTAGCAAATTAAAAAAGGAGATTGAAAACCGAAGTTGATTCATGTTAGCATTTTATACTCAATCTATGCTAAAGATGGAGGTAAACGGTAACTAAACATTATCGCCTAAATCAACAAATACGAGCATCTGAAATTCGGCTGCTCGATGACCGGGGAAAACAAATTGGGCTAGTCTCACTAACAGAAGCCCTTAAAAAAGCGCAGGATTTAAATCTCGACCTTGTTGAAATTGCACCGGATGCCCAGCCTCCAGTAGTCAAAATAATAGATTATAAAAAGTTTAAATACTTAGAAGATAGAAAACAAAGAGAAGCTCGAAAAAAAACAAAGGAAACGGAACTCAAAGAAGTAAGATTTTCGCCATTTATAGGTGAACACGATCTGGAAACAGGCCTCAAAAAAGTCAGGCGGTTTATAAAAGATGGCGATATTGTTAAAATAAGCATCGTTTTCAAAGGCAGACAAATGGCCCACACAGAATTTGGGCCTAAGCTTTTGCAAAAAATTCTAGCTATGTTGGGCGAAAATGTCGAACAACAAAAAGAAGCTAGATTTGAAGGCAGGCGCTTTGTAACAATCATAAAATTAAACAAAGCCGGCCAGCAAAATAAGGAGGTTAAAGAATATGAAACAAAAAACGAAGAAAGCAGCAGCCAAAAGATTCAAAATAACCAAGAGAGGCAAAATTCTCAGGCGCCGGCAAATGGCATCTCATCTGAAAGCCTCAAAAAGTAAAACTGCAAGAGAAAGGTACAAAAGGCCAGCTCTTGTTGCAAAATCCGAGAAAAGAAATATAGCCAGGCTAATGGCAAGTTAAAATGAGGGTTAAACGAGGAACCACAACCAACAGAAGACACAAGAAGCTTTTAAAAACAGCAAAAGGCTTTCGTGGCGGCAGATCAAAATTATACAAACAGGCGCGTCAAGCTACAATTCATGCCGGCGCGGACGCATACAGGGGCCGAAAGGGGAAAAAGAGGCAGATGAGGTCTCTTTGGATTACAAGAATTAACGCCGCTCTTGAAAAACACAACATTTCATACAGTCAATTTATAGACAAGCTTAAAAAGAAAAACGTCGAGCTTGATAGAAAAATTCTTTCCCAAATTGCTTTGGAAAACCCTGACGATTTTGACGCGATCGTTAAGAAAATAATTTAAATGAAGCCGGGCTTCCTTAGTCTAATTATTCTCCTTGTTACAATCATAATTATTGCCCTTCTTTTCGTGCTCACCAACCCGTTTAAATCAAGCAGCCAAAACGAAGAGCTCAAAACGATCACTACTCCTGGGCGAATCAACCAAACTCAAGACACGGTCGACACTTACCAGCAAAAGTCAATAGAAAGACAAACAATAGAAGTCCAGTAACGAGCCAATTGACAATTCAATCTCCGCTTGATATAAAATGCGCGCCTCTGACTCTTAAAGCATTTTTTCAAGTTCGATAGGTTTTTTGTTGTACAATTTCCTCATGGACAAACAAATCAGAAAAATTTTGGCAGAAGCGGAAAACTTGCTGGAATCGGCAAATAGCCAAGAACAACTCGAAAAGCTCTATATAAAGCTTTTCGGCAAAAACTCTGAGCTTAATAAACTTACTAAAAAAATATCGACTCTTGACCCTGTCTATCGGCCTAAAGCTGGACAAAGTATCAACAAGGCCAAAAATCACCTGGAAAAAATTTACAAAGATACCCAAAGCCGCATTAAGGAGTTAAAAAGCCAGCAGGCTCAAGAATTGATCGATGTCACAGCTCCCGGAGAAAAAACAAAAATTGGCCATCTTCATCTTGTTTCTCAAGCAATAGAAGAAATTGTCGAAATATTTACCAAGCTTGGATACAGCTTACAAAGCTATCCCGAAATCGATTGGGACTGGTACGCTTTTGAATCTTTAAATATGCCAAAAGGACATCCAGCACGCGACGATTGGGAAACTTTTTTTGTCAGGTCAAATCCTGAACCAAAACTCGGCAATCAAGTGCTGACTCCCCATACATCCAACGGTCAAATCCGCGAAATGGAAAGGTTAAAAAAGCCACCTATCAGAATGATTAATATTGCCAGATGCTATCGAAGACAAATAGATGTTTCCCATACCCCGATGTTTCACCAATTCGAAGGATTGCTAATTGACAAAAATATCTCTATTCCCAATCTTAAAGGTACTTTCGACTTTTTCACCACCCGCTTCTTTGGGCCTGAACGCTTAACCAGACTCAGACCTCATCACTTCCGATTCACTGAACCTTCTTTTGAAGTCGATGTCATCTGCGATGTTTGTGGAGGGAAAGGTTGCAGAATTTGCAAAAGCGGTTGGTTGGAACTTGGTGGCGCAGGCATGGTACACCCAAGTGTTCTTAAAGCGGGTAAGATTGATCCAGACAAATATTCTGGTTTTGCCTTCGGCTGGGGAGTAGAAAGAACTATTTCGATGAAAACCAAAATCCCCGATATCAGGCTTCTCTACCAAAACGACATCAGGTTTTTGGAGCAATTTTAAATGAACATCAAAATTCCACTTTCCTGGATTCGAGAATATTTAAAAACCGATGCTGCTGCCAAAACACTGGCAAACCTTCTTTCAGCATCCGGTCCTTCAGTCGAAAAAATTGAAAAAAGGGGAGAGGATTTTCTACTTGAAATTGAGATTACAACCAATAGGCAGGATGCGCTTTCAGTCTTAGGTATTGCCCGCGAGGCTCATGCAATACTAACAAGTAACAATTTAAAATCTGCTTTTTATTTGCCAAAAGGTTTTAGTCTAAACCTAGATCCTGATATAGCCAACCCTTTAACCCTTGATGTCACAATTAAAAATCAAAATCTCTGTCCTCGCTTCACAGCTATCGTTATCAGCAACGTCAAAATCAGGCAGTCGCCGGCCTATATTCGCAATCGTTTAGAAGCTTGTGGCATAAGAGCCATCAACAACATCGTCGATATCTCAAACTACATTATGCTTGAGCTTGGCCAACCCATGCACACGTTCGACTACGATAAGATCAAAGGCGCAAAAATGACACTGCGAAAATCACACCTTGGGGAAAGCATTAAAACCTTAGATGAAACTGTCCACAAACTTCCGGAAAATTCCATTGTTATTGAGGACAACGAGCGACTTATCGACCTCTGCGGCATTATGGGCGGCGCCAATTCAAGAGTAACCAACCGCACCAAACGTGTAGTTTTATTTGTCCAGGCTTATAATCAGCAGTTAATTAGAAAAACAACCCAAAGTCTCGCTTTTCGAACCGAAGCGTCAACACGTTTTGAAAAAGGCATAGACCTCGAAGGAATTCTGCCTGCACTCTCAAGAGCTGTATATCTTGCCAAACAAACAGCCGGCGCCAAAATTGCTTCAGAACTAATAGATATCTACCCTCAAAAACAGAAAGCAAAAACTTTTAAATTAGACCTTTCAAAACTTAACAGTTACCTTGGTATTAATTTAGAAAGCGCAAAAGCAGCCCAAATTCTAAAGCTCTTGGGATTTTCAGTCAAAGAATCGCATGACCAATTAACTGCCCAGCCACCTTCATGGCGCAATCAAGATATTGAAAGTGATGTTGATTTAATTGAAGAAATCGCCAGAATCTACGGCTATCACAAATTACCTTCCAAGCTGCCAACAGGTGAAACACCCCAAACAAATGAAAGTGATTTAAAAGAAGTCATCAGTCTCAAAAACGCTCTGAAATATTTAGGATTGACTGAAGCAATCACCTATTCAATAATTTCCAAAAATCTTCTCAAAGTTTCAAATAGGAGTGAGAAAAACAGCGTTGAACTTACTAACCCCCTATCGCAGGAGTGGCAATTCATGAGGCCGACTATTATTCCCTCACTATTAAAAGTAATATCCGAAAACCGACACCTGAAATCTGACATCCGTTTGTTTGAAGTTGCCAAAACTTATTTGCCTCAGAAAAATAATTTGCCTAAGCAAGATCTGATGCTTGCCACCTGTTTGGCAAGTGCCAATTTCTATCAAGCAAAGGGCGTTGTTGAAAATATTTGCGACTATCTGCAAAGAAAAGTGGAATTCGCCAAACTTTCTAAAAATCATCCTATTTTGGAACAAGACCAATCAGCAGAAATCAAATCAACTGACGAAATTCTTGGCACTATTGGCGCCGTTAAGGAAGAGATTTTAGATCAATTTGAAATTAATACGAAAACTTACGCGATAGAGATCAATCTCACAAAAATCTATCAGATACCCGTGTCTCTTGCGCAATATCATCCAATACCTAAATACCCACCGGTAATTGAAGACATTTCAGCAGTTGTTGCGACAGTTTTGCCGCTTGAAGAAATTGTTGACGAAGTCAAAAAATCCGGCGCGCCGCTCGTCAAAAAAGTAGATGTCGTCGATGTTTTTGAAAACGAAAAGCTGGGGGAAAACAAAAAGTCCGTTAGTCTTCGCCTGACCTTTCAAAAAACTTCCGGCACGCCAACTTCAGATGAAGCAAATCAAGTTAAAGAAAAAATAATCTCGCACCTTGAGAAAACCTTCAGAGCAAAAATCAGAAAATAACCTCAGAATCCTTTTCTCTGTCAAGCAAAATTTAGCCTGCTCTTGCAGCCTAAATGAGAAAAGTTACTGTCTTTGTAGTATACTTACCGTACAAAGACTCTGTTACCGAACTGTCACCGTATGGTGTGCGTTTCAGACTTACG
>CAYMIE010000051.1:0-6591 GCA_964390405.1 uncultured Gammaproteobacteria bacterium | reverse complement strand
CAAAATCAATATGCGTATTAGCATCATGCATCAGAATAAAAAATCGCAAAGCATCGCGGCCAACTTCGTCCAAAACCTCCCTCACAGTTACAAATGTCCCCGATCTTTTCGACATCTTGACGACTTCACTGCCCCGTTTAAACCTCACCCATTGATAAAGAATTACCCTAAACTTGTCTGTATCATAACCTAAACTTTGTATAACAGCTTTTAATCTTGGAACATGACCATGATGATTGGCACCAAATATATCAATAACTAAATCCGGTTTGTCTTCAAATTTAAACCTGTGATAAGCAATATCATTGGCAAAGTAAGTAAAGTCCCCATCACTTTTGATGACTACACTTTCCCTATCCTCTAAAAACTTGGCAGCTTGTCCCGAGTCGACTCGAGGAACGAACCAGATTGCACCATCTTTCTTTCGTAAAGCTTTTTTCTTTTGCAGGAAATCTATAGCTGATTTTGTTTTGCCGGATGATATAAGCTCGCTCTCTGCCTGAACCTTGTCAAATTTAATCCCCATATTCTCACAGTCTTTCAAAACGTCTTTTAAAAGAATCTCGACTGCTTTCTCTCCAGCTTGTTTCGAGTTTCGAGTTTCTAGTTTCGAGTTTTTCGAGATTTGATCGAGCAAATCTCGAACATATTCCCCTTTATACTCTTGATCCTCAAGTTTTTGGCCGCGCTCAACGTTGATGATTGACTGTCCAAGTTTTTCTACCTGTACACCTACATCGTTATGATAATATTCGCGAAGAACTCTGTAGCCGGAAAACTCCAGAACCGAAGCTAAAGTATCCCCGATTGGCCCGCCACGGGCGTTGCCAAAGTGCAAGGGGCCGGTTGGATTAGCGCTTACAAACTCGACTCGAGCTTTTTTACCTTTGCCAGTTTGGTTCGATCCGTATCCAGATGCGGATTTGAGTACATCACTAACCTGTTTTTGCCAAATTTCGTCTTTTACAAAAAAATTAATAAATCCGGGGTCTTTAACCTCCAGTTTTTCAATGTAAGGCTGATTTTTCAAACTATCAGCCAATTTCCTAGCAAATTCAACCGACGACTGCTCACTTCTTGTCCCTTGTTTCGTGTCTCGTGTTACTACCTTTAAGGCCACATTGGTCGAATAATCACCATGCTCCGAATTGCCAGGTCTAGAAACCTCGACCTCGCCATCTCTTCGAGCCTGAACCTCAGAGCCGATGGCCCACTTACCTACTAACTCACTAACCGCTTTCTCAATATCTTTCCTAATCCGACCTCTTAACATATGCAGTAATTGTCAGATCTCAATAATTAAATGTCAAGGGAAAATTAAAACCTAACGGGAAACCTCTGTAAGAGCTTGCACAGCGCTTACTTGATCATACTTCAATATAGCAAGGCGCGTGATTAAATATTCTTTACCTCTTACCCTTAAAACACCAACTAGAGGGGCAATCGGGACATGGGCTTTTTTCAAAGCCGACTCAATCCAAGCTATACGTCTGTTAGCCCTTATACCTAAACCTGCCCGACTCAAACATTCACTGGGTGTAACGAAAAAATGTCGATAATTTTTATAGAAATTAAGGTCAGCTTCAAAAAGCAATAGCTGTCTCAGCCCTGAATCTTTCGGAACATTTTCAAATCGTTTTGCAAGACTACGATATAAAAATCCCTTAGATTCTGGCAATAAACCTCTTCTACGCCGATTGAGGATTATTGTTTGGATCGGGTTTGTGGTTCCGTTAACTACAATTACTTTCCCTTTTTTTGTCAATTTTCCTTTGACTATTAACGGGAACGCTTCTGTAAAAACCCCATCGACTGTATTAGACACCCCTGTGCTCGATCTATATCCATTGCCGTTCGTTAATGGTTTGTCAGTCGGAATTTTATTAAGTGGAAACGCCCTTTGTAGCTCTTCAGAACAATTACCCCAGAGTAATTTTATAAAGGTCTTAATATGTTCTTGCGGTCCAGACCTCAAATTGGGTTCGTTGCTAGTGCTATTTCTTGAGTATCCAAACATTCGTCCTATATCTTCTTTACTAGCCTTACTGCCAAAATATATACCGGCGATATTTCTTTTTCTGATCCACCTTGCTTCGCCGTCAGGGAACTTTCCAAGTACCTTTGGAACAATTAGGTGTGCACCTTCTTCCACCGCAGCCCTTAAAAAAGCATGTGTCACTGGCCATGCGTGGCGATTAAATTCTTCTCCAAATGGGTTCCTAAGCTCACTAATAGTTCTCCGCGGTTTTTGATGATTAGCCAAAGCAATTCTTGCCGATGTTCTGCGCAAAGTTTCTCTTTCCATAAACAGAAATTATACTACTCACGATTAAATTTAACAACTATGGGGTTTTAATTGATAAAATAGCTGGCTCCATCACTATCTATTTCTATCGTACCACTTGTATCATTTCTTAATATTTTGATACCTTTTAACGTTAAAATATCCAACACTTCTTTATGCGGATGGCCGAAGCGATTCTTACTGCCGACTTGGATTATGGCAATTTGCGGATTCACTTTGTCTAAAATTTCCTGATTCGTTCCTGTCTTTGACCCATGATGCGAAATTTTGAGAATCTGACAGGGTTTATTTATCAAACCCTCGAGAATCTCCTTTGGCAAATCTCCTGTCAAATACGCACAAATAGCCTCTCCCGATCCGGTATCGGGATTATACCCAAGTCTTACAACTGCAGAACTATCATTGATATCAGAAGGCGGCGCAATCTTCCAGACGTTTGACATCACAGTAGTTGGCCACAGTACGTCAAAAACAATTTTATCCAGCTTTAATTTATCACCGGATCTGCCCAAATGAACTTCTGATTTCTCAGCAACAAGCAATTTCTGCCACTGGTTAAAAAGCGCTGTTGTATTTTCAACTCCGCTCCAGATAACCCTCTCAACTTTGTACCTGTTAAACACTTCAATCTGTCCTTCCATGTGATCCTGCTGCGCGTGCGTTAAAATCATCATCTCGATAGTTCTATCCCAAAACGGCATATTGGCGCCCAAACAATCGACAATTTTTGCACCCGGTCCGCTGTCAACAACAACCTGCTTGCCCTTCGGTGTCACAATAAGCATACCGTCCCCCTGACCGATATCACAAAAAATTAAACGCAGTTTGCCAACCTTCTGGCTTTCTACAATAAACAAAATTCCCAAAATAATAAAGATTGCGGCCAGAGTTAGAAATAGCTTGGACTTTTGATACATAAGTTTTAATTTCTAATTTCTAATTGCTCTAATTTCTAAAAAATGACCACATCTCAATCACTAATTGGGACTTGTGATTTTATTAGGTTAATTAGTCATTAGGTCAATTAGAGTAATTTTGCTAGTAGTCTTACAATCTCCGAAAAGTATAAAGCCGGCACATAAGCCAGATACGCCAAAAGCTGCGCCAGCGGCATAAAAATTAGACTGGAGATGGCGATCAAAAACCCTAGTATCATTATCGGGAACACAGCTTCTGCAACCAAAATGTTGGCAAGCGGTGCAATCGGCGAAACCCGCGAAAAATAAAATAAAATTACCGGAGCTGTAAAAAGAAAAGCACTAACCGGAATTGCTGCAACTTGGAAAAATAGCTTTGTGGAATAAAAGACACGGGTGGTACCAGTGGAAGGGACCCCGACAGCGCGGAGCTTTGATCCGTTTTTAATTTGCGCTGATTGTTCAGATAAACGAGCACTGGCGGGAGGGAAACTGGTGACAGGACCCGCAACTTTGATAAACCATTGTCCCAAAGTCACAATTCCTAAAGTCGCCGCAAAAGTCAGCTGAAAAGAAACTTCAAACAAAGCCTGTGGCCAAACTAAAACTATCAAAAGCGCGGCAATCAGCAAAGACCAGACAACACTTGCTTCCCTTCCCAAAAAAATCGCCAGAGTTGAAACCAAAACCATAATGCTGGCTCGCACAACCGGCGGTTCGAATCCCGTTAAAAACGCATATGAAAAAACTGCCAGTATCGCCAAAATCATCGACTGCCTCCTGCCTAAATATTTCGTAAGCGCCAAGAAAATTCCAGCAACAATCATCAAATTCTGGCCGGAAACCACCACCACATGAATTGTGCCTGTTTTGATAAGTTCCTCCCGAAACTGCTGAGAAATTGTGTCAACGCCCAAAACCGTCCCAACAACCAGCGTCGCCTCGCGCGAAGGCAGCAGCGCACCAACATTTTTGGAAATTTTGTCTCTCAGCTCTGACCTCCATCTGGAAAAGCCTAATCTTTCACCAACTTTCTCAACTCTTGGATCAAACATCCTCCCTTGCTCATCAAAAGTTCCCTCGATCCTCAAACGGTCACCCACCCGATATCTTGGATACAAATCAACGTAAACTCGCGAATCGGCCACATAAATTACTTGCGAAAAATCATAATTTCTTGGCTCGCGTTTTACAGTTGCTTCAAATTTTAAAGGCTGATTCTTGGGCAAAATCGTTGGCTTATCAAGCCAAACTCGAAAAAAAACTGAAAAAACCAGTAATATAATGAAAATGAAAAGTTGTAATCTCGACACGATGTCAACTCAGGCTGTGAAACTTCTCCACAAGGTCGAAGATTAATATTGTTCGAGCTTGTTGAGAACTTCCACAATTTTGATTTTTGATATTTGATTTTTAATTTAAATCTGTTAATAAACCGTTATCAGATCCTTTATTTTATTGTAAGTAGCACTGCCAACTGCTTTTTTGGACAAAAGTTCTTCTGGAGAGCTGTAAGGACGCGAGGCAATGATTTTTCCGGCAGTCACCGGACCAACGCTAGGCAATGTGTCCAATTGAGATTCACTGGCCGTGTTGACATTAATAAGTCCCGATGAACTCTCCCCCGCAACTTGACCGGAAGTCGCCGACTCGCCCACTTTTGGCAAATAGATCTTTTGCCCGTCAGAAAGTTTAGCTGCTAAATTAAGAGATTCGGTATTGGCATCCTCTGTCAGCCCGCCGGCCAAAGCAACCAAATCATTAACTCTGGAATCAGCCGACAGCTTATAGACTCCCGGCGCATTAACTGCTCCATCAACATGCACGACAATTTCTCCGGCTTCACTACTGGCGCTTTCCTCAGAACTGATTATTTTGATATCGTCTTTACTTGATGAGCCCTTCAAAAGAAACGTGCCGGCTCCAAAAGCCAGCATAAAAAGCCCCACAAACAACAAGCCGACAACAGCTAAATTAATTTTGTTGGAAAGAAATTTATTTAGACTTGAGTTCGTCTGGTCAGAATCATTTTCCGATAAGCTTTCAGCCATTTTTTAAACTCCACAATTAAATCGCGTGCGCCGCGCTCTGTCAACTCAGCATTAACTACTCCACCATGGTGTGGATGGCGAAACAAACGCTTATTTGAAGAAGAAAATCCATGAGCATAATGAGTTAGCTCGTGTGCAATCGTATACTCTACAATTTTTGCGGGAATTCTTGGCGACCTAAACATTGAGGTAATGGTAATGATGCTTTTCTGTGGTTTTGTTCGCTTAGTTAATAGTTTGATACCTTTTGGTTTTAAAAGCCGAATTGACCCAAAACGAAACTTGGCCTCCCTACCCCATTTGATTTCAATCGGGTCAGAAAGTTTTACGCTGGCAAAATATTTCTTTAGAAGAAATTGAAGTTTTTCTTCGAGCCACTTCTCGTCGCGCATTGCAGAGTTAATTGTATGTGATTATTTGTGAAGCTTCAAGAAGATTAATTAATTTTCGGTCGAAGAATTTATATCTGTTTCCAATTGCTTTAAATAATTTCCCCCCACGAATACATTAAATCTTGGTCTAAGAAGCCACTCACCATTTTCGTCAAGCACATAAACATCAATTTGGTGTATAAAGTACCACTTTCCGTAAACTTTACCGTCTGGCCCTTCAATCTGGCCGAGTCCATTACTGGAAGTACTGCCGCCAGGATAAGTAACCCCGTAGTAAGCTTCAGCGACAACTTCCTGTTCAAATGGAGCCCAGCCAATAATATTACTATCATCACGAGTTGGATCAGACCTTACCGGAACAAAATCCAAATCGTTTCCTAAAAATCTATCTGTAACCAAAACTTTTGGTTCTTCCTCTTCAATTGGCTTACCGTGGTATTCTCTAATTGATTCTAAAGAGACACTGTCTCTAACAGGATCGACGTAGTCTTTGTATGTCGGACGACCAGATATCTCCCAAGCTGCTGCAAGACCTCCAACTATTGTTAGAAATAATAGTGTATTTCTAAAATAAGGGTTTTTGACCAAAATATCTGGAGAAATTCTCCCAGATTCCCCATTTAAAAAAGACCCTTCAGGTCTTCGCTCATTCATATTAACCTATAATGTTAGCAGCTTATACTTAAAAATGCAAGTTTTTATTTAAAACTCTACAAAAACCTTAACCAAATTATTTGAAGCCTCGACCAATGCCTTCCCAACTGCTAACTCCTGCCTTTTTCCATTCTCATCAACAATGACAATCGGTCCGTCAACTAAACTGGCAAAATTCTCATGAAGCGGCAAAATATCAAAATTGCCCTCAGAGTTGGTGCCGGACAAACTTTTAACAAATCCACTGTACACTAAATGCCCTTTATAAGTAG